>JAUMVG010000008.1 GCA_030530315.1 Clostridia bacterium | reverse complement strand
GGAGCCTGTCTATGAGGAGCCTTCGGGCAGCAACGCCTCCTGGAACACCCCGATCGACGCCTACTCTGATTCCAGCCTGATCAGCCAGGTGCAGAGCCAGCTGGTGCTGAACGGCATGCTGGGGGACGGCGCGTACACGGCCGGCGTACTGGACGATGCCACCATTCAGGCGGTCATCGCCTTCCAGGACTACTGCGCCAACAACTATGGTTCCGCGCTGACCCCCATCGATCCCGCGAATCCCGTCATCGACACGCAGACCCTCGCGCTGTTGATGTCCGAAGGGCAGTAATGAATAATGATTGTCGGCGTGTTCCTCTGGAACCCGCCGACAACGGGAAACGTCACGCTTCCCAATCAGGGACCATTCCAAAACGCCGGCAGGCCGTCGAATCCCGACGGCCTGCCCTATTTGTATTCAGATGTCCATTCAATGGGAAATCCTGCGACCGAGGCGGATCAGCCCGTCCCGAACGACGTCGATCTCGACCTCGTGAAACGCCCGCATGGCATCGATCATGTCGGAAATATCCCGGGTCCCGGCGCACTCGTTCGCCGAATGCATGGCTAACTGGGCCAGCCCGATGTCCACCGTGATCATGGACACGTGGGCGTTGGCAATGTTGCCCAGCGTCGATCCGCCCGGTATGTCGGAGCGGTTCGCAAACCGCTGCACGGGCACGCCGTTTTCCCGGCAGATCGTCTCAAACACCGCCTGGGATACGCCGTCGCTGGTGTACTTCTGGTTGGCGTTGAACTTCACCACCACGCCGCCGTTCATCCGCACGCGGTTGTCCGCGTCGTACTTCTCCGGGTGGTTCGGGTGCACCGCGTGAGCGTTGTCAGCGGAGAGCATCATGCTCCGGGCAAGGGCGGCCTCAAGGGCTTGTCCGTCCGCATTGGTCGCCGCCATTACGCGCCGCAGTACCTCGGCCAGGAAGGTGGAATCCGCGCCTTGCTTGGTGCCGCTGCCCACCTCCTCGTTGTCAAAGACGCACAGCACGTCCACATGGTCGGTGGGCCGCGCGGCGATCAGCGCCTGAACGGAGGCATAGGCGCACTCCAGGTCGTCCAGCCTCGGCGAGGCGATGAACTCCTCCTCCGCGCCCCACAGTCGTGGCGCGTCCCGGTTGACGAGGAACAGGTCGAAGCCGACGATGCTCTCCCTTTCGACGCCCAGGTTTTCGGCGACCATTTCCAGGTAATCCGCGCCCTCCGCGCCGTAGACGGGCAGCATGTCCACCTGGGGGTTCAGCTTGACGCCTTCATTCACATCCCGGTTGAAGTGGATAGGCATGCTGGGGATCATCGCCAGGTCCCGATCGAGGTACACCAGCCGCGTCTCCAGGCCGTCGCCGGTGTCCACGATGGCCCGGCCGGCGATGGACAGCGGGCGGTCGAACCAGGAGGACATGATCATGCCGCCGTACTTCTCCACGTTCAGCGCCGCATAGCCGTTCGCGTCGTGCTCCGCCGAGGGCTTGAGCTTGAAGCAGGGGGAATCCGAGTGGCTAGCGACGATCTGGAAGTGGTCAGGGGCTCCCCCGGGCATGCGGAAAGCGACGATCGAGGAACGATTTCGCGTCACATAGTAGCCGCGGCCCGGCTCAATGCGCCAGCCCACGCCCTCGTTCAGCGGGGCGTAGCCCGCGCCTTCGAGCATCAAACGAATGTTTTCCACCGCGTGGAAGGCGGTCGGTGAGTTCTTCAAAAAACCCAGCAAGCCCCGTACTCTGTCCATGGGTATGCGCCTCCATTGAGGATTGTATTTCGTCTTTTATCGCCCCGAAGGGCTTCTCCATTATACGCCTTCCAGGCGCCGCGTTCAAGCCCGACTGCGTCATTTTTGGTTGACAAGCCGAACTGCTTGGAATACAATAGAATTGTTAAGGGACGGGGATATTCCCCTGCGCAAATGGGAGGTACACATGAAGAAATCCCAGGAATTCGGGCTTCGCAAGCGCCGCGGCGACCTGACCTTCCTCGAGCCCGGCGAGGCCCGCGCGTTCAACGTAACCATCGAGCTGACCGAGGATACCGCGCGGATCGACGCCTTCAAGGCGCGGGCTGTGACGCTGAAAGTGAGGTAAGCGATGGCCGGACCGCTTGTGCTTTACTACAACCTCGACGCCCGCACAGAGGTGCGCCTGAAGGCCCTGTGCCAGAAGCAGCACCTCCGCTGCAGGGGCGTCCTCCCCCAGGAATACGCCCTGCCCATCGGCGCTCTGGCCGGCATCCCGGTCTCAGGTTCGCCCTCGGGCGAGCCTCCCCTGCCCTTTGCCGAGCCGATGCTGGTGATGTGCCACATGCTGAACACCCACCTGAGCCTGTTCCTCCAGGGCATGAGGGAGAGCGGCCTGCCCCGGATCCCGCTGAAGGCGGTGCTCACGCCCTCGAACGTCACCTGGAACTCCCGCCAGCTGCGCGACGAACTGGCCCGGGAGCACGAGGCCGTGCAGCGTGGCATGAATCCCGAGGGCTGACGCAGCGCGGGGTATCAGCGTTAGCTTCACATATTAATACAGAAGATCCTTCACTTCGTTCAGGATGACGGGAAAAATGATTCGTGGTCATCCCGAACGGAAGGAAGGATCTTTCTTGCGCTCGATCTATTTGATTTGGTTATCCCAGGCTCTTCAGCCTTCGCACCTTGTAGCCGCGGCTGGTGTAGGCGGAGAGATTCTCCACCACGCAGTGCACGGTGTTGGTGCCCGCCTCGCTGCCGCCGTTCTCGATGAGCATGATCTTCGTCTTCTCGGCGTTGGCGTAGTACAGGAACATCACCACGTGGGAGGCGGACTTGCACAGAAGGTCGCCCGGGCGCATGCTCTTGGTGTCGCTGATGGTCTTGTAGGCGCTGGAGGAGGCGATATCCGTGGTGCGGTCGGCGCTGTGGCTGCTGCCGGTGCCCCAGATGGCGGCGTCGACAAAGCAGGAGCAGTCGTTGCCGCAGTACCTGCCGCTGAGCAGCTTGCCCTGGTTCAGCACGTAATAGCCCATGCCGCTGTTGGTGAACCGTGACTCGGAGACGGCCTTCGCGGCGTTGTACTGCCGATTCTTGCCGGATCCGGAGATGTAGGGCATGCCGTAGTACACGATGCCCGGCTTGAAGTCCTTCGCGCCGTTCTCGGAGTTCGCCGCCTTCCAGTACTTCTGCAGGGCCGGCGTCATCCAGGGGAAGGCGTAGTCCGCGAAGGCGTTGTTGACGATGGAGCGGCGCTTGTCCGCGTCCGCCGAGGAGATGACCCCGCCGCTCTTCAGCGCGTCGATCTGCTTGATGGCCGAGGCGCGGATGGCGTCGATCTTCGCCAGGTTTGCGGAAATGCCCGAGATGGCCGTGGTGCGCGCGGGGATCACCAGCGTCACGGCGTCCGTCTCCACCGCCAGGGTCACCTCCAGCTTGATGGCGCTGTTTTTCTTTGACTGCGCGGTGATCAGCGCGTAGCCGAAGCCGTTCGCCGTCACCTTGCCGTCGCCGCTGACGCTGGCCACGGAGGGATTGGAGGAGGTCCACTCAAACTCCGGCACGGCGGCGGCGGGCTGCGTGGTGTACTGCAGCTGCACGGTCTGCCCCGCCTTCATCGTGGCGGGCGGGTTCACCAGCGCCGCCGCGTCGGGATACCAGGGATCCAGCACCGTCAGCTCCATGGAGGCGCTCAGGCCGTTGGCCGTGGTGACGGTCAGCTTCGCGGTGCCCCTTCCCTGCGCCACCACGGCGCCCTCCGGGGATACAGTGGCCACGGCGGTGTCGGAGCTGGCGTAGGTGTACACGGTATAGGTCCCCGCCGGGATGGTTGGCGTCAGCTGGCAGGTCTCGTGGATGTTCAGCGTGTGCTTGCTGTAGTTCAGCGCGACGCTGCCCGGCGCCGGCTTCACGGTGACCAGCACCTGCGCGGTCACGCCGGGGGCGTTGGTGGCCACGGTGACGGTGGTCGACCCCGCGCCGACGCCCTTGATCACACCCTCCCCGGAGACCGAGGCGACGCCGCTGTTGGCGCTGGACCAGGTCAGCGGGGACCGGCTGCCGGCCGGACCGAGAGTCGCCTTGATGGCGCAGGTCTGGCCCACCGCCAGCTCGATCATTCCCACGTCCACGGAAACCGAGGTGGGCACCGTGAACACGGTGACGGCGCAGCGGGCCTCGCGGCCGTTGTAGCTGCGGGCGATGATGTCCGTCTTGCCCGCGCCTACGGCGACGACCTCGCCCGTCTGGGCGTTCACCTTTGCGACGGCCTCGTTGGCGCTGCTGTAGGTCACGGCGCCGGCGGTCTTCTTCGGCAGCTTTGCAGACAGCTGCAGCTTTTCGCCCACGCACAGCTCGCCGCTGGTCGGGGAGACGCTGACGGAGCCGGGGGCCTTCTGAACGACCACCTTCAGCTTGAATTTCTTCTTGTTGTAGGTCTTGACCGTGATGGTGGCGCTGCCGGTCTTGACGCCCTTCACCACGCCGTCGGCGCTGACCTTGACCTTCTTCTTCGCGCTGCTGGAATAGGTAAAGGTGCTGGCGCTGTCCCCCACGCTCGGGTGGAGCTGCACGGATTCATTGACGCCGATGGTGATGGTCTTGGCGGGCAGCGTCACCGCCGTTGGGGCAGGCTTGACCACCAGCGCGCAGCTGGCCGTCAGGCCGTTGTAGGCGGTCGCCGTCAGCGTGCCGCTGCCCACCGCCGTGGCCTTCAGCTTGCCGTTCTCCACGGTGGCGACATTGCCGGCCACGCTGTAGCTGATCGTGCCCGCGGCCCCCGCGTTGAGGGTCGCCACGGCATCCAGCTTCATGCCCACGCCCATCACCAGCTGGGCGCTCGGGAAGGCGATGGAGGTCGGCGCGGGCTGCACCGTGACCGTCACATAGCCCTTCTTGCCGTTGAACGACTGGGCATAGACCCGGGTCTGGCCGGGGGCGACCGCCTTCATGGCGCCAGTGGCGGCGTCCACGCTCACGATGCCGGGCTGCTCGCTCAGATAGGTGATGCTTCCGGCGGTTTTCTTGGGCAGCTTGCCGGTCAGCTGGCCGGTCTCGCCCACGCCCAGCGTCTTCTTGTCGGCGCTGGCCGTCACCTTGCCGGGAGCCTTCTTCACCGTTACGGTGCAGCTGGCCGTCAGGCCGTTGTAGGTCTTGACCTTGATGACCGCCTTGCCGGTCTTGACGCCCCGGATGATGCCGTTGGCGTCCACGGTGACGATCTTTTTCTTCGAGGTGGAGAAGGTCAGCTTGCCGGCGCACTCGCCGGGCGCGCTGCCGAGGATCACCGACAGGGCGTTCGAGATCTCCCCCTTGCCGATGGTCAGCTTTGCGACGTTGAAGCGCACCGCGTCGGGCTTCTTCTTGACGGTCACCAGGCACTCGGCATAGGTGCCGTCGCTGGCCGTCGCCTTGATCCGGGCCGAGCCGACGGCGATGCCCGTGACCATTCCCTCCGGGCTGACTGCGGCCACGGCCGCGTTGTCGGAGGAATAGGCGATCGTCGCGGGGTTGCCCGCGGGCATCGCGCCGTTGAGGGCGAAGGTCTCCTCCTGTCCGAGGGTGATCTCATTGGCAGCCAGCTGGGGACCGTTGGGGTCCGTATGGGGCGGAAGCGGCGCCATCACAGCGGGAGCGCCGTCTCCCGCGGAGGCCGCCAGCACAGCGCGAGGCTGGCCATCATCCGCCGCGTCGTCTATCGCAGGGGTTGTCTGCACCGGCGCGGGCGTCGCCGTCTTCGGGGGTTCGGCGGTCGCCGCCGCCGTTTGAACCGGCGCGGGCGTCGCCGTCACTACGGGCTCAGTGGGCGCAGCTGTTGTTTGAACCGGCGCGGGCGTCGCCGTCACTACGGGCTCAGTGGGCGTCGCGGCGGACTCGCGCACCGCCTCGCTTTCGCCGGCTTCCTCCTGCTCCGCAGGCTCCGTTACAGACTCCGCGCTGCCGGAGGTCTCGTCAGAGGGGCTAATCTCATCCGAACCGGCGGTCTCTGCCGGGGCAGCGTCTCCGCCTTCCATCGTTTGCGCGGTCGGGGATTCCGGCTCGGCTCCGTCATCCTGCGCGGGATCGGGAGCACCGACAGGCACGTCCCCGCCCTGATCGGTGGAACCGCCGTCCGGGACAGTGCCATCATTCGTCAGGCCGTCGTCCGGGATGGCTCCGACGTTATCCAGGCCTTCCTCTGCGACTTCGGGCGCGTTGTTTTCACTTTTCGGTGCATCGTCGGGATTCTCGCCGCCGGCGGATTTACCGTCTCCGGCATCCGCCGCAAGCATCGGCAGCGGGAAGAGGTTCTCGGTGTCGTAATACCGCATGCCCTCCCGCGCCGCTTCCGACGCGATGAAGGCCGCGGATTCCTCATCGCCCAGAGGGCGCAGCTTCGTCCGGGGCATCACGCCCAGCAGCGCGCCGTCAGTGGTGTCGAAGCAGACCCACAGCGCGTCCTCGCCGAAAGCGTCGCAGGCCAGCAGCACCGACTTCTCAGGAACAGCCCCATAGATCACGGAGCCGTCCTCGTGGGTCAGGTCGCAAATCTCCAGCACCTCGACATACCCAAGCACAAAGGCCGGGCTGTAGGAGGCGTCCCGGGCGCTGTCCACGCCCGTGGCAATCGGCGCTTCCTCAGAGCCGGTCCCGCCATTCGGGGCGTCCTCGCCAGCCTCCGGGGCATCTTCGCCGCCCTCATCCTCCGGGATGCTTTCGCCGTTCTCGTCCTCCGGGACTTCTTCTTCCCCGGCGGTCAGTCCCTCGGCGCCGGTGTCCCCCACCGCTTCGCCGGGCTGCTCCTCCAGGACGATGTATTCAACGCCCTCTTCCGACAATGCCGGCGCGGGCAGCGCGCTTATCAACAGGCACAGGGCCAGCAGCAGCGACAATCTCTTCATGGCAAATAACCCCCATAACTATTCACTTTATTTTACCATTATATTTCAATTCCGTCAACATTTTCTTATGTGTTCTCTATAAGAACGGGCACAGCCCCGCCGTGCGGCCGGTATCGCCGCGGCAAGGGCTGTGCCCGTTACTCGCACTGTATTTCAGGCCCGCGTCAGGCCATTTCTTCGCCCACCAGCATGCACAGGTATGCCGCCGCGGCGTCGTACCGCGCGTCGTGGGGGTGATCGCCGCCGCCGTACCACTTCTGGCACTTGGCGGCTATGAAATCCTGGGAGAGGCCGAAGTGCTCGGTCAGCTCGGTCAGCTTCGGCGGCTTCATCACCTTCGGATTCTGCTTCAGAGGGATGTGCGCCTCCTGGGTGTAGTGCTTCAGCGTACAGAAGATGGGATAGTTGGGCAGCTTCACGCCGATCTTGTCGAACTCCCGCCGCAGGTACCGGATGTCCCCGGCCACATCGTGCCCGATGATCAGCGTGCAGTCCGCAAAGTCCCGGTAAATCTCATCCGCGTAATCGATGAAGCCCTTGCCGCCGGAGAGCTTGCGCAGCTGGTAGACGCTGATGCCGTGCACCTGCCGCGCGTAGCGGTTGATGGCCTTGGCGGCAAAATAGAAGTTCTTGCCCTTGATCCTCTTGCCCTGGATCACCAGGTAGGACAGCTGTATGATGTGGCTGGGATGCATGCCATCCAGCTCCACATCCAGCGAGATCATCTTTTCCGGCTTTCGGAAAAGGTTCTTGAAAAAGTTCATCACAGTTTACCGACTCCGTATCGCATTGTATAGGTTCTCGAGGGCCGCGACCACGTTGGCGCGCTGGGTGGCCAGGTTCAGCCGGAACCAGCCCCGGCCGGACTCGCCGAAGAACAGGCCGCTGTTCATGGCCACATGGGCCTCGTTGACCAGCATCTCCATCACGGCCTCATGGCTCATGCCGAGGGCGCTGAAATCCAGCCACATCAGGTAGGTGCCCTCCTGGGGCCGGCAGCCGATCCGGGGCAGCTTTTCCCGCAGGAATGAGACGGCATAATCCCGGTTCTCCCGGATGTACTCCACCACCGCGTCCATCCACTCGTCGCCGTAAGTGTAGGCGGCGGTCTGGGCGATGGAGCCGAAGATGTTGGACATGTCGGCGTGGGCCCGGGCCAGCGCCTCTTTGAGAGCGTCCCGCAGCTTCCCATCGGGAACGATGATCGAGGAATGGCGCAGCCCCGCCAGGTTGAAGGACTTCGTGGCGGAGGTCAGCATCACGCACCGATCCGCGCCTTCCAGCGAGAGGATCCGGGTCTGCCTGTGGCCGTCAAAGGTGAATTCCGCGTGGATCTCGTCGGCCACGACGATCACGCCGAAGCGATTGGCCAGGTCCACCAGGCGCTGGAGCTCCTCCCGCCGCCAGACGCGGCCGACGGGGTTGTGGGGGCTGCACAGCAGCAGCATCTTCGCGCCGCCCTCGAAAGCGCGCTCCAGGTCCTCATAATCCATGACCCAGCCGGCCTCGCCGTCCCGCTTCAGGGGGCTTTCGACGATCTTCCTGCCGAACTGGCTGACGGAGGAAAAGAAGGGGCCGTAGACGGGCGTCTGGATCACGATGCCGTCGCCGGGGGCCGTCAGCGCGTCCACGCAGAAGTGGAGGCTGTCCACCACGCCGGGGCTGTAGAGCATCCATTCCTTTTCGACCCGCAGGCCGTGCCGGCGCAGCAGCCAGGCCGCCTCGGCCTCGCGCTCCGCCTCGGCATTGTCCGTATAGCCGTATATGGCGTGCTGCGCGCGCTCGACCACCGCCTGCTTCACCTGCGGCACCGTGGGAAAGTCCATGTCCGCCACCCACATGGCGATCAGGTCCGAGCGGCCGAAGTAGCGCTCCAGTCCATCCCACTTTTCGCAATGGGTCCCCAGACGGTTGCAGGGGGCGTCCAGATAGGCCCGCATTTCATCTCTCATGGCGTACACCTCGGCGCATTGCGCCAGCTTGTATTCGCGTCATTATACCCCGCTTTGCGGAATTATTCAACCCTGCCCAGGGAAAATCCCTGTTGAATATTCGGTTTTTCTCCTGTATAATGGTATTTGGGCACTTAAGGCCCGTGGCCTCGCGAGTTTTTCCGGTAGGCTTCGGCAATGTTTATATTCAGTTGATAAAACCCGTGTATCATTGAATCACAGGGCAGACCGCACTTTCAAGATCTCCCTCTGATTTCTCCCCCAAGAAATACAAACGTCGGCGCGCGCTCCCCTATTCGCGCCGCGGAAGGTGCGGTCTGCTTTTCCTGTGCCGTTCGCACCCAATGAGAAAGGGCGTATGCGCCATGCTGCACTTCATCTACAACCCCATCGCCGGCAAGGGCAGTTCCCGGCGCGTGCGGGAAGCGCTGGAACCCATGCTGCGCGCCGCGAAGGCGGCCTATGCCTTTCACGAGACGAAGGGACACCACAGCGCCGCCGACATCGTCCGCAGGCTTACCGGCGGCGGCAGGGAGACCGTGGACATCGTCTCCATGGGCGGCGACGGAACGCTGCACGAGGTGCTCAACGGCATGGAGGACCCCGGCAGGGTGCGCCTGGGCATCATCCCCTGCGGAAGCGGCAACGATTTTGCCGCGGCGGCGGGCATCCCCGCCGCGCCTGACGGCGCTCTGGATCTGCTGCTGAACGGCGAAGCGAAGTTCACCGACTACATGGAGTGCTCCGGCGTCCGGGGCATCAACGCCATCGGCACCGGCATCGACGTGGACATCCTCCGCCGGTACAACGGCATGAAGCTGCTGAAGGGCTCCGCCGCCTACCTGGCCTCGCTGATCCTCACGCTGTTCTCCTACAGGCCCAAGCGCTTTTCAGAGGTCGTCGGGAGCGAGCGCCGCCTCCACCGGGCCTTCATCGCCTGCGCGGGCAACGGCCAGCGCTTCGGCGGGGGCATTACCATCTGTCCCGAGGCGGTGCTGGACGACGGACTGCTGGACATCGTGATCGTGGACGACATCTCCGCCCCCGGCATCCCCGCCGCGTTCGTGAAGCTGATGAAGCGCAGGATCCTCGAGCATCCCAAGACCTCCTTCCGGCGGGCGGATTTCCTGAAAATCGAGCCGGAAGTGCCGATGGCGATCCAGATCGACGGGGAGATCTACGAGAACCTGCCCTTCGACGTACGCGTGGTCCACAATCGCCTGAGGGTCTTCCGGCCATAGGCAGACCGGCAAGTGAATACGCAAGACAATCCCAGCCGTTTTCAATCATATCGGCTGGGATTGTTTTACTGCGTTTTTCAGGCGTTCGGTCTCCGTGCCATTCCCGTGTTCATGGCCCTCCTGGCGCGGTCCTTCAGCCATCTCCCGTTCAACAGCGCCAGCCAAAGAAGCAGCAGCGCCGTCGCCCACAGGCCGTACATCGGCCCGGAGTCCCCGCCGGTCAGCAGGGTTTCCGACACCTGGTAGAGACGGTAGACGGCCGCGTCTGAACCGCCGAAGCCCAAGAGGAACGCGCAGCCGTTGCCCCAGAACCATCGAAAGCCCGCCGCGGCCCACAGCCCGAAGCGCTCGTAGAGCGCGCAGCCCACGAGCCCCAACAGCGCCACGTTGATCGCGCTGACGGCGCTGCCGCCGAGCCCGCCGCCCAGGGCGAAGAACGCTGCGCAGGCCCAGGCCGTGGCCCAGGCGCGCCCCCATCGCGGGCACAGGCCGTCGTACAGCACGCCCTTGGTGAAGCACTCCTCCGCCAGCACGCCCAGCAGGCTAACCGCCGCGAGCGCCGGCAGTCCCGGCGTCAGGTTCGGCCTGGCGATCGGCCAGCTCAGGCGGGAGCTGTCCGGGATCAGGCAGAGCAGGCCGACGGCGACCGCCGTCATGAGCCCCGCGCACCCGGGCCAGAGGAGGCCCTTCCAACCAGAGCCGCTTCGGTCCCAGAGCCGCTTGTCGAAGGGAGCGGCGTTCTTTAGGGCCTTCATCCGCCAGAGCCGCCGCAGCGGCAGGCAGGCCGCCAGCAGCAGGGCGCTCACGGCCGCGCTGACCGCGCTGCCCTGCCAGGCGTAGAACAGCCGCGCCCAGCCCGGCGCGCGCCAGGCGTTTTCCGCATTGACGTTCCAGGCGCGAAACAGCGCCGAGCACCCCGCCGCGAGGGCGAGCCGCGCCCCCAGCGCCACGGCGGCGCAGCACAACAGGCTGACCGTCAGCAGCCAGCCCGTGCGCAGCGCGCCCTCTGTATTCAGAAATGGATTCTTCTTTTCACGCGGCGCGGGGCCCTGAGGCTGCCGCGCCGCACGCTTGCTCTTGCTCATGTTCCGTCCTTGGATAGGTTTACTCCACCACCGCATGGATCAGCGGCTGCTTCACCGGCGGCGTGTCTCCAATGCGGATGGAGCGCCGCAGCAGGTTGTAGGCCCCGATGCGGTCGGACTTCTCGCCCACGTGCAGCGTCGCCAGTACGTCATTCTTCTTCACGGGGTCGCCCAATCGCTTGCGCATCACGATGCCCACGGACAAATCCAGCATGTCCGTCTTGCGCTCGCGGCCCGCGCCCAGCAGCTTCGCGGCGTTGCCGATGTCGCTGGTGCACATACCGGTCACGAAGCCGTCCCGCTCCGCCAGCAGGTCGATCTGCTTGGGGGCCTTGGGCAGAAGGCCGGTGTCCTCCACCACGCGGCGGTCGCCGCCCTGGGCCTCGATCATGTCCCCCAGCTTCCTGAGGCCCTCGCCGCTGTGGATCTTCTCCTCCAGCATGACGATGCCCTGCTCCACGGTTTCGCAGGCGCCGGCGTTGCGCAGGATGTGAGCGCCGAGGGTCAGCGACACGGTCTTGAGGTCGCCGCCGGTCCTTCCGGCCAGCACGTCGATGGCCTCCTCCACCTCCAGGGCGTTGCCGATATAGCTGCCCAGGGGCTGGTCCATGTCCGTGATCAGCGCGGAGAAGCGCTTGCCGCTGAGCCTGCCGATGCGCACCATGGTCTCGGCCAGCTGGCGGGACTTCTCCGGCGTGTCCATGATCGCGCCGCTGCCGGTCTTGACGTCCAGCACCACCACGTCGCAGCCCGCCGCCAGCTTCTTGGAGAGGATCGAGGATACCACCAGGGGCAGGCAGTCCACGGTGGCCGTCACGTCCCGCAGGGCGTAGAGCACCTTGTCCGCGGGCGCAAGCTCCGCCGTCTGGCCGACGATGGCGCAGCCGATGTCCCGCACCTGCTGCTTGAAGGCATCCACGTCCTTGGAGATGCTCAGCCCGGGGATGGATTCCAGCTTGTCCAGCGTGCCGCCGGTGAAGCCCAGGCCGCGCCCGGACATCTTCGCCATCCTCACCCCGCAGGCCGCCACCAGGGGCACGAGGATCAGCGAGGTGGTGTCTCCCACGCCGCCGGTGGAGTGCTTGTCCGCCTTCACGCCGGCTACGTCGGACAGGTCGAGGGTCTCGCCGGACTTGGCCATGGCCAGCGTCAGCGCCAGGGTCTCCCGGTCGGTCATGCCGTTGATGCAAATGGCCATCAGCAGGGCTGACGCCTGGTAGTCGGCGAAGCTGCCGTCCACGATCCCGTCCACGAAGGCGCGGATCTCGAGCTCCGTCAACTCTCCGCCAAACCGCTTCTTGCGGATGATGTCACAGGGATTCATGCTCATATCGCAATGCCTGGCGCCACAGCGCCAGCTTCCTTTCATAGGATAAGGTATACGCGGGGCTCGTGGAGGGCATCACCTGCCACTCCCGGCCCTCCAGCCACTTTGCGGCGTGCTTTAAGAACAGCCGGTTGGCCGTGCCGCCGTTGAAGAGGATCCTCTTTATGCCGGGGCAGCGCTCAAACAGCCCGGCGAAGTCGTTCACCGCCGGCTCCCGGATGGCGCTGTCCAGGGAACCCTGGCGCTCGCAGCTCTCCAGCACGTCCCACAGCGCCACGCCGTTGGCTTCCAGCAGCGCCACGCGCCCGGGGATCGTCTCCGGGAAGGGCGCGCCGAACGCCTCGGCCACGATGTGCCAGAAGGCGTTCCTGGGGTGGGCGTAATAGAAGCCCTGGTTCAGCGATTCCACGCTGGGCATGCTGCCCAGCACCAGCACCCGCGCCCCGGGCGGGGCGACGGGCGGAAACGCGGTTATCCTCCGGTCCATGGCCTTACGGCAGCTCCGAGAAGCACTGGCCGATGGGATCGCGCACGATCAGGTCCGCCCGGGAATCCCTGGGCGTCGCCGTGCGGTTCACCAGCACCAGCTTGCTGCCGCGGTACAGATCGATGAGCCCCGCCGCCGGGTAGACGCTCAGCGACGTGCCGCCGATGATCAGCATGTCCGCCTGCTCGATGGCGGCGCAGGCCCCCTGGACCACGTCGTTGTCCAGGTTTTCGCCGTAGAGCACCACGTCCGGCTTGATGGTGCCGCCGCATTCGCACTTGGGCACGCCGGTGGAATTGCGGATGAACGCCTCGTCGTAGAACCTGCCGCAGCGCATGCAGTAGTTGCGCAGCACGGAGCCGTGGAGCTCGTATACCCGCTTCGAGCCCGCCTGCTGGTGCAGGCCGTCGATGTTCTGGGTCACCACGGCGGTGAGGATGCCGTGCTGCTCCCACTCGGCCAGCTTCAGGTGAGCCGGGTTGGGCTTCGCGCCCTGGATCAGCATTTTGTCGCGGTAGAACCGGTAGAACTCCTCCGTCTTGCGCATGAAGAATTCATGGCTCAGTATGGTCTCCGGCGGATAATCGTACTTCTGGTTGTACAGTCCGTCCACGCTTCGGAAATCCGGGATGCCGCTCTCCGTCGAGACGCCCGCGCCTCCAAAGAAAACGATACGCTTGCTCTCCTTTATCCACTTTGCCAGTGTTTCGTTCATCGTCACGTCCTCCTTCCAGGGTTGCGCCGATCATGCCGAACCATCTTCTATATCATATTTTAACATCAAACCCGCCTGATGTCCACCCAAAAGGACGTTTGCCCCGGCTTTTTTACCCATCCGTTTTTTGCATTTGCTTTTTTACAAGGTTTGTGCTATCATAGCAGAGTCATAAGGAAGGTGATTGATATGGCTGGTACCATTCGCAGCTGCGCCGGCGGCGTTGTATTCTTTGGCGACGAGGTTTTCCTCCTGATGAGCGACCGCGGCGAATGGGTGATGCCCAAGGGCGTCATTCGCAACTGCAACCACTCCAACGACGTGGCGCTTTGGCGCGTCGAGGACGAAGCAGGCATTCGCGCGGAGATCATCGGCATCGCCGGCAACACCCGCTACGACTTCTTCTCCGAGGGCCGCGGGCGGGAGATCAGCAACCGAATCCAGTGGTTCGCCATGCGGGCGTTCGACCGCTCCTTCCACGTCTCCTACGAGCAGGGCTTCCTGAACGGGAACTACTACCCCATCGCAAAGGCTCGGGAAATGCTGACCTATGACGGCGACCGCCCGATATTGGACAACGCCTACGAGATATACCGCCAGTGCCTGAAGGAGGCATAAAGACAAGCTGTCCCGAAGCGATTTCAAAGCCGCTTCGGGACTGTTTTTTTGTATTCTTTCGCAGGAGCCTTACGCTCGCACCAGCTCCGTCACCACGTCGTCCATCACCACGACGACATAGGGTTGCCCCCGGCTGGCCTTGGACTCGATGGCCACGTCCTCGGTGACGCAGGGCGTGACGGTCCCGCTCTTCTGAACGATGTTGAACCGGAAGGGCTCTGTGACGGTCAGCGCGCCGGCCAGATAGATGCCGTTCATGCCATTCTTCAGGAAACCGAAGGCCTTGACGCCCTTTCCGCCCCGGGCCTGCCGCTCGAAGTCGATCAGCAGGCAGCGCTTCATGTAGCCCAGATCCGAGATCATGACGACCTCGCCCTCGCTGTTGTGGACGAAGGCAAAGGCCACCTCGTCGTCCGCGCCCAGGGTCATGGCCTTGACGCCCGCGGCGGCGCGCCCGATGACGGACACGTCCTCCACGGCGAAGTGGATGGCCATGCCGCTTCGGCTGAGCAGCAGCGCGCTCTCGAAGCCGCCGGGATCCAGCACGTCCAGCAGCCGGTCGCCGTTCTTCAGGTTCAGCGCCACGAACTTCGACTTGCGCACATTGTACTCCGAAAGCGCAGTGCGCTTGATCAGGCCCTTGCGGGTGACGAACATCAATTCGCCCGACCAGTCCCCGGCGTCGATCAGCGCCACCAGGCTCTCGTCGTTCTCCAGGCCCGCCAGCACGCCGCCCAGGGGCAGTCCGCGATCCTTGGCCTTGGCCGTCTCGGCGATCTTCTCCGCCGCCAGAATGTAGGCATTGCCCATGTCCGTGAAGAACAGCAGCTTCGCGTCGGTCATGGTGCGTATGGCCTTGCGGGGCGGGTCGGCGAACTCGCCGCCGGCCACGGCCTTGTCGTAGGCCTTGGGCGCCATGCGCTTGACGAAGCCCGCCTGGGTGAGGATCACCACGGTGTCGTCCGCGACGGGCTTCTCCTCCTCGATGACGATCTCCTCGAAGGAGTCCACCAGCTGGGTGCGCCGGGGATCGGCAAACTTCTCCCGGATCTCCAGCAGCTCCTTCTTGATGACCGCCATCAGCTTGCGCTCGCTGCCGAGGATCGCCTTCAGGTTGGCGATCAGCTTGGTCAGGTCCTCGTATTCCTTGCGAAGGGAGAGCACCTCCAGGTTGGTCAGGCGCTGCAGGCGCATGTCCAGTATGGCCTGGGCCTGGATCTCCGACAGATCAAACCGCGCGACCAGTTTTTCCCGGGCCTCCCTGGGCGTCTTGCTGCCGCGGATGAGCCGTATGACCTCGTCCAGGTTGTCCACGGCGATGATCAGGCCCTCCAGGATGTGGGCCCGTGCCTCGGCCTGCTGCAGCTCGTACTTCGTGCGCCGGGTGACCACGTTCTTCTGGTGGTCGATGTAGTAGGCGATCATCTGCTTGATGCCCATCTGGCGGGGCTTGCCCTCCGCGATGGCCACCATGTTCACGCCGAAGGTGGTCTGGAAGTCGGTGTACTTGTACAGCGCGTTCAGGATCTTCTCCGGGTCGGCGTCCTTTTTGACCTCCACCACGGCCCGCATGCCCATGCGGTCGGACTCGTCGCGGATGTCATAGATGCCGGAGAAGATGCCCTCCTTTTCCTCGCTGACCCGCAGCACCTTTTCCAGCATGGCCGCCTTGTTGACCTGATAGGGCACCTCGTCCACCACAATCAGCTTCCGGCCGGCCGTGCCGTCCTCGATGTGCACCTTTGCGCGGACCTTCAGCTTGCCCCGGCCCGTCTCATAGGCCTGGACGAGCTCGCCGTCCCGGGCCAGCACGCCGCCGGTCGGGAAATCCGGGGCGGGCATGATGGCCATGAGCTCCTCCGTGGTGATCTTCGGCTTGTCGATCTGGGCGATGGTGGCGTCGACGGCCTCCCCCAGGTTGTGGGGCGGTATGCTCGTCGCCAGGCCCACGGCGATGCCGTTCGCGCCGTTTACCAGGAGGTTCGGGAAGCGCGCCGGCAACAGGTCCGGCTCCTTCTGGGTGTCGTCGAAGTTCAGGTGAAAGCCCACCGTGTCTTTCTCGATGTCCTTGAGCATCGCCATGGCGGCCTCGGTCATGCGGGCCTCGGTATATCGCATGGCGGCGGGGCTGTCGCCGTCGATGGAACCGAAGTTGCCGTGGCCGTCCACCAGCATGGCCCGCATCACGAAGGGCTGGGCCATGCGGGCCAGCGCGTCGTAGACGGAGCTGTCGCCGTGGGGATGGTATTTGCCCAGGCAGTCGCCCACGATGCGGGCGCACTTGCGGTGGGGCTTGTCGGGCGTGTTGCCCAGCTCGTGCATGGTGAACAGTATGCGCCGCTGTACTGGCTTGAGGCCGTCCTCCACCCTGGGCAGCGCGCGCTCCAGTATGACGTGCTCCGAATAGGGCATCATGGAGTCGTGCATCACGTCCTCCATCGTCCGCTGGATGATCTCCTCCGGCTTGTGCTGGACCGGTTCTTCCTTCTTTTTCCTTGCCATGCGTTACTCCTGTCGATCTGTGTTGCTGCCCGCCCATTTTCGCGCGTCCGCAAGAATACGGGCAATGGTTTCACTCTTTCCGGCCAGATAGGCTTCCCTGTCCTCCGGGTACTCTTCAGCCAGGGACTGTTTCAGATTGGAATACAGCCGGGCGTCCTCCGGGTGGGCGTTGAGGTAATCCCGGAAGGCGATGTAGTTGTGCCAGGCCTCCCCGTTCCACGGGACGACATGGATAAAGTGCGTCCGCGCTGCATCCGTGCCCATGACGTACAAAAGCTGATCGCCGAACTCTTCCTTCCGGTAGCGTATGCCCCGGGCGGCAAGCGCCCCGTCATGCGCCCGAATGGCCTGCGGATTTCGCATGCCGACGGCAATGTCGACGATGGGCTTGGCGACGATTCCCGGTATGGCGGTGCTTCCGACGTGCTGTATGTCCGCCGCGTCCGCGCCGAGGATCTCCCGCATCGCCCCGATGGTCTCCCGAGCGGAGATGTCCCAGGCGGGGTCGTGGGGCTCGAGGCGCACGCTGCCGCGCTTCAATCCGATGGACATATCATCACCTCCGGCCTGCAACGCTGTGTTCTGTGTCGGACGTAGTTTCCCCCTACGCGCCCTCGTTCACCGGCACGAAGTTGTCCTCCTTGTTGAAGTTGGCGTACTGGCTGATGTACTCCCTGCGGGGCTCCACCTTGTCGCCCATCAGGATCGTCACCCGGCGCTCCACCTCCACGAAGTCCTCGATGTTCACCTGTATCAGCTTGCGACCGTCGGGGTTCATGGTGGTCTCCCACAGCTGCTCCGGGTTCATCTCGCCCAGGCCCTTGTAGCGCTGCAGCGTGTAGCCCTTGCCCATCTTCTTGATCGCCTCCGGCAGGGCATTGTCGTCGTAGCAGTAGATGGTCTTGTCGCCCTTGGCCACCTTGTACAGCGGCGGCATGCCGATGAACACGTGGCCCTCGGTGATCAGCGGGCGCATGTAGCGGTAGAAGAAGGTCAGCAGGATGGCCCGGATGTGGGCGCCGTCCTGGTCGGCATCGGAGAGGATGATGACCTTGTTGTACTTGAGCTTCGAGATGTCGAAGTCGTCCTCGATACTGGTGCCCAGGGCCGTGATGATGCTGCGGAACTCCTCGTTTTGCAGCACCTGCTCCAGGCGCTTCTTCTCGACGTTCAGGGGCTTGCCGCGCAAGGGCAGTATGGCCTGGAAGCGGCGGTCCCTGCCCTGCTTGGCGCTTCCGCCTGCGGAGTCGCCCTCCACGATGAACAGCTCGTTCAGCTCCGGCTTCTTGCCGGTGCAGCTGGACAGCTTGCCCACCAGCGGCGCGGCCTCCAGCTGGCCCACGGCGCGGATGTTGGCCTTGGCCTTGCGGGCGGCCTCCCGGGCCTTGGCGGCGGTGATGGCCTTGGCGATGATCTTCTGGGCGAAGGCCTGGTTCTTGAGGTCGTCCAGGTAGATGGACAGCTGCTCCAGGCAGACCGCCTCGAAGATCGGGCGCACCTCGGTGTTGCCCAGGCGGCCCTTGGTCTGGCCCTCGAACTCCGGGTTCTTGACGCCCGCGTAGATGATGGCCGTCATGCCCTCCCGGAAGTCGTCGCCGGCCAGGTTGTTGTCCTTTTCCTTCAAAAGGCCCTGCCTGCGGGCATAGTCGTTGAAGGCCTTGGTCACGGCGGCCTTGAAGCCGATCTCATGATAGCCGCCCTCGTTGGTGGGAATGTTGTTCACGAAGGAGGCGATGGTGTCCGTGTAGGAGTCGGTGTACTGTATGGCCACGCGCACCAGGGTGCCGTCCCGGGTGGCCTCGAACACGATGGGGTCGGTGATGGTGGTCTTGTCCGCGTTCAGGTACTGCACGAAATCGGCAATGCCGCCCTCGTAGCAGTACTCGTAGACCCGCTTGTCCGCCTCCTTGATGCGCTCGTCGGTGAATACGAAGCGCACGCCCTTGTTCAGGTAGGCCAGCTCCCGCACGCGGCGGCGCACGGTGTCGGAGTGGAAGTTCACGTCCTGGAACACCCGGGGGTCGGGCTTGAAGCACACCACGGTGCCCCGCTTGCGGGTGTTGCCGAGCTTCTCCAGGGGCGCCACCGGCTTGCCGCTGACGATCTTTCCCGTCTTGGGGTCCAGCACGGACTCAAATCGCTGCTGGTAGTGGCTGTAGTCCTTGTAGACGTCCACCACCATCCACTCGGACAGCGCGTTCACCACGGAAGCGCCCACGCCATGCAGGCCGCCGGAGTAGGCGTAGTTCTTGTCGGAGAACTTGCCGCCCGCGTGCAGCTGGGTGTAGACCACCTCCACGGCGGAAATGCCCAGCTTCGGGTGGATGTCCACGGGCACGCCGCGGCCGTTGTCCGTGACCTCGCAGGAGCCGTCCTTCTTCAGCGTGACGGTGATCTCCGTGGCATAGCCGTTGGCCGCCTCGTCGATGGCATTGTCCACGATCTCCCAGATCATATGGTGAAGGCCTCGGGGGCCGGTGGAGCCGATGTACATGCCGGGGCGCATGCGCACCGCGTCCAGTCCCTCCAGGACCTGTATATCGCTTGCGGTATATGTATTCGCCATTTCTGCCTCCAAAAGCGCATAAATATCTATGATTATTATACCCGCAAAAGGTTAATTTTGTTTGACTCGAAGTCTATATACATCTTTCTGTGTTATTATTGTAGTCAATATGTAATCCTTTTGAAAGAAGGGACAAACTTGACACTCAAACCGCCCGCGCTGCCCTCCGATCTTGCGACTATGACGCTTGAGGAGGCCGTTCTCTCCGCCGTCGAGACCGAAGAGACGGTCTCAGGCGCCCTGTTCGAGGGGGACGCGCTCTCCGGCGTAGACGCCGCCATGCTGGACTTCAGCCGCTGCGTGTTCCACCGCGTGCGCTTCGAGCCCTGCGAGGTCGACCGCGTCCACTTTTCTGACTGCCGCTTCGAGGCCTGCGACCTCTCCGGCTTCCAGTTCCGCGAGGGTACGCTCAACCGCGTCGCCTTCGACAACTGCCGGACCAGCGGCGCGCTGTTCAGCCGGATGTGCCTGCGGGACGCGCGGTTTGAGCGCTGCCAGCTGAACTACGCCAGCTTCGTGGATTGCAAGCTCCAGGCCGTCGCCTTCGAGGACTGCCAAATGGCCCACGCCCTGCTGCACGGCTGCCGCCAGAAGGGGCTGGCCCTGGACAGATGCGAACTGACCCAGGCGGAGTTCATCGAGACGCGCCTGGAGGGCGTCGACCTGTCCTCCTGCCCGCTGGAGGGCCTGCGCACGAGCCAAAGCTGCCTGGCCGGGACGACCGTTGACCTCTCCCAGGCGCCCGCCGTGCTCGCGCTGTTCGGGATCAGGGTCCGGCTGTAGCCTCCCTCCCGCCCCTCACAATCGTGCTTCACCGTTTTCGCCGCCCGCGGTTCCATGGGTTCCGCCGTCCATTGCCGCTGGATTTGCATATCATGCGTGAATATGCTATAATATGCGGTGATACGACACCGCAGGGCTCATTGTGCCCGAGAGAACACCGTCAGGAGCCGACCATGAACGACAACGACACCACCCTGAGCACCCTGAAGGAACAGGTGCACCAGCTCTGCCTGCGCAAGGGCTGGGGCGTGGACGGCGTGCAGGACCCCCAGCACGTCGCCATGGCCATGACCGTGGAGATGAGCGAGCTGCTGGAGCACTTCCAGTGGCTGAACCCGGAGGACGTCCGGGCGCTGCTGGAGGGACGGGACCCCGAGCGCGTCGCCCTGATCGCGGAGGAGTTCGCCGACGTGATGATGTACGGCCTGCAGCTCACCCGCACGCTGGGCATCGACATCACCCAGCAGGTGCTTCGGAAGATCGACATCGTCGACCACCGGCCGCCCAAGCCCTACAACCCGGACCGGTAGGTTGAGGCGCCATTCGTTGGTATTTGCGCGCAAATAGACCACATTCTGTTTTTATAGTGCATCAGAACTCGGTCTGTTTTATCCAAATCGACCCTTTTCACGAGAGATGAGAGGTTTCCTATGATCCTTCGACATGCCAGAACGCCCGTGGAGGGCCAGCCCGTGGAGAACACCTTCGTCGCCATCGACGAGCGCACCGGCAGCCAACTGGGCGCGTGCACCATATTCTGCGACGACAACCCGTCGCTGTACCCCGCGCGGCCGATGCAGGTGCGCCTCCAGCTGGAGGGCAGCCCCATCCCGGACGCGCTGATCGGCGCGGCGGTGGCCCGCGGTCGGGAGATCTGCTCCGCCTCCGGCAAGTTCTGCCGCCTGTACACCCGGGTGGACCCGGACGATGCGGAGACGATGGAAAGCCTGATCCCCATGGGCTTCAAGGACAACGACGGCCTGGTGAAGATGGAGCTGCGGCTGCCCTTCGCCTGCGAATACAGGCTTCCAGCCGGCTGCGTAGTGGTCAAGGACGATCTCAGCGACCCCGACGAGCAGAAATTCTTCCTGGAGCGCTACAACGAACTGTACAACACCGACCACAGCTTCGACTGGCTTCGCAGCTACATCAACCGCGACGGCTTCACCCGCATCCTGACGGTCTCGCCCACCGGCATGGCCGGCGAGGTGCTGCTGTGGCGGGAGAGTTATGCCGGCATCATCGGCTACATCCAGACCTCCAAGCGCTGGCGGCGCATGGGCGTGGGCACCTGCATGCTGGGCCTGGCCTGCGAGGAGTTCGAGCGCGCCAAGCTGTTCTGTGCCGAGGCCAATGTCCGCGCCCGCATTCCCCATGTGCTCAAGCTGATGGAGAAGTGCGGCTTCAGGCAGTCGGAGCTTTTGATGCGCTACCCCGGTGTGGACATCAACCCAACGGAAAAATAAGTCATACGAACTGAATTGAACCGGTCCCGATGGAGCCGGTTCTGTTTTTTGCCCACTCCCAATACCATGAAACAGAATTGGCTTGAGGAGGTCGGGCATATGCACGGAAACCTGTTTTACGGCTGCGGCACGGCGCTGGTCACTCCGTTCAAGGGCAGCCGGGTGGACTACGACGCCCTGGAAAAACTGATCGACTGGCAGCTGGACAGCGGCATCGACGCGGTGGTGGTCCTGGGCACCACGGGCGAGCCCGCCGCGATCACCGAATCGGAGCGCTCCGCCGTCATCGAATGCGCCGCCGCGCGCTGCGCGGGACGCGCGCCGCTGATCGTCGGCACCGGCAGCAACGACACCCGGCGGGCCGCCGCCCAGTCCGCGGAGGCCCAGCGCCTCGGCGCGGACGCGCTGCTGGTGGTCACGCCCTACTACAACAAGACCAGCCGCAGGGGACTGATCGAGCACTACAACGCCGTGGCCGACAGCGTTGAGCTGCCCATCATCATGTACAACGTCCCCAGCCGCACCGGCATGAACCTGGACGCCGCGACGGTGGCGGAGCTCGCTCGCCATCCCAACCTCTGCGCCGTGAAGGAGGCCTCCGGCAGCGTGAGGCAGATGACCGACCTGGCGGCGGCCTGCGGCGAGGGCATCGCCGTCTACTGTGGCAACGACGACCAGATCATTCCCGCGATGGCCCTCGGCGCTCGCGGCGCGATCTCCGTGGTCTCCAACCTCATCCCCCATCGCATGCGCGACCTGACCGCAAACTGGCTGCGGGGCGAGATCGGCATGGCCCTCAGGTTCCAGCTCGAAATCCTGCCGCTGATCCGCCTGCTCTTCGAGGAGGTCAGCCCCATCCCGGTCAAGGCGGCTCTCGCCATGATGGGGCGGATCGAGGACACGCTGCGCCTGCCCCTCGTTCCGCTGGACGGCGACAGGCGGGAAGCCCTCCGGCAGGAGCTGAAGCGTTTGGAGCTCATCGAGCATGGCGCATGACAAAGCGGGCAGGGACGGCATTATTCGCCGTCCCTGCCCGCTTTTTAGCGTCCACTTATTTAAACATGTCGAATATGTTCATCTGCTCCGCCCGGGAACTGTCCCAGTGGCGGCTCGCTTCCCGCAGGTCCATGGCCCGCAGGTCCCTCACGGGCCTCGCGCCCCGCTGGATCAGCGGGCGATTCGCCTCGCAGCCCTCCCAGGCATAGATCCAGTCGCAATAGCGGTTCATCAGCGCCTCCGTCTCGCCCCGCCGACCGTCGGTGTTGAACACGAAGGCGGCGTCCGCCAGGGAGAACAGCAGCTTGTTGCGGGTGATGGCGTGGCTGACCGTGAACATGGCGTCCGGGTGTTCGGTGGAGAGGATGGCGCACCGCCCCGACTCCAGCAGTCGGGCGATGGTCTCTTCCTTCATGTGCTCGCGCATGCCGCCGCCCAGCACGTCAATCAGCGTGCCGCCGTGGCGCTCAGTCAGGCCCGCGGCGATGCGGGAGACGCCCAGCTCGCCGCCGGTGATGACGGCATAGCCCATGTCGATCGCGCCAAGAACCAGGGCCTCGATCCCCTGCCGCGCCTCCTGGGTGGTCTTGACGCCGCTGATGCCCACGATGGCGATGGCGGGGCCGTTCAGCAGGTTTTCATTGCCGCAGCGATAGAAGCAGGGCGGCGCGCTCTCCCCCAGCTTGCGCTCCAGCCGCCGGGGATACTCCCCGTCGTACTGCGTCACCACGTCGATGCCCTCCACGGCATAGCCGTCCAGCGCGTAGGACAGCTGCACACCCCGGTGCAGCAGCGTGAAGGCGCGGTAGGCCTCCTCTTCGGTGAGCCGCAGGTAGATCATCAGGCCGCTGATGTCCATGTCCAGCAGCTTGCCCACCGTGCGGTAGGCCGTGCCCCGGGTCGCCGACTCGAAGCGGCGGAACTCCTGAACGCTCAGGGGCTTGGCATACTCCTCCTTGTTGGGAGAAAGCGCCATGGTCAGCAGCATCGCCGCGTAAGCATCGTCATTGTGGTGCATGCCCGAACCCCCTCGCAGTCGTTCTGAATGTATTCTATCACGAACGCGGGGGATTTGCAAGCCGTGCGGCGCCCCCAAGGGGCGCAAACGGCACAGATCCGCACATCGTTCACGCCTCTTCGCAGTCCAGCGCCCGCCGCAGCTTCTCCAAGGCCTTCTTTTCGATGCGGGAGACGTAGCTTCGGGAGATGCCCAGCCGCTCCGCCACCCGGTGCTGGGGCCAGGGCTCGCCGTCCTCCAGCCCGCAGCGCAGTCGCACCACCTCCGCCTCCCTGGGCTCCAGCACCCGCCCCATCAGCCGCAGCGCCCGCATGGATTCGATGGCGGTCTCCGCAGCCTCGGGCACGAGCTCCGGGTCCGTGCCCAGCAGATCGCCCAGCTGCAGCTCGTTGCCGTCTCCATCCTCTCCCAGGCTCTCGCCTATCGGCACCTCTGCCCGGCGCTTCCGGTTGGCCCGGAAGAACATCAGGATCTCGTTCTCGATGCACCGCGCGGCGTAGGGCGTCAGCTTGCCCGCCTCCGGACGGTAGGTCTGCACCGCCTTGATCAGCCCCAGAGAGCCGATGGAGATCAGGTCATCCTGCTCGACGCCCGCCTGGGCGTACTTCCGGGCGATGTGGGCCACCAGCCGCAGGTTGTGGACGATCAGTTCATTCGCGGCCTCCCGGTCGCCATCGGCCAGCCTTTCCAGCAGCGCCTGCTCCTCCGCCTTCTCCAGCGGCTTGGGATACTCCGGCCTCGCGCTGATGTGCAGCAGCATCAGCCAGCCGTTTTCCGCCAGCCACAGCAGCATTTCGGGCAAAAACATAGGGCTTTCCCCCTTTTCGGAAGTCTGCCCTACATTCTATTCGGTTTTGAGAAAAGCGTGCCTGCCTCCCGGCGCAAAGCTCCGCGGCCGGGAAACCCTGCAATTGGTCGATTACGGCTGGGCGGTCTGCGCGGCCTCCTGCTGCTGCAGCGCCTGCTGACGGTCGTATTCCTCCCACAGCGGGCGGTAGCGGGCCACGTTGGCATCGTGCTCCTCCTGGGTGATGGCAAAGGCCAGCGTTCCGGAGGTCGGCTCCGTGGCGCAGAAGTACAGGTAGCCCTGCTCGATGTAGTCCATGTCCGGCGACATGGCCGCCTCCAGCGCCGCCACGGAGGGATTGCAGATCGGTCCCACGGGCAGAGCCGGCACGTAATAGGTGTTGTAGCCGTTCTGCTGGGAGGTCTCCGCCTCCGTGAGGGCCAGCTTGTGCTGGCGGCTCAGGTAGGTGGCGGTGGGGTCGCTCTCCAGCTTCCAGCCCAGCTTCAGGCGGTTGTGGAACACGGCGGAGACCCGTCCGTAGTCCTCCCGGTTGCCGGCCTCCTTTTCGATCATCGAGGCCAGGGTCACGATCTCATCCATGCCGAGGGTGTTGTCGTAGGTCTCCACCTCGTGATAGACGCCCTCCTCGTCCGCGTAATACTCGGTCCGGTCGGTGTAGAACACATCGTCGATCACCTTGTTGTCCTGGTTCAGCAGCGTCCGGATGATGCTCTCCGGCGATGCCGTGAGGAATATGCGATAGGTGTCCGGCGCGAGGTAGCCCTCCAGCGCATACTTGCGGCCCGCCAGCCTGCCGTTGTTCTGGGCGTCGCGCAGGGCGTAGGAGTTGCCCACGAAGCGGTCCACATCGTTGCAGAGCTTCAGGAATTCCTGGGTGTTCTCCAGCGCGCCGACGCTGACCAGGTACTCGGCGATGTCGTCGCAGGTCCAGCCCGGCACGATGGTGATGACGCGCTCGTTGGTCTGGCTGTCAGAGGTCAATTCGTCGATGATCTGGTCGACGCTCATGCCCGGCGACAGCTTGAAGGTGCCGTAGCTGAGGGCGTTGGTCAGGCCCCGGAACTGCACCATGTAGCGAAACACGCGCTGGTCCCGGAGCAGGTTAGCCTCCTCCAGCCGCGCGCCGATCCGGCTCACCGTCTCGCCGTTTTCGATCTGGAAGGCGACCGTGGAGGCGCTGTCAGCGGCCACCGGCGCGAAGAACGCGCCGTAGATTCGGTTGTAGCCCACGGAAACCATGCCGACGACCACCAGCACGCTGCACAGGAAGATCAGCACCGGCCGCAGCAGCTTCCACAGCCAGGCATACCAGTACATGCCGTATTCCCGGTCCTCGTGGAGCGCGCGTATGCTGTATTTTTCAGACTGTATGCGCGGTTTGCGCCGGTTGGACGCGCGCCGCTTCCGTTTCTGTGCCATTGAGTCCTCCAATTAATGTCCACCTGCTCTCAAGCGCTTCCCTGGAGAGAGAAGGCTCGAGGGGCGCAGCCATTGCCTATTGCGCCAGCATGTCCAGGTCTACGCCGGCCACGTCGGCCAGTATCTTGAAGATGTCGGACAGCATCCTCTGGAACCGGAATTCCGCCATCAGGTAGGCGCTCACATCCGGGTTGAACTGCAGCAGCGTACCGATCTGCTGCAGGCGCTGGAAGTCCTCCTCGGGCATGTTTTCGCCCGCGGCCATCTTCGCCTGCATCCTGAACTGCAGCCGCTTATATTCGTCCAGGAGCGCCTTGTTGGTGCCATCGTCATAGGCGACGGACTTCAGGCGGTTGTACTCCCGGTACTCCTCGCTCTCCTTCAGCGCTCGGGCGAGTTCCCGCGCCTGATCGTATGGGTTCATGGTTCCCTCCATCTGTAATTGGACGCAAGCGGGAACTTCGGGGTTCCACTCCGTTCCTGTTCCCGTATGTGCAATCCGGCTGTTGCCTGTTGCGTTATATCCTAAATCTCCACGATGATCGGCAGGATCATCGGGTTGCGCTTGATGGTGTCGTAGATGTAGCGCTGCACGGACTCCCGCACGTCGTTCTTCAGCCGGTTCCAGTCGGTGGAATCGATGGGGCCGAAGGCGTCGATGGCCCGCATGGCCGCCGCCCGCGCCCCCTCCACCAGCTCGTCGGACTCCCGCACGTACACGAAGCCGCGGCTGATGATGTCGGGGCCGGAAACCACCGTGCCCAGCTCGTGATCGAGGCCCATGACCACGATCAGCAGGCCGTCCTCGGACAGGTGCTTGCGGTCGCGCAGCACCACGGCGCCCACGTCGCCGATGCCCAGGCCGTCGATCAGCACGGAGCCGCTGGGGACCACGCCGGTCACGTCGATGCTGTCGGAGGACAGTTCGATCACGTCGCCGATCTCCACCATCAGCACGTTGTCCTCCGGCATGCCCAGCGATTTCGCCAGGTTGGCGTGGTGGTACAGGTGCCGGTACTCGCCGTGCACGGGCACGAAAAACTTCGGCTTGATCAGCGAGTGCATCAGCTTCAGCTCCTCCTGCCGGGCGTGGCCGGAGACGTGGACCTCCGCGAGGGATTCGTAGATCACGTTCGCGCCGATCCTGATCAGCTGGTTGATGACCCGGGAGACGGACTTTTCGTTGCCGGGAATGGGTGTCGCCGAAATGATGACCATGTCGCTCTCGCGGATCTCCAGCTTGCGGTGCTCGGCAAAGGCCATGCGGGACAGGCCGCTCATCGGCTCGCCCTGGCTGCCGGTGGTCACCACGGCGATCTGCTCGTCGGGATAGCGGTCCAGGTCGTCCGCCGTGATCAGCGTCCCCTCGGGGATCTTCAGGTAGCCCAGCTGCATGGCCACCTTGGACACGTTGACCATGCTGCGGCCCATCAGGCACACCTTGCGGTGGAACCGCACGCAGGAATCCACCACCGCCTGGATGCGATGCACGTTGCTGGCAAACATGGCGATGATGACACGGCCCGTGGCCTTCTGGAACTGGTCGTTGAAGGTGGCCGCCACCTTCTTTTCAGACATGGTGTAGCCCTGGCGCTCGGCGTTGGTGGAGTCGGCCAGGAGCAGCAGCACGCCCTCCCGCCCCAGCTCCGCCAGCCGGCCAAGATCGATCGGCGCGCCGTCCAGCGGCGTGTAGTCCACCTTGAAGTCGCCGGTGTGCACGACGGTGCCTACGGGCGTCTTGATCGCCAGCGCGCAGGCCCCGGCGATGGAGTGGTTCACGTGGATGAACTCCACGGAAAAGCAGCCCGCCTGGATCACGTCGCCCTCGGTCACCACGTTCAGCGGGGCCACGTTTTGGAGCCGGTGCTCCTTCAGCTTGTGCTCGCACAGTGCCAGCGTCAGCTTCGTGCCGTACACCGGGGCCGGCAGATTGCGCAGCACATAGGGCACCGCGCCGATGTGGTCCTCGTGTCCGTGGGTGATGAAATAGCCGCGGATCTTTTCCTTGTTGTGCTCCAGATAGCTGGTGTCGGGTATGACGAGGTCGACGCCCGGCATATCCTCCCTTGGAAAGATGGAGCCGAGGTCGATCACGATGATGTCGTTCTGATATTCAAGCACCGTCAGGTTTTTGCCGATCTCTCCGAGACCGCCCAGCGGAATGATTTTGAGCTTGTCTTCCCTGTTTTTTCTGGCCAAGACAACGCCTCCTTTACGCGATATTTTAGGCTATATATTACGCCGCCCGCGCCGGAGCGACGCACGATTCATCGTTCTGTATGCGATGCGCGCGCATGGCATACCATTAAAATTATAGCACAATTCCCGCCGGATTCACAGCGAAAGCCGTGTCTTTATCGGAAATTGTAAGTAAAGAGTGGTCCGAACGCGATGATTCGCCAACAAACCGCCAATCCGGCTAAACCCAAAAACCCCGCTGAGCAGTACAGCGGAGCGCATTTAAACAGACTTCCGTCCGAATTTACAAGACTTCGGTCTCTTTCGAAGCCCTGTCGGTGTTCCTGCCTGCGCCGCCATGGCACCCGGCAGGCGGCGGCGGGACGCACGCGCGCCCAGCCGCCGCGCCTGAATCATCAGCGGTTGCGTTCGATCATGGCCTTGAGGGCCTGCTTGCTCTGCACGCCGACCACCTTGTCCACGGCCTTGCCGTCCTTGAACAGGAACAGCGTGGGAATGGCCTGGATGCCCAGCCCGATGGCCACCTCGGCGTTCTCGTCCACGTTCACCTTCGCGAAGGTCACGCCCTCGGTCTCCGAGGCGAGCTCCTCCACCACAGGCGCGATCATGCGGCACGGGCCGCACCAGGTCGCCCAGAAGTCCACCAGCGTCAGGTGGTTCTTGCTCAGGTTTTCAAACTTCATATCCTCGGAGGTGTATACCTTGACCTCTGCCATGCTATCCTTCTCCTTTTATGGTCGTATTCGCGCTTCGCGCGCCTTTTCGTTTCGCAGTCCACATGTGCCCGTCCGCGGAATCGCCGTCCGTCATCTGTCCAGCAGGCCCTTCAATATGGCGATCAGCGTGCCCTTCGCCCCCGGCCCCGCGGTGGCGCCCACGCAGCTGGGGCAGCCGTCCCGACAGGGGCAGGCGGTCAGCATCTCAAGCGCCCGGCTGAAGAGCTCCTCCTGCATCTCATACACCCGGTCGGACAGGCCGATGCCCCCCGGCACGGAGTCGTACAGGTAGATCGTCGGCGCGCCGGTAAAGGTGTCCTTCACGTGATAGACCACGCTGATGTCCTGGGGCGCGCACATCAAATACATCGGCGCGATGTGCCGCAGCAGGTGGGCCAGACCGATCATCGCGTTCTTGAGGGGCTCGCGCTCGTAGACGGCCTCCAGGTTCTCCGGCAGCACCCACCAGCAGGCGGTGGTCTGCATCTCCAGCTCCGGCAGTGTCACCGGGCCCCAGCCCAGGTTCTCGTGGGTATCGAAGGCGATCTTCTTGAATACCGTGACGATGGAGGAGGTCAGCACCTCGCCCCGCGCCCGGGTCAGCGGGCCCTCCTCCTCGCGGTCGAACTCGTCCAGCACCTTCAGGCTGGTGGTCAGGTCCGCGTCGGTGTAGTAACCCACGTCCACGCGGCGGATGTAGGCCTTCTTGTCATCGAAATCCAGGTCCTCCACCTGATACTGGGTGCCCTCGTGCATGTAGATGGCGTACTTGTGCAGCAGCATCGGCACGGTGAAGCGGTCCATCTCGCCGATGACCCGGTGTTTCTTCGGGTCGGTGATGTCCACGATCAGGAAGTTCTGGTCGCTGGCCGAGCGCAGGTTGATCCCCGCCTGGGGGAACTCCTCCGCCATCCAGTAGTATTTCCCCGACACCTGCCGAAGTATGTTTTCATCCTTCAGGTAGTCCAGCAACTCCCCGGTGTCCTGGGCGTTGTCGAAGGCCTCTCCCTCCTCAAAGGGCAGCTCGTAGGCGGCGCACTTCAAGTGGTTCAGCAGGATGTACAGGTTGTCCGGGTTGATCAGCGCCTGCTCCGGCGACTGGTTGAAGAAGTACTCCGGATGCTGGATGATGTACTGGTCCAGCGGGCTTGAGGTCGCCACCACGATCAGCAGCGACACGCTCCCCCGCCGCCCCGCGCGCCCGGCCTGCTGCCAGGTGGAGGCGATGGTGCCGGGATAGCCGCAGAGCACGCAGGCGTCCAGCTGGCCGATGTCGATGCCCAGCTCCAGCGCGTTGGTGGACACGACGGAGGTGATGTGCCCGGCGCGAAGCTCCCGCTCGATCTCCCGGCGCTGGGTGGGCAGGTAGCCGCCGCGATAGCCGCGCACCTTGCCCGCGTTGCCCAGCGGATCGCGCACCATGTCCTTCAGGTAGCGGACCAGCACCTCCACCGTCAGGCGCGAGCGGGCGAACACGATGTGCTGCACGCCGGCCTTCAGCAGCGAGGCGGCGATCTTCCGGGTCTCCGGGATGCTGCCCGCGCGGATGCCCAGCTGGGCGTTGACCACCGGCGGGTTGTAGAACACCACGTGCCGCTCGCCGGCCGGAGCGCCGTTTTCATCGATCAGGCGCATCTTCCGGCCCGTCATGGTCTCGGCAAGCTCCTTCGGATTGCGGATGGTGGCCGAGCAGCAGATGAAGGTCGGGTGCGCGCCGTAGAATTCACAGATGCGCTTCAGCCGCCGCAGCACGTTGGCCAGGTTGGAGCCGAACACGCCGCGATAGGCGTGGATCTCGTCGATGACCACGTACTTCAGGTTCTCGAACAGCTTGACCCACTTGGTGTGGTTGGGCAGTATGCCCTGATGGAGCATGTCCGGGTTGGTGACCACCACGTGGCCCGCCTGCCGGATGGCAGAGCGCGCGGAAGCGGGCGTATCCCCATCGTAGGTATACGCCTTGATCTCGGCGCCCATGTCCTGGATCATACTGTACAGCTCGGCCACCTGGTCGCTGGAGAGCGCCTTGGTGGGAAACAGGTACAGCGCCCGGCTGGCCTCGTCCTTCATGATGGCGTCCAGCACCGGGATGTTGTAGCACAGCGTCTTGCCGGACGCCGTGGGCGTCACCACCACGAAGTCCTCCCCCGCCAGCGCGGCCCGTATGGCCTGGCTCTGGTGGAGGTAGGGCGCTTCGATGCCCCGGTTCTTCAGCGTCCGGACGATGCGCGGGTCCAGCTCCGGCGGGAACTCGCCGTAGCGGGCCTGCCGCGCGGGCATCACCTGCCAGCTGGTCACGTTGTCCATGAACGCGGGGTTCTGACGCAGTTTGGAAATGTACTCCGCAATCGTCATATCTTCAACCATGAACGGGACTGTGGAACGATCGTTGAATCAAGCACTCTTTCTAATCCTCAATTCCCAATTCTCAATTCAGTCTCAGCCCTCGACGATGATCATTTCCGTGCCTTCGACGCACGCGTTCACCAGGGCCTCCACGTCCAGCTTCTCCTCCGCCTTCGGCATGGTCTCCAGCTTGGGCTTGGTCACGGGATGCCGGGGCGTGAACACGGTGCAGCAGTCCTCGTAGGGCAGTATGGAGGTCTCGTAGGTGTCGATCCTCTCCGCGATGGCCATGATCTCCGTCTTGTCGTTGCCGATCAGCGGGCGGAACACGGGCATGTTCACCACGGCGTCGGTGCAGCCCAGCGCCTCCATGGTCTGGGAGGCCACCTGGCCGAGGCTCTCGCCGGTGATCAGCGCCTGTGCGCCGAACTGGCGGGCGATCCTCTCGGCAATGCGCATCATGAAGCGGCGGGTAATCAGCGTGCCCAGCTCCTCCGGGCACTTCTCGTGGATCTCCAGCTGGCACTTGGTGAAGGGCACCATGTACACGCGCATGCCGCCCGTGTACCAGGCCAGCTTCTTCGCCAGCTGCAGCACCTTGTCCCTGGCCAGCTCGCCGGTGTAGGGCGGGCTCTGGAAGTGGATGGCGCACATCCGCACGCCGCGCTTCATCATTTGGTAGCCCGCCACCGGGGAGTCGATGCCGCCGGAGAGCAGCAGCGCCGCCTTGCCGCCGGTGCCGCTGGGCATGCCGCCCACGGCCATGATCTCATCCACGCAGATGTAGGCGTTGTCCCGGATCTCCACCATCAGCTTGTGCTGGGGCTTGTGCACGTCCACCTTCAGGTTGGGGTTGCTCTCCAACACCCGCCCGCCGATCTCCATGGCAATCTCCATGCTGTTCATCGGGAACTTCTTGTCGCTGCGCTTGCCAAACACCTTGAAGGTGCCGGAATAGCCGGCCATCAGCTTCACGCACTGCTCGGCGATGACCTCGAAATCCTTCTCCATCTCCACGGCGGGGCTGACGGAATACACGCCGAACACCTTCGTGACACGGTCGATGCAGGCCTGCAGGTCGGTGAACTGGGACACGTACACCCGGGAATCGGAGAGCCAGACGTGGCCGCCCAGGGGCTTGACCACGCGCTTGATGTTATCGGTGAGAACCTTCAGGAAATGTGGGCGGTTCGCGCCCTTGAGAAATACCTCGCCGTACCTGACGAGCAAAACGTCCTGCATGTAATTGCTATCTCCTTTTGAACCGCCGCAGCTGGTCGTACAGCGTGCCGATCTTCCCGGCGGCATAATCGATTTCCTCCTCGGTGGTGTGGGGACTCAGGCTGAAGCGCACCGCCCACTCCGCCACCGACGGCTTGATGCCCATGCTCACCAGCACCGAGCTGACCTTCAGCTTCTTCGACGAGCAGGCTGAGCCGGTGGACACGTAGATCCCCTCGCCCTCCAGCGCGTGGAGCATCACCTCGCCCCGCACGTCCGGAAAGCCGATGTTGACGATGTGCGGCGCGGCCTTCTCCGGCTCCGGCCCGTTGATCAGCGCCTCCGGCACGGCCCGCTTCACCGCCTCGACGAGGCGCAGCTTCTTCGCCATCAGCGCCGCCGGCATATCCGGGCCCATCGCCCGCATCTCCAGCACCGCGGCGTTCAGCCCCGCGATACCCGGGGTATTCTCGGTGCCGGACCGCAGCCCGGACTCCTGGCCGCCGCCGATGTGCTGGGGCTTCAGCCGAACGCCCTTCTTGACCACCAATGCCCCGATGCCCTTTGGGCCGTGGATCTTGTGGCCGCTCAACGTGTACATGTCGGCCCACTTCATATCGAAGGGGACCCGCAGGAAGCCCTGCACGCCGTCCACGTGGATCAGCGCCCGACCGTCGACGAGCCTGTGCAGGCGCTCCGCGTCCAACAGCGCGCCGGTTTCGTTGTTCACCTGCATGCAGCTGACCAGGGAAGCCCCGTCGTCCAGGGCGGCCTCCAGCTCGTCCCAGCGCAATTCGCCGGAGCCGGTGACGCCGATCACCCGCACGTCGTGTCCCTGCTCCTTCAGCGCGTCAAAGGCGGCACGCACGGAGGGATGCTCCACCGCGCTGACAGCCACCACCTGCCTGCCGCGCATGCGGCCCACCGCGCCCAGCACGGCCAGGTTGTTGGCCTCGGTCCCACCGGAGGTGAAGGTCGCCTCACAGCCCTCGCCATGCACCGCGTCCAGCAGGTTTTCCCTCGCTTCCCGCAGGAAACGAAAGGCCTCCACCGCCGGTTTATAGACGGAGGAGGGATTGAAGTAGCCTTCGTTCAAACACCGTGTCATTGCCGCCACCGCCGCGGGACACGGGCGGGTGGTGGCGCTGTTGTCAAGATATGCTTGCGCCATAGTTCTGCTTGCCGTCGGCCTCATACCAAACGCCCTTCGGGAGATAGTTTTTGCTGCGGATCATGGCGATCATTTCCTTGGTCAGCTCCAGTATGATCACGTGCTTGAGGCCCTTCCTTTGAAAATAGAAGAAGTACAGGTTCGCCTCGCGGTTCACAAACCAGTTGTGCCGCTTGATCTGGGGCTCGTTCAGCGTCTTGAGGAACGCCGGGCCGGCGGCGGGGCCGCAGCGGATGACGTCCTTCATGTCCAGGGCCGTCAGATACTTCCTGCGCTTGTTGTTCAGCACCCGGGAGACGTCCAGGTTGCCGTTGGTGAAGGTGTAGTCATACTCCACGCGGCAGGAATCGGACGCGCGCCAGATCAGGAAGGCCGCGCCGCCGAAGACCAGCGTGAGCAACAGGCTCTGCCAGGAAAACATCATGCCGCCCGTCTCCGGGTTGACGCCGATGACGTTGGCCAGGGACATCGCAGCGACCAGTCCGAAGATCACGATCAGGACCCAGCACAGGTAATACAGCAGCGTGAACATGCCCTGCTTTTGGCGTACGGCATAGGTCTCCAGAAAATCATCCATTTCATGCACCTCCAGGCACCGAACCGGGCGATCCGGTTCATGGTCAAACTTATACGAATACAATTATATCATAATTTTCAGGATTGTCGATAGATAAACAAAAAATTGACCAACATTTCTTTGCGCCCGCGGGACAGGTGTGCTATACTATAGAATGAGTTTGAATACACATCCTGCTGCGTGATGCGCCGCAGTCAGAGAAATCAGGAGGCCCAATTTGAAGTGTCCCTATTGCGGCAGCGTGTGCGCCGACGGCGCGCTCTACTGCCCGAGTTGCAAACAGCCGCTGCCCAACGCCGAGGGCGGCGTTGCCGGCGTCGAGGCCCATGAGCGCCGCCACAGGCGCACGCCCATGCAGAAGGCCGCCGTCGCCCTCGCGGCGGTGCTGTTCGTCGTCGCGCTCTGCGTCGGCGCCTTCAAGCTGGTCAGCTGGATCAAAAACTACCAGCTCACCCGGCTCTACACCCGCGGCGCCTATGCCCCCACGCTGTCGCTGGTCCAGATGGACGACCTGCGCCAGGGGCATGCCGTCATATTCTACGGCAAGGACGGCGACCAGATCTACCTGCCGGAGATGGACCGCTCCCTGGCCATCTCGGGGGGCGTCGCGCGCCTTGAGATCGCCGATTCCGACTGGTTCGGCCTGAACGTGACCGACGTGGAGTACGCGAACGTCACCCTGTCCCCCATGCTGATCACCGAAAAGGGCATCAAGACCAAGCTGCCCCAGTTCAACTTCCAGATCGAAGTTCCGGTGTCGCCGCTGCTGGTGAAGAGTCCCGCTTCCGAGCGCGTCACCGTGGTCACCGGCATCTATCCGCTGGAGTTGAACGTCGTGCCCGGCAGCACGGTGTTCGTCAACGGAGAGGACATCACCTCCTCGGTGGACCGCAGCGGCCTGCTCTCCACCTATGTGGGCGTGAAGCCCATCGGCGACAACGTGATCACGCTGATCGTCCGCACGCCCCGACACAGGGAGCGCCGCAGCGAACTGGTCATCTTCCGCCAGCACTACGACATCGAGCTGGAGCTGGACACCACCGTCAGCGACCAGAGCTCCGCCCGCACCATGGCGGTCACGGGAACCACCGAGCCGGGTGCCACCATCTCCGTGGACACCGACTACATCCCCGAGAGCCTGTCCGTGGACATGCAGACCGGCCGCTTCTCCTTCATCTCCCGCTTCACCACCTATGGCGAGAACATCATCCGCTTCCGGGCCTCCAAGGAGGGCAAGGAGGACGCGGTGATCAGCTTCCCGGTGAACTACAGGCCGTCCCTGGCGGAGATGCGCGACCGCGCCTGGGCCATGGACTACCCGCAGCTGCGCCTCATGTTCGAGAACTGGCGCTATCAGAGCTTCGCCTGCAAGGGCAAGCTGATCGACAGTTTCACCGACGACGAGACCGGCACCCGCTACCTGGTCATGGACGTGGGCACCGACGAGCCGCAGTACCTGATCCTGGACAACCAGACCTCCATCACCTCGCCGACGCTGGGCCGCAACTACACCGCCTACGCCTACGTGGATGGCCAGCACATGTACAACTCCCAGTACTATCCGCGCCTGATCGCGCTGTACATGGACGTGGTGGATTGACACAATCCCACGCGCACTGAGCGCACGCCGCCCCGTGGGCCTGAAGCCCGCGGGGCGGTTTTATGCCGTCGACGCCCCGCCTGCCTGTCGGGGATGACGAAATACCCTTCCAGTCTTGCCGCAGGGCGCTGTCCTTTCCCCTCCCGATGGCCCGAATTGTCAAATCCACCCACACCGCGTCCACATCAGAGCCAAAAACATTAACAAAACTTTCCTGATGCGGTTGAACCGCGGGGCCGTTCATGTTATAATTGTGCTATCAATTCCGAAAGGCGGTCATTCTATGAATATCAACATACGCAGGTGCATGGTCTCCGACACGAAGCCGATCTACGAGCTCTGCGTCTCCGAGCTTGGCTACGACTTCCCCATCGCGCAGATCGAAACCAACATCCGCCGCATGATGGGCGAGTCGAACAACCTCCTGCTGGTGGCGGAGCGCGGCAACGAGGTGGTCGGGTTCATCCACGCCCACAGCCATGAGCCCGTGTACGCGCCGCCGATGAAGAGCGTCGTTGCCCTGGCGGTGCGCCCTGAATACCGCAACCACGGCCTGGGCCACATGCTGGTGGCCGCCGTCGAGGACTGGGCCCGGGAGACCAGCGCCGCCGGCGTGCGTGTGAACTCCAATGAGAACATGAACAGCGCCCTGCACTTCTATAAGTCCATGGGCTTTGAATACATCAAGACCCAGTACAACTTCCGCAAGATGCTGAAGTGATCGCGGGGCCGCGGGAATCGGCGCGTCCACCGTTCGCGTCGTCCCGGAAGGTGTCTGGTTTTCCAAGCACGTTCGATTCCAATTGAAAACGCCGGCTCAAACCGGCGTTTTCGATGTGTGTATTGGTTTTGGTCGTCAGTCGAACGCGCACTCCAGGGAGATGTGCTCGCCCGTCTTCTTGTCGGTGATCGCCGTGGCGGTGCCGATGCGGGTCAGCGCCTCGTCCGCGACGGCCTTGGACTTGGAATAGCCGTTGACGGTGTCCAGGGTGTAGGTCTCGTCCGCCTCGGCCCTGGCCGAGAAGGCCTCCTGGTCCAGCCTGTAGATGGCCAGGCTGTAGGTGATGTTCGGGTCGCCCACCTTGCGATAGGCGCTCTCGATGATCGTCACCGTGTCCTCGGCGCTCAGCGCGTCGTTCTCATCGACCACCCAGGCGTTCATCTCCGTGTTGCGCTCCAGGCGCTGCTGCGGGCTGTAGCTCGCGCTCATGGAGGTGGTGTTGTAGTTGTTGATCGCGTAGCCGGTCACCGCGCCCGCGCCGATCAGCACCAGGACCACCATCAGGATGATGTTGTGCTTGTTGAAGCGCAGCTTGTCCGCGCCGCTGTAGACGTAGCCCAGCTTCCGGGTCGGCGGGATCACCATGCGCAGGAACAGGATCAGCAGCACCGACTCGATGGGGAACATCGCCAGGTTCTTGATGATGCGGATCATGTCGAAGATGGCGTAGTTCTTGCCCATCACCATGCGGTAGTACAGCCACATGACCGGCGTGTTCAGCACGATGTTGACGAAGAAGTCGATGCAGAACCGGGACAGGATCACGCGCTTGGCGGTCACCTCGGCGCGGTACAGGAACAGCGCGAAGCACAGCGAGCCCGCGATCTCAATGAATATGAACGGGAAGAAGTACACGCCCGTGGGAAACAGTATGCAGCCCAGCGTGTCGGAGATGGCCGCCGCCACGATGGCCACCACCGGACCGAACACCATCGCGCCGTAGGCGTTGATGAAGAAGGCGATGTTGATCTTCAGGTCCGCGGCGATCGGAATGCCCAGGGACTTCAGCGCCACGCGCAGGGCGATCATCAGCGCCGCGAAGATCAGCACGCGCTGCTTCTTGAACTCGCCCACCGCCAGCTTCCAGTATTCCTTGGAGAAGGGGTTCGCAAAGAGCTGTCTGGAATTGATGCTGTTTTGAGACATGAAAAAACCTCCTTTCAGAGCAAACACTTGCTGCATAAAAAGAGGTTGTTATGAGTCTCTCCTTATGTGAGTCAGCGGGTGCGGGCTTCCAACCGCAGCGAATTCGCTTTCGTCCGCCAGACAACTCCCCATTTTGGCGGCACTTGACGAAGGAAACCCTACTCTGTCGCGATTATTATAGTACATAATCGCGAAAAACACAATATCAAATTATACGGAAGGGCAAACTTCACAAGCCCATGCACAAAGTCGGCATTTTGTCCCGGTCTTTTGTCCATTCTGACCATTCCGCCCGCTCCCAGGGCTTTCAAGTCGAGGTGTAAAACCATGAACACGCTCATCTTCAACGGCTCCCCCCGCCCGAACGGAGACACTTCTGCGCTGATCGCCGCGCTGACGGAAGCGCTGGAGGGGCGGGTTGACATCATAAACTGCTATCGCGCGAACATCCGCCCCTGCGTCGACTGCCGCGCCTGCAAAGACGCCTTCGCCTGCGCGATCCTCGATGAGATGCAGGCCGTCTATGCCCGCATCCTGGAGGCGGACGCCATCGTCATCGCCTCGCCGGTCTATTTCTCCTCCCTCACGGGAAGGACGCTGGACGTGCTCAGCCGCTTGCAGCCGGGCTTCTACGCCCGTTCCCGGGGCGAGGCGGGCTTTTCGAACAAGGCGCGCCGGGGCGGCACGCTCCTGGTCGGGGGCGGGAACGGATCGGCGGAGCTTGCCGTCAAACAATCGCGCCTGCTGCTGCGGGCGATGAACTGCGCGCCTATAGCGGAGCCCGTCATGAGCCTCAACACCGACCGGCTGCCCGCAGCCCGCGACTTTGCCGCGCTGGACGCCGCCCGGCGGCTGGCCCGCTTCCTGAACGGCGTCTGAGCCCGCCGCATGCCCCAAAACTCAATATAAAATGGCGCCACGCCCTGTTGATTTTCGGGAACCGTTATGCTATGATACTCAAGTGATAGTGGATAGATATGCTCTTATCCATTGGACTTCAGTCAGAAAAGAGGGAAAACATGTTCAAAATCGTCAAAAAGCAGCCTCTGAATCCGACCGTCACCAAGATGGTCATCGAGGCCCCGCTGGTTGCCCGCAAGGCTAAGGCCGGCCAGTTTATCATCCTGCGCGCCAGCGAGGACGGCGAGCGCATCCCGCTGACCATCGCCGGCTATGACCGCGAGGCGGGCACCGTCGACATCATCTTCCAGATCGTCGGCGGCACCACCATGGAACTGAACACCCTGAACGAGGGCGACTATCTGCCCGATTTCGTCGGTCCCCTGGGCAAGGCCTCCGAGGTCGAGGGCTTCAAGAAGGTCGCCGTGGTCGGCGGCGGCGTGGGCTGCGCCATCGCCCTGCCCGTGGCCCAGGCGCTGCACGCCAACGGCTGCGAGGTCCACTCCATCGTGGGCTTCCGCACCAAGGACCTGGTCATCCTGGAGGACGAGTTCAACGCCTGCTCCAGCAAGGTCTGCATGATGACCGACGACGGAACCTACGGCACCAAGGGCCTGGTCACCAACGCTCTGGAGGAGCTCATCAAGGCCGGCAACGAGTATGACGAAGTCATCGCCATCGGCCCGGTCATCATGATGAAGTTCGTCTGCATGCTCACCAAGAAGTATGACATCAAGACGGTCATCTCCATGAACCCCATCATGATCGACGGCACCGGCATGTGCGGCGGCTGTCGCCTGACCGTGGGCGGCGAGACCAAGTTCGCCTGCGTGGACGGCCCGGACTTCGACGGCCATCTGGTGGACTTCGACGAGGCCATGAAGCGCGGCGCGATGTACCGCGATTTCGAGCAGCACAAGCGGGATGAGTTCTGCAACCTGCTCAACAAGGAGGTCAAGTAAAATGGCTGAAAGAAATATGTCTATGACCAAGTGCCCCATGCCCTCCCTGGACCCGAACTACCGCAACAAGGTGTTCGAGGAGGTCGCCACCGGCTATACCTATGAAATGGCCATCAACGAGGCCCGCCGCTGCCTGCACTGCAAGAACAAGCCCTGCGTCAGCAAGTGCCCCGTGCAGATCGACATTCCCGAATTCATCGCCAAGCTGGCCAACGAGGACATCGAGGGCGCGTTCGAGGTCATCAACCGCTCCTCCAGCCTGCCCGCCGTCTGCGGCCGCGTGTGTCCCCAGGAGACCCAGTGCGAATCCAAGTGCGTGCGCGGCGTGAAGGGCGAGCCCGTGGGCATCGGCCGCCTGGAGCGCTTCGTGGCCGACTGGCACCGCGAGCACGCCACCGAAAAGCCCGCCGTTCCCGCCTCCAACGGCCACAAGGTCGCCATCATCGGCGCCGGCCCCGCGGGCCTGACCTGCGCGGGCGACCTGGCCCGCATGGGCTACAAGGTCACCGTGTACGAGGCGCTGCACGTCGCCGGCGGCGTCCTGTCCTACGGCATTCCGGAGTTCCGTCTGCCCAAGGCCATCGTGAACAAGGAAGTGGACAACCTGAAAGCCATGGGCGTGGACATCGAGACCGACATGGTCATCGGCAAGGTGCTGACCATCGACGAGCTGTTCGAGATGGGCAACGAGGCCGTGTTCATCGGCTCCGGCGCGGGCCTGCCCCGTTTCATGAACATCCCCGGCGAGTCCCTCAAGGGCGTGTATTCCGCCAATGAGTTCCTGACCCGCATCAACCTGATGAAGGCCTACCGCGACGGCAGCAAGACCCCCATCCGCCACGGCAAGAAGGTTGCCGTCGTGGGCGGCGGCAACGTGGCCATGGACGCCGCGCGCTGCGCCAAGCGCCTGGGCGCGGACGAGGTCTACATCGTCTATCGCCGCTCCATGACCGAGCTGCCCGCCCGTGCCGAGGAAGTCGAGCACGCCCAGGAGGAGGGCATCATCTTCAAGACCCTCACCAACCCCGTGGAGGTGCTGGGCTTCAACAATCCCGACGATCCCCGCGATCCCCGCAACGGCGAGGTCTGCGGCATGAAGTGCGTAGAGATGGAGCTGGGCGAGCCGGATGCCTCTGGACGCCGCCGCCCCATCGTGAAGGAAGGCAGCGAGTTCGTGCTGGACATCGACACCATGATCATGGCCATCGGCACGTCCCCCAACCCGCTGATCCGCTCCACCACCCCCGGCCTCGAGGCCAACAAGCATGGCTGCATCGTCACCCAGGGTGAGGACGGCCTGACCAGCCGTGAGGGCGTCTACGCCGGCGGCGACGCCGTCACCGGCGCAGCCACCGTCATCCTGGCCATGGGCGCTGGCAAGAATGCCGCGGCGGCCATCGACGAGTATATCAAGGGCAAGAACGCCTGATCGGCGCTCTGCACAGTGTCATTGGGGGGCTTCCTTATCGGGAGCCTCCCTTCTCTTGCCGGTCCGCTCGGACAGATCTGCATGCCAGGGTCATCCTGAGCGCAGCGAAGGATCTTCTGTTTTGCTCAATAAGGGCATGTCCCCTGCATTTCCCCGCGATTCGCGCGATATTTCGACATTTGTGTATCTTCCCTTGACGCTCCTTCCGCCAATCGGTATAATGGGCGTACACGATTACAAATATACACGTTAGGAGAATCATCATGGGCACCATCAGCATTCTTTTGGGCATAATCACCTTCTTCACCTTCACCGCCGCAGGCGCGTTCATCAGCAACAAGATCCTGGACGCGAAGGTCGCCGGAAGCCTGCTGGCCACCCTGGTCCAGAACGTTCCCAACATGACCATCACCATCGTGGTTGTGGGTGTCTTTACCTTCATCGGCCTGCTGGTCGGCGTGAGCCTCGTGATGCATGGCCTGAACTACAACAAGCTGTCCAAGATCCAGAAGTTCCTCAAGCGCAGGGGCTGATCCAGCGCAAAGCGCCAAAGAACAGGGGCGTCGCAGCGCGTGCCATACCCGGAGGTCTCCTCCCAGCGGCATGCGCCCCGACGCCCCTGTTCTTTTGATACCAACCAGCTATTTCTTTTCCCTTTTCCCTAATCCCTAATTCCCAATCCCTCTCTTCTTCACCGATTTGACAATAAAAAAACGTGCCAATCCCGCAATGATGTGCTATAATACAGAATGGATATGGATTAATATCCGACAACTATACTTTTGATATGTGGCGGGTCGCTCCGCCGGGAGGATAGATAAATTGAAATACGCCATATTCAAACCCAGGGAGACGGATCGGAACTTTCTGTTCGCCGTCATCCTGATGACGGTGAAGATGCTCTTCTTCGTCGTGCTGCTGATCGGCCTGACGGGCGTCGGGCTGGTGGCGGGCATCGCGAAGGGCTGGGTGGACACGGCCCCGAACCTTGACCTGGCCCAGATCGGCGCGCAGTCCCAGACCTCCTTCATCTATGACCACAACGGCAACCTGATCATGGAGTTCAAGGGCTCCGAGAACCGCATCTACGTCGAAATCGAGGACATACCCCAGCAGCTGATCAACGCCGTCATCGCCGTGGAGGACTCCCGCTTTTACGAGCACCACGGCGTGGATCTGAAGCGCATCGTCGGCGCGCTGGTGAACAATGTGCTCGGCGGCGCCACCCAGGGCGCGTCCACCATCACCTGCCAGCTGGTCAAGCTGACGCTGCTGAACAGCGACCAGAACTACAAGCGCAAGATGCAGGAGGCCTATCTGGCCCTGGAGCTGGAAAAGAACCTGACCAAGGAGCAGATCCTGGAGGCCTACCTGAACGTGATCTACATGGGCGGCTCCAGCTACGGCGTCAAGATCGCCGCCCAGGACTACTTCGGCAAGGACCTGAACGACCTGAGCCTGCGGGAGTGCGCCGCGCTGGCACGCATCATCCGCAACCCCTACCGTTACAACCCCCGGGCGAACTACTACAAGCGCCACACCCCTAACGTCATCGAGGAGCAGACGAACTATGTGCTCGAATTGATGCTGGAGCAGCGCCTGATCTCCCAGGAGGAATTCGACCAGGCCCACAGCGAGACGCTGAACGTGGTGGAGAGCTCCACCGCCGCCAGCGACAACATGTACGACAACGCCTACTACGTGGAATACTCCATCTACGACGTCGTCACCAAGATGCTGCGCGTCGAGGGTCTGGAGGACACCTCCTACAACCGCAGCCAGATGGAGACCAAGCTGCGCAACGGCGGCTACAAGGTGTTCACCTCCCTGAACGCCGAGGTCCAGCAGGCGGTACAGCAGTCCATCACCAACTGGAGCCAGTACCCCACCATGCGCTATTCCAACGACAGCGCGACCCAGGCCTCCCTGGGCGGCGGCGAGTACCTGACCGTGGTGCAGCCCCAGTGCGCCTGCGCCGTGATGGACTGGCACACCGGCGAACTGGTGGCCATCGTCGGCGGCAGGAACGAGCCGGTGCAGCGCAAGCAGCTGAACCGTGCCTACCAGAACGACATGCCCGTGGGCTCCTCCATCAAGCCCCTGGCGGTCTACGGTCCCGCCTTTGACATGGGCTATTCCCCCGGCACGCCGGTCATGAACCTGCCCATCCCCATCAAGGGCTGGGTCAGCGAGGTGGGCTACCCCAACAACTTCGGCGGCGGCAGCTTCAGCGGCGTCGAGTCCATGCGCCACGCCATCAACCAGTCCCACAACACCTCCACGGCCCACGTGCTGATGGATTACGTGGGGGTTGAAAATGCCGTCACCTACCTGCTCAAGCTGGGCGTCGATCCCGACCACATACTGGCCAACGGCTCCGGCCTGGCGCTGGGCTCCTCCGGCCTTTCCGTGATCGAGCTGGCCACCGGTTTCGGCGCCATCGCCAACCGCGGCGTATACCAGGAGTCCTACGCCTTCACCCAGATCCTGAACCCCGACGGCACCGTCTACATCGACGTGAACGAGGTCCAGGAGACATGGCAGGCCTTCAAACCCTCCACCGCCTTCATGCTGGTGGACGTGCTGAAGGGCTGCGTCGGCCCCGACGGCACCGGCTCCCGAGCCAACTTCGGCGGGCTCACCGTCGCCGGCAAGACGGGTACCAACACCAACAACATCGGCGTCACCTTCGCCGGCATGACCGGCTACTATTCCGCCGCGGTGTGGATCGGCTCGGACAACTACAAGCCCCTGACCTCCGACGCCACCGGCGGCAGCTACGCCGCGCCGCTGTGGGCGGAGATCATGACCCAGGTGCACGCCATCACCGGCTGCACCACCGACCGGGCCATCATCAACGGCAACCCTGCGGACTTCAACCTGACGGCCTGCACGGTCTGCGCGGTGTCCGGCATGCTGCCCACCTCCGCCTGCCGCAACGACGTGAACAACTACGGCACCAACACGGACTACTACCTGGCCGGCACGGAGCCCACCGCCTACTGCAACATGCACCGCGCGGTGACGATATGCGCCTACAGCCACCAGGTGGCCGCCGCGAGCTGCCACAACACCCGGGTCTACGGCATGATCTTCATCCCGGAGGGGCATCCGCTGCGCTATGCCAAGGCGCTGGACGACGTGACGCGCTATTTCACCGGCGCGTCCACCAACGAGACCTCCACCAGCCTGGGACGCTGCACGCTGGGAAGATAGTCCCTGCAAAGCAGCCCCAAAACGCATATATCCCTCCCCCACGGTCAACGCTCTGTATGACCGGAAGGGAGGGATTTACTATGCTTGGCAGGCGCATCGACCGCGCGGCGCTGCCCCTCCTGGCCGCCGCCGCGCTGTACCCGTTCTTCCTGAACGCCTGGAGGAGCATTCCGCTGGCCTGCGCGGCGACCTTTGCCTGCGTCATGCTGATCCGCCGGCTGCTGGGCAGGCCCCGGCGTGGCCTCAACCGAACAGCGGCCAGGACGGAGCTGCTCAGAATCGCCGCCCTGCCAGACGCCGAGGCGGCGGATGTGCTGCGGGAGCTGATCGAAGCCCGCTATCCCGGCGAGGTCTTTGCGCTCTTCCCAGCGCTGAAGCACCCGGAGACTTCGCTGTCCAGCGGAGATGTCCTCGCGGCTTGGAAGGCAAACCGGGGCGCCGCGCGGCTGGTCATCGCCGCCACCTGCCCCTGCGAGCCCCGGGCCGCCTGCTACGCCCGGCAGCTGGCCGACCCGGAGGTGGCCGTCGTCGACAGCCGTCTCCTGCTGCGGCTGCTGGGCAGGCGCGCCTCGCCCGTCACGGAGCCCCGCGCCGTTCCCCTGCGGCGGCGGCTCGCAGGCTGGTTCGCCTTTGCGGCCTCCCGGCCGATCCAGCCCCGCAACCTGCTTCTCGCCGCCGTGATGCTGGCGGTATACCGGCTGAACGGCAATCCAATGTACCTTTTCGCCGCCCTGCCTCTGCTCCTCCAGCTGGCGGCAGCCTTGCGGCATCGGCGGTTCCGGCGCACGCTGTTCGACAGATAGCGGCGATCCGTGCGGTTCTGAACCGGCACAGTATACAGATGGCGCAATGCAAGTCTCAATTTGAAACCGAAAGATCCTTCGCTGACGCTCAGGATGACACCATTGTTGTGCAAACATTGTCAACCTGTGCGCCAGCGAAGGATCTTTCTTCCACGGTTATCCACAGAAGAGCATCTGCACGTCAAATCCCCGTCATCCTGAGCGTCAGCGAAGGATCTTCCACCCCATATGCTTCGATCAGAGAATTACAAATCCTCCAGGCGAATTCTGGAGTTCTCCCGCGCCTGGCGGTAGATGCAGAATCGGTTGCCAATGGTCTGCACCGGCTCGGCGTGCACCCGCTCGCAGAGGGCCTCGCAGGCCTCGCGGGCGGTGTAGGGCGCGTTCTTCTGCACGGTCACCTTGATCAGTTCCCGCGCCTCCAGGGCGTCCCAGCACTGCTTGACGAGGTTGTCGTTGATGCCGTCCTTGCCGATATGCAGGACCGGCTCCATCGTGTTGCACATGGATCGAAGCGCCGCGCGCTGTTTCGTCGTCATAGGTATTCCTCCCCTGTCCGTATGCGGTTTTGATGCCGCTTCTTATTCCACAAAATCGAATTCCATCTCGCCGATGACCACGCTGTCGCCCTCCTTGGCCCCCTGGGCGCGCAGCGCGTCGATGACGCCCAGCCTGCGCAGCGAGCGATGGAAGTAGTTCAGCGATTCCTCGTTGTCGAAGTTCACCGACTCGATCAGCCGGTCCATCTCCCGGCCTGCGACGAAGTAGACGCCCTGGTCCACCTCGACGGTGAAGGGCACGCCCTGCTCCAGCTCGCTCGGGTCGTAGAGCGCTTCCTCCAGGAAGGGCTCCGCCGGCGGGCAGGTGGCCAGCATCTCGCTGGTGGCGTACATCAGCTGATCGAAGTTTTTCCGCGTGGCGGCGGATACCGCGAAAACCGGGATGCCCGTGTCCTTCAGCTTCTCCTTCAGGCGCTCCAGGTTCTCCTCCGCGCCGGGCAGGTCCATCTTGTTGGCCACGGCGATCATCGGGCGGTTCTTCAGGTCGCCGTAGGCCTCCAGCTCCTTCATGATGGCGTCGAAGTCCTCCAGCGGGTCGCGGCCCTCGCTCCCCGCGATGTCCAGCACATGCAGCAGCATCCGCGTGCGCTCCACGTGCCTGAGGAACGCGTGGCCCAGGCCGACGCCCTCCGCCGCGCCCTCCACCAAGCCGGGGATGTCCGCCAGCACGAAGCTGTCGTCGCCTTGCTTGACGATGCCCAGGTTCGGCTGGAGCGTGGTGAAGTGGTAGTTGGCGATCTTGGGCCGCGCCGCGGTGACCACGGACAGTATCGTGGATTTGCCCACGTTGGGGAAGCCCACCAGGCCCACGTCGGCGATGGACTTCAATTCCAGCGTCAGCTCGATGATCTCCCGCTTTTCGCCGGGCCTGGCGAACTGGGGTGCCTGGCGCGTAGGCGTGGCGAAGTGCTGGTTGCCAAAGCCGCCCTTGCCGCCCTTCACCAGCACCTTGCGGGCGTTGGGCTCGAACAGGTCCAGCAGCAGCTTGCCGGTCGCCTTTTCCCGCACCACCGTTCCCGGGGGCACCTGAATGACCACCGGCTCGCCGGACTTGCCGGACCGGCGGTTGGCCATGCCGTCTCCGCCATTCTCGGCGGTAAACTTGCGCTTGTAGCGGAAGTCCATCAGCGTGTGCATGCGCTCCGTGGCCTCAAAGACCACGTCGCCGCCGCGCCCGCCGTCGCCGCCGTCCGGGCCGCCGGCCTGGACGAACTTTTCCCTGTGGAACGACACGCAGCCGTTGCCGCCGTCGCCCGCCTTCACCGTAATGGTGACCACATCAACAAACAGTGCCATAATTCACTCCAAATATCGTTGTTCCATCAAATCGCGTCCATGCCGCGTCAATGCTCCATGTGCTTCTCGCACAGCCCGTCGTTCAGCGGGCAGCGCTCGCACTCCGGCTTCCGGGCGTGGCAGCAGCGCCGCCCGTGCCAGATGATCAGGTGATGCCCCAGGGACCAGATCTCCCGGTCCAGCAGCACCCGCAGCTGTTGCTCGACCTTCTCCGGGGTGTTTCCATCCGATAGGCCGATGCGCCGGGAAACCCTGAACACGTGGGTGTCCACCGGGATTTGGTCGTCGCCAAAGGCGGCCAGCAGCACCACGCCCGCGGTCTTCTGCCCCACGCCGGGCAGGGCCATCAGCTCCTTGCGGGTATTGGGCACCACGCCATTGTACTGCTCCACCAGCGCCCGGCTGGCGGCCACGATGTTCTTCGCCTTGTTGTGGTAGAGCCCGCACTCCCGGATCAGCGGCTCCAGCTCCTCCGGGGTGAGCTTCGCCATGGCAAAGGCATCCGGGTACATCGGGAACAGCCGCGCCGTCACCAGATTGACCCGCTTGTCGGTGCACTGGGCGGACAGGATCGTGGCAATCAGCGTCTCGAAGGGGTTTGCGAAGTTCAGTTCCGCCTTCGCCTCGGGGTACAGCTTACGCAGTTCCTCCATCACCAGCGCCGCGCGATTCGCGTCCATGGAATCACTCCTTTTGTATCCATCATGATTATAATCGCCATCAGTGCGTTCGGTCAAGCAAAAACGCGTTACGAATTCTTCACCTATACCAACAGTATAAAAACAATTATTCCATTGATATCGTTCGTGTCTTCACAGGTCGCCTCACGCGCTGTATAATGGTCTCGTAAACCAGCAAAGGGAGGCGGAACGATGAAAATGAAGCTGGCTGAAAACATCCGCGCGTTCAGGAGGAAACGCAGCCTGACCCAGGAGCAGCTGGCGGAGGTCTTGGGCGTCACAGTCGGCGCGGTGCACAAGTGGGAGACGCGGCTTTCCGTGCCGGAGATGCCGATGATCGTGGAAATGGCGGATTTCTTCGACTGTTCCGTGGACGCGCTGCTGGGCTATGAAATGAAGGACAACCGCTTGGCGGCCACCGAGGCGCGAATCTGGCAATACCACAACGACAAGAATCGCGACGGCCTCATCGAAGTGGAAAAGGCGCTGAAAAAGTATCCCAATACCTTTACGATTGCATATGCAGGCGCGATGACCTACCACGGCATCGGCTTCGAAGCCCGCGACAAGGCCCTACTGCACCGGGCGCTGGAGCTTTACAGGAAGGCGCGGCAGCTTCTGCCTCAGAACCAGGACGCCAGCATCAGCGATCAAACCCTCTGCGGCGCGATCTCGCAGGTATACTTTGCGCTGGGTGAAAAGGAAAAAGCCATTGAGCTGGCCAAGGCGCATAACGCCGGCAACCTGTACAGCGCGATGATCGGCGAGGTCCTGGCAGCTGAAATGAACCGACCGGAGGACGCCCTTCCCTTCCTGTCGCACGGATTGATGTCGGCATTCAACGGCATCATCTACACCGCGGTGGGCTATGCCTATGCCTTCAGGTCTTTCCACGACCCGGAAAACGGCATGGCGGTCCTTCAATGGGCCCTGAAGTCCCTGCTCGGGCTGAAAGCATCCGACCGGCCGGACTTCATCGACAAGGTTTGCGCCTATTTTACCGCCTGGCTCGCCTGCTTCCAGATGGAAACCGGCGATGTGGAAGCCGCCCGGGCGTCCCTCATCCGGGCCGCTGCGCTGGCCCGCGCCTTTGACGTTGCCCCGGACTACAGCTGCCGGAACCTGCTGTTCGTCGCCGACTGGCACCGGGACGGCGCGCTTTACGACAGCCTCGGCGCGACCGCCACGGAAGCGGTGGAGAATGCCGTCAAGGACACCGGAAGCGCCGCGTTGCTGACAATGTACATGGAGATGGCGAACAACGCCGAAACGGAGGTGTGAGATTTGTTTGCATGGAAGGTGCTCGGGGCGAAGTGGCGCACGGAGCAAGCCTGTCAGGCGCTCGAAGTATTGAAGGAAAACCGCATCCCTGCACGCATGTTCTCGGACGACATCTATTTCTTCAGCCCCTTCCACCTGCCTCAACCCGACCTTCGCTGGCAGATTTACGTGCGGCGTCGGGATCGGCGCAGGGCGATGTCGCTGCTGGCACGGGAGGGGCTGATAAACGGCGCGACCTGATCAGGCCGCGCCGGGCCCGGAGACCGCGTTCCTACGCCGGCGTCACCCGCAGCCGCGCGCCGTCGTATTCCGCGCGGTAAAGGCCGATCAGGTTGCCGGGGTTTGAAGCCGCCAGCGCGCCGCGCACCTGTGTGAGGTATTCCATGGGAAAGCGCACGGACAGCCCGCAGCCCATGGAGATGTCCCGGGGCGTGGACACCACCTGCGCGGGCACGCCCATCCGCCGAAGCACCGCCTCGAAGCGAAGCACCTGTTGGCGCGAGCGGAAGGCCGCCACGCCGTAAACGTCCCGCATGCCGTTTCCCTCCTTCCGATCGATTCACGCGCCCCGGCACATAAAAGCGCCGGGGCGCATGTATTCTATACTACGCGGCCGCGCCGCCCCGCGTGAAGGAGGGCTACAACATGTCGATCTATCTGGACAACGCCGCCACCAGCCACCCGAAGCCGGAAGCCGTGACCCGGGCCGTGCTGCGGGCGATGACGGAATACAATGCCAATCCGGGCCGGTCGGGGCATGCCGCCGCGCTGGCCGCCGCCCGGAAGGTGCTGGACGCCCGGGAGCGGCTCGCGGCCCTGCTGAACGCGCCGGACCCCATGTCCGTGATCCACTGCTTCAACTGCACCGACGCCCTGAACCTGGCCATCAAGGGCAGCCTGCGGGCGGGCGACCACGTGATCGCCACGCAGCTGGAGCACAATTCTGTGCTGCGTCCCCTCTGCGCTCTGGCCGCGCGGGACCGCATCCGCCTGACCCTGCTGCCGCCCCGGCCGGACGGCTTCATCGACCCGGAGGACATCCGCGCCGCCATTGAGCCCGACACGGCGCTGATCGTCTGCACCCACGCCTCCAACGTCACTGGCGCCATACAGCCCGTGGCGGCCATCGGCGCCATCGCCGCCGAGCGCGGCGTCCGCTATCTGATCGACGGCGCCCAGGCTTTGGGCGCATTGCCGGTGGATGTCCAGGCCCTCGGGTGCGACCTCTATGCCTTCCCGGGCCACAAGTCGCTGCTGGGACCCCAGGGCACCGGCGGGCTGTACATCCGCCCCGGTACGGATCTTTTCCCCCTCCGGGAGGGCGGCACCGGCTCCAGCTCCGAGAGCCTGCTCCAGCCCGTTGAGCTCCCCGAGCGCTATGAGTCCGGCACGGTGAACCTGCCGGGCATCGCGGGGCTGGGCGAGGGCTGCGCCTATGCGGCCGGGCACCTCTCCGCCGTCATGATGCACGAACGGGAATTGACCGCCGCCCTCTGGGAAGGGCTCTCCGGCCTGCCCGGCGTGACGCTCTACAGCCCCCGGGAGGAGGCCGCCCGGGCCGGCATCGTCGCCTTCAACGCGGGCGACCTCTCCTCCTCCCAAGCGGCGGATGCCCTCGCCGCCGCGGGCATCGCCGTGCGCGGCGGCCTGCACTGCGCGCCGGAGGCCCACCGCTTCCTCGGCACGCTGCGCCGCGGCGCGGTTCGCGCGAGCGTCGGATGGGCCAACACCTTTGAGGAGATCGACGCCCTCGTCGCCGCGGTGAAATCGCTGCTGTGAGCGCCGCGCATACACATCTCTCGCCATGGACATGCTATGAACCGCCAAAGGAGGCGATTGTATGTCCATGGCCGAATGCCGAAGCTGCCACCGAGTCGCCGATTCCCGGTCGTTCCGAAGCTGCGTCGATTGCGGTGCGCTGCTCTGCGACGACTGCGCCAACGAGTACGACGGCCTGTGCCCCGATTGCGATGGCCAGGAGCCGATCCGGGTGTTCCACAACCTGCGGGACATCTTGTAATTTGAAAGGTCTGCCTTTAAATGTATCATGCGATGGATATGAAAAAGCAGGGGCGACGATTCGCCGCCCGCCCTGGTACAACGCATGCAGTGTGCCCGGGCGGACGCCGCATCGACGCCCATACAGCCGCTTTATGCGGTCCTAATCATTTTGAGACAGCCCCTTGAATCTCCTGTCGTTATTTCTTCTTCGACATGTGCTTTGCCGTATAGATTCCCAGCGCGACGGAGAACAGCATTCCCACCGCGGCGATCAGCGGCTGGCCGTCCGGCGTCTTAGGCTGGATATCCGCTGTGCTGAGAATACAGGAGCCGATGAACAGTATGCAGGCGAACAGCGCCAGCACCACGCTCTTGACGGTGTCCCCGAGGCTCTTCAGGATCTCCTCGTACCCGGTCAGCTCGAAGCTCATCTTCAGCCTGCCCTTGAGGGCGTTGTTCAGCGCGTCATAGGCCATGCTGGGCATCCGGGATACCTTCCGGCCCACCTCCAGCACGTCCTTGCCCGCGGAAAGGAGCTCCTTCCCCACGTCAAGGTTCTTCTTCACCCGCTCCATCAGCTTGTCAGTGATCTGCTGGAACAGGTTCAGCTCCGGGCACAGCTGTTCAATGACGCCCTCGATGGTGGCGATGGAGCGCACCAGCATGGTGTACTTGCCGGGCAGAGAGATGTGATGCTTGGAGGCCAGGTCGGTGACTTCCTCCAGAACCGCGGAGAGGTCGAGGTCGTTGAGGTTGGTGACGTTCATGTACTTGTCGAACATCACGTCGGCGTCCTCCACCAGCTTGTTGCGGTTGGTCTTGGGAGAGGTGGCGCCCATGGACATGATGGCGTTGACCAGCGCGTCCAAATCGCGCTCCACCAGCGACAGTATCAGCGATTGCAGCAGGCTCACGTCGCCCTCGGTGATGCGTCCGATCATGCCGAAGTCGATCCAGACGGGCTTGCCGTGGCTGACCATGATGTTGCCCTGGTGGGGGTCCCCGTGGAAGGTGCCGACATCCAGCACCTGGTGCAGGTAGTTGTCGAGAATGACCGAGCCGATCTTCTCGGGATCATAGCCCTCCTCGATCAGGCGGTCCCGCTTGGAAATGGAATAGCCGTCCACGAAGGTCATCGTGAACAGACGCTCGGTGGTGAGCTCGTCGATGACGGTGGGGCAGCTGATCTTCTCCTCGTCGTCGATGCAGTGTTCCTTGAAGAAGCGCGTGTTCTCCGCCTCCACGCGGAAGTCCAGCTCCTCCTCCTCCACCTTTTCCAGCTCTTCGATCACCGACAGCAGGTCGATCATCTGGTCATCGTTCTCATTGGCCTCGCCGACGGTGTTGACGATCTTCGCCAGCTTCTTGAGCAGCGCAAAGTCCTCGCGCATCATATCCGCGATCAACGGGCGCTGCACCTTTGCCACGACCCTCGTGCCGTCCTTCAGCACGGCGTAATGGGCCTGGCCAATGGAAGCGGAACCCAGGGGCTTGTCCCTGAACTCAAGGAAGATATCCTCGATCTTCCTGCCCGTCTCCTGTTCGATCACCGCGCGGGCGATCTCCGGGTCCAGCTCCTTGACGTTCTGGCGTAGCTTTTCGAGCTCCTTGCAATAGCTCTCCGGCAGCATGTCCACGCGACTGGACATGATCTGGCCGATCTTCACATAGGTGGGGCCCAGATCCTCCAGCGTGGTGCGCAGCTCCACGGGCGTAAAGCCGTTGGCGTAGAAGTTATGCTTGGCGAAGATGGCCAGGATCTCGGCGCTGCGCGTCTTTTGGCGCTTTTTCATGGCCTCTATTTCATCGGAGAGCATTTGCCGGAGCTTGTCGCTCATCTGGGCCTTGGTGTGCTGCAGCTGCGCCTTGCGCCTCTCCAGCTCCTGGGCCAGCTCCTCCTTGCTCTTCATCACGGCTTCCTGCTGCTTCTGTATCTTTTCACGCCGCTCGGCCGCCTTGACCTGGCGCTTCTGGGTGGCTCGCGCCTTCCTGGCCTCCGCATTGTCCTTCGAGGCCTTGGGGCCCTGCGCTTTGCCCGACGCGGCCCCGGTTTGGGCTTCCTGGAGGGCGCGCTCCGTCTCCGCCTGCTCCGCCCGGCGGGCATCGGGCTCGTTCACCGGCTGAACGTCGGCCGCGGTTTCAACGGCCTGGTTTTCCAGTTTGTTCTCCGCCGCATCGTCCGCGGGTGCCTGTACGACTTCCCTGTCCTTATTGTTCTCCATCGCTCAGCCCTCCTTATTCGCTCTTGATCGGCCAGACCAGGATCAGCCGCACGATGCTCACCACAGAGGAGAACAACAGCATGCCGCCGATGACGTCAAACAGTGCGGTGGGCTCGTTCCACCACGGATTGATCAGCACGATCAATCCGAACAGGATCAGCATCGCGCTGAGCGTGACCAGCACCCACCAGCCCTGACGCCCGGCGCGGCGGGCGTACATCAGCCCATTGACGAGCCCAATGGCGCCGTCGCCAATCAACACCAGGCCAAAGAGCAGGCCAATGACTCGCACGACGTTGCTTTCAAATACTGAAATCGCGCTGCCCAGCAGCGCCAGGATCAACGCGCCGGTCAGATAGATGTAGTTCATCAACACCTTCTTGCCGGAGATGAAATCCAACACCATGACGAATGCCAGGATCAATATGCCGTATCCCAGCGTGGAGACCAGCGCGCCGACATACTGCGCGGGGCACATGATCATCAAAATGCCGACCGCCATCATGATGATCGAGGTCATAATCGATGATCTCTTCAATTTTCCCAGTTCCTGAAAGAGCATGCTTCTACCTCCCTGTTTTCAGGCTCATCGCGAACTGCCGGGGCGCTCGATTCCCTCGACGATCCGTGACGGCTCAAACTAGAGTGTGTTTCGAAAATGAGGCATGTGCAGTTTCGAGCGGATTGGGCTGCATTTCAAGGCGATTTCCCGCAGGCTTAGTGGCGCTAAGTCAAGGGGAATCAACGCTGAAATGCAGTTCAGGACGCCGAAAATGCATTTCGCCGAATTTAGAAACAGACTCTATTCCTCAGATTCGCCGCCAAGCCTTCATCGCACTCCTGCCAGGCGTCGGCAGCATGGCAATCTCTCACCCCGGGTCTATGCCATGATGTCTTACGTCCCCTCTGTTTCGATTATCTGTTCCATCAGCATATTGTCTCAGCTGCTGGGATCGTCTTTCGCACCCTTCACCGGCGCGCGGAACAGGATTTTAGGCATAATACCCTGCCGTTACTTCAATATCACATAAGCCCAATAGTATTGTATCATTTATACAAGCGAATGCAACGAAAGAATACCGTGGCAAATTATGAATATTGTGTCAAATTTGTAATTCTGCGGCTTTTCTTTCTTTTTTTGTGATATGATCATACGGAATCATCGGCGTGTAAACGGCAGGCTCGGAGAATATACAGGCGGGAGATCGCCACCGTCGCCGTGCGGACCGTGCCCGCCACGCGATGATCCCCCACACGACGCAGAAAGGCTGTATGCGGTATGGCGTATTGGATCAATATCATTTTGCAGTTTTTTATCTTTGGCCTTGCCGGCTGGTGCATGGAGGTCATACTCAAATACCGGCAGTTCCACCGCTTCATCAACCGCGGCTTTTTGACGGGGCCGATACTGCCGATCTATGGCTTCGGCGTGATTCTGATCACCGTGGTCGTGGGGAATCTCGCCAGCGTGGAGTCCGGCATCGTGATGACGTTTGCCCTGTCCCTCGTGATCTGCGGCATTGTGGAATACCTGACCAGCTTTGTGCTTGAAAAGATCTTCCACGCCCGGTGGTGGGATTACAGCCAGAAGCCCATGAACCTGCACGGGCGGGTCTGGATCGGCAATCTGGTCCTGTTCGGCCTGGCGGGCGTGGCGATCATCCACATCGTGAATCCGTTTCTCTTCAATGCCCTCGACCGCGTTCCGATCAACGTCAGGAAGGCGACCGCCCTGGTTCTGCTGGCGGTTCTTGCCGCCGACTACGTCATCTCCTACTTCGTCCTGAAGCTGGTCAAGGTCGGCGTGGACAGCAGCGAAGCGGACAATACCGAGGAGATCAGCAAGGAAGTGCGGCAACTGTTGACCAACAGGTCTTACTTCTACCGTCGATTCTCCGACGCCTATCCTGAGGTGGTCTACAGGACCGAGCGCGTGCAGGCCAGAATAGCGGCGGTGAAGGCCGAGGCAGAGCGCATGCAGAAGGAAGCGGAGAGGCGCTTTGAGGCGCAGAAGGACAAGGTCGCGGATCGGCTTGAGCCCGCCTATCTGATACGCGCCGACCTGATCGGCAAGCAGGACGCGCTGATCGCCATGCTCTACGACGAACATTCGGCCAGCGATGACATGAAGCAGCTGAAGGCGGAGATTGAAAGGCAGAAGGGACGCCTTGAAAAGCACGTGCTTGTCAAGTACCCCCTCGGCAGGCGCTGAGCAGGCGCGCCGCATTCCGAAGCCGGGCATCCACGGGCGACGGTCAGTCGCCCCGGCGGATCCCGGCTTCACTTATACCTATAAACAGAATCCCATCACGAGGCACTTGTATACATGCAAAAAAACAGGCCATCCCGCTTAGGACAGCCTGCTTGGTGGGGTTAAATGGGCTCGAACCATCGACCTTTACGATGTCAACGTAACGCTCTAACCAACTGAGCTATAACCCCGAAACAAGTGATATTATAGCACCCAACCCGGGCATTGTCAAGCCTTGCGGACAACTTTCAAGCATTTTATCCCGGTCTGCGCATTTTATTAACAATACACAGGTGCCGCGTCACTTGTAGAGGATCAGCGAGAACCAGGTGACGATGTTGCCCCCCGCCATGAAGTCGATGCCCCGCTTTTCCGCCAGGTCCGTGACCAGTATGCAGTGGCTCTCCACGCAGGGGAACATCCGCTGGGGGAACCGGCAGGGCGCGTTTGGATAGGTGCAGTGCTCGCAATGGGTGCAGGATTCGGTGGAGAGCACCAGCGTCTCCTCGGCCTGCTGGCGCACCATCTCCAGCACCTGTCGGGTGATCTCCTCGTGGGGCGCGCGGGTATCCAACGTCTCCTGGATGTTGGCGATGTCGCTGACCTCCGTGATGGTGGCGATCATCAGTCCCTCGGAGAACCGCATCACGCGCTCGCGGCACTCCTCCAGCGTGCCCACGGCGGGCGGACACGCCCAGTTGGTGCCATACATCGGGCACTCCGTCTCGCAGATATAGCGCACCCGCGGGGAAAACACCAGCTCCTTGGTATCGATAAAGTCGTACACGTACAGCGGCAGCTCCGCCAGCTGTGCCTCGAGTTTCTGCCTGTCCATAAGCGTCCTCCTGATTTGCCCAACCATTATACCACAATGCCCCGCCGCTGTCCACCGCCGCTGTTTACAATCATTTAAACATCCTATAGTGTCCCGGCGGTGGCGCGTCCCCGCGCGTTGGGCTATGTTTATGGCAATACCCGGGCGCGGCGCATGGCGCGGCCCGGACGTTGAACGGAGGACCAAACAATGAAAAAGACCGTGTTGCGCAGCTATGCCAGGCTGATCGCCCAAACGGGCGTGAACGTACAGAAGGGCCAGGAGGTCTTCATCGTCGCCGGACTGGACCAGCCCGAATTCGTGAAGATGGTGGTCGAGGAGTGCTATCGCCTCGGCGCGTCCCGGGTGGTCGTGGACTGGGACTACCAGCCGCTGCAGAAGCTGCACGTGCGCCATCAGTCCCTCGCCACGCTCTCCGAGCTGACCGACTACCAGGAGGCCCGCTGGAAGCACTACGTGGACAAGCTGCCCTGCCGCATCTACCTGGATTCCGACGACCCCGACGGCCTGAAGGGCATCAACCAGGCCAAGCTGGCCAAGTCCCAGCAGCGCCGCTATCCGCTGATCAAGGGCTACCGCGACCAGATGGAGAACAAGTACCAGTGGTGCATCGCCGCCGTGCCCGGCGCGGCGTGGGCCAAAAAGCTCTTCCCCACCCTCAGCCGCCACCAGGCCATCGAGAAGCTGTGGGAGGCCATCCTGGCCACCAGCCGCGTGTCCGACGATCCCGTGGCCGCCTGGGAGGCCCACAACGCCGACCTCGCCGCCCGCTGCGCCTGGCTGAACGGCCTGGGCATCGAGAGGCTGCACTACACCGCCTCCAACGGCACCGACTTCGCCGTGGGCATGATCCCCGAGGCCCAGTTCAAGGGCGGCGGGGACACCAGCCTGCAGGGCGTCTTCTTCAACCCCAACATTCCCACCGAGGAGTGCTTCATCTCCCCCATGCGCGGCCAGGCCGAGGGCATCGTCCACGCCTCCAAGCCGCTGAGCTGGGACGGCCAGCTGATCGACGGCTTCTGGATCCGCTTTGAGGGCGGCAAGGCCGTGGAATGGCACGCGGAGGTGAACAACGAAGCGCTGACCCACATCATCACCATGGACGAGGGCAGCGCCTACCTGGGCGAGTGCGCCTTGGTGCCCTACGATTCCCCCATCCAGAACAGCGGCCTGCTGTTCTACAACACGCTGTTCGACGAGAACGCCGCCTGCCACCTGGCGCTGGGCGCGGGCTTCGCCGACACCATCGTGGACTTCGAGCACAAGACCCTCGAGGAGTGCCGCGCCCTGGGAATCAACGAATCCATGATGCACGTGGACTTCATGATCGGCACCGCGGACATGCGCATCGACGCCGTAACCCGCGGCGGCGAGACCGTGCCCGTGTTCCGCGACGGCAACTGGGCGTTCTGACGCCGCTTTCCATGGCGACAAACCCGTAAAGATTCCATACAAAACACAAGATTCTTCGCTCCGCTCAGAATGGCCACGTTCCAAAAGCAGTCATTCTGAACGAAGTGAAGAATCTTTTGTTTCCTTGGGCTTATGAAAGAGAGGGTATTACCTCCCGCCGTTCCTTCCGGCGCCGCCGGGCCTGCCGTTTCCACCGGGCGCTCCTCCGGGAACGCCGCCGGGACGTCCGCCGGGCGCGGGCCTTGCGCCGCCGGGCGCAGGTCTCGCCTGGGGATTCGGCGCTGGCGCAGGCCGCACGGGCGCCGGAGCCGGACGGGCGGGAGCGGGCGCAGGTCTGACGGGCGCCGGCCTCGCCGGGGCTGGCGCGGGACGCACCGGTGCGGGAGCCGGCCTCACCGGAGTGGGCGTGGGACGCACGGGCGGCGGCGGCGCGTGGTGCACCGGCGGACGGACGGAAGCAGGCGCGACGCGCCTGGGCGCTGTGCGCAGCGTGTTGTTCAGGCGGTACACCGGCGGACGGGCCCCGGAATAGCGATAGGGATAGTCCATGCGGTGCATCATGTCCCGGGTGATCCGGTTGTTGACGCTGATCAGACCCAGGGCCGCGGCGACGCCCGTGATCAGCGAGCCCGCGGAATCCCACACGGAGGTGTTGGCGGACTCCCAGTCGCGCCAGCCGTCGCCGTCATAGACGGAGACCTCAAGCCCGTACTCCGCCAGCGCCTGGGCCAGGAACCGCGCCTGGGCCTCGCTCAGCTCCCGGGCGATGGTGATGGGCGTATTGTCGACGATCAGCAGCGCTTCGTCGGCGCCGTAGCCGCAGATCTGCTGCAGCAGAGCCGCCGCTGTGGTGCGCCTGCAATCGCCCAGACCCATCAGCATGACCATATTTCCCTGGACCACGCTCGCCTTGACCACCGGCGTGACGGCGGCTACTCTGGTGCCGCAGTTCGGGCAGAAGTTGACTCCGACGCCAAGCTGTGTTCCACAATTCGGGCAGAACATATCATTCACCCCTTTGGTTTGTATTCAGGACGCCGGACCCTGTCGGCGCCGGAAGGCGTCCATTCTTTCCACCTTCCTAACCTACAGTTTACTATCCAGATGTGGAAAGTCGATGACTAAAGTGTTAACGCTTTATCAAATAACGCCGCTCATCCCCTGGCGCTCAGGCATCACGCGCTTCTTCACATATGCCATGAAGGCGAGGCACAGCACGATCTGCAGCGTCGAAGAGCAGGGCGTCGCCAGCCCGATGCGGAACAGGGACGCCGGCCTCTGGCGGCTCATCAGCCAGGAGACGGGCACGCGCACGCAGAAGGCGCTGACGATGCCCTGGAGCATCACGAAGCGGGTCATGCCGATGCCGTTGTAGTATCCGATGAAGCAGAAGAAAATGGGCGTCAGCATGCAGTCGATGCCGTAGGCCTTCAGGTAGTCCGCCGCGGCGGCGATCACGTCGCCGTCCTTTGAGAACAGGCCCGCCAGCAGCTCTCCCCGGAAAAAGGCCAGGTAGGCCATTACAATGCCAAAGGCCAGGGAGAGCCCGATGCCGCAGAGCAGGGCCTTCTCCGCCCGGTCATATCGGCCCGCGCCGGCGTTCTGGGCCACGAAGGCGGACATGGCCTGCATGAACGCCGAGGGCACCAGCATGATGAAGGCGCATACCTTCTCGGCCACGCCGACGCCTGCGGAGGGGATCAGCCCCAGCGCGTTCACGATGGCCTGAATGATCAGGAACGACAATCCCACCAGCAGGTCCTGGAGGGCGATGGGCAGTCCCAGCCGGGTGATCCTGCCGATCAGCGTGCCGTTGAAGCGGACATCCTCCCGCCTGAGGGTGAAGGGCAGCTGTCGCCTGCGCATCAGCGCCAGGGAGACCGCCACGCTGACTCCCTGGGCGGCGACGGTGGCGAGGGCCGCGCCCAGCGCGCCCATGTGCAGCACCGCCACCAGCAGCAGGTCTCCGGCGATGTTGAAGACGCAGGCGATGGCCACCGTGACCAGCGGCGTCCGGGAATCGCCGATGCCCCGGAACACGCTGCCGATCAGGTTGTAGGCGATGATCACCAGCGTCCCTGCGCCGCAGACACGCACGTAGGTCGAGGTCAGGTCGAAGGCCTCCTCCGGGGCGTGCATGACGCGGGACAGGGCGCTGGCCCCTGGGACGATCAGCGCCGTCAGGACCAGGCCGATGCAGCCGAACAGCGTCACGCAGGCGCCAATGGTCTGGCCGCCCTTCTCGGCGTTCCCCTCGCCGATCTGCTGCCCCAGCAGGATCGTCGCCCCCATGGCGAAGCTGGAGACCAGGTTGGTCAGCGTCATCATGATCTGCGAGCCCGTCGAGACCGCGGAGACATCCGCAGCGCTGCCGAACCGACCCACCACCAGCAGGTCCACCGCGCCGTACATCGCCTGCAGGAACAGCGCCGCCAGCACCGGCAGCGCAAAGCGCACCAGCGGCGAGAGTATCCGCCCTTCCGTGAAATTCCGCGTTCTGCTGTCTTTTTCCATTTGTGCTCCTCCTCATGGGCTGGCCGCGCGCTTTTCGTCCGCGTGCGTTCATTCCCCGCACGGCTTGCGGGACAGTCGCCCGCCGTCTACAATAAATCAAAGAGCCGGACAAGCAGCGGGCATTCCAGCCCGCCATCTTATCCGGCTCGCTCTCTCCTTCGGACAGCTTGCCCTCCGATGACCATTGTCATTATATCCCGGTCACGTTAACATTTCAAGTTTCCACGGTCCGGTGTTTTTCAGGGCGTCACGTCTCCCTACTTGACCACCTTGATCTTGACCTTCGCTATCTTGCCGTTGGCGGTCTTGACAGCGATGGTCGCGGTGCCCTTCTTCAGGGCGACGACCTTGCCGTTCTGGTCCACCGTGGCCACTTTCTTGTTGGAGGAAGCCCAGGCGAGGGTCGTCACGGCGGTGGACGGCGTCAGCTTGGTATACAGCTGCAGCGTCGCGCCCACCTTCAGCTTCACGGTCTTCGATTTGTTCAGCTTGATCTTCGTCGGCGCGTAGGGATCGACGACCTTGATCTTGATGGTCGCCTTCTTGTTGTTCTTGGTCCTGACGGTGATGGTGGCCGTGCCGCCGGCCTTGGCCGTCACGACACCGTTGGAGTCCACGGACGCGACCTTGCTCTTGGAGGACTTGGCGCTCTTCACCGCCCAGCCCTTTTTGGTGGCGAAGGTCGGCGACAGCTGCAGCTGCTCGCCGGGAGCCAGCTTCACGGTGCCGTTGCTGCCGGTCTTGCTCAGGGCCTTGGTGGTCATGGAGCGGGTGACGTACACCGCGCAGGTCGCCTTCACGGTGCCGTCCAGCGCCGAGGCTGTGATCACCGCGGAGCCCGGCGCGACCGCCGCGACGCTGCCGTCGTTGACAGTGGCCACGGAGGCGTTGCTGCTGGACCAATTGATGGCGCTCTCGGTGGCGTTGGACGGCGAGACGGAGGCGGTCAGCTTGGCCGTGCCGCCCTCGTTCAGGCGCAGTGTCTTCTGATCCAGGGTCACGCCGGAAACATCGACATACTTGCTCGAGGCGACCACGCTGGCCTCATCCTGGGCGATCCAGCCGGAGAGGCCGGTGCTGGAGGTGCCGTAGATCCAGTAGTAGCCGGCGGTGGTCGTGGTGGTCTTCTTGGTGGCCGTGAACGACGCCGGATACTTCAACGTGCCGCTGACATTGCCGATGGAGGGCGCGCTGTACACGCTCACGCCGTCCGTCGCCGCGAACTTGATCCTGAACGTGCCGCTGTAGGCCTCCTCGTTGGCGCTCTCCGGGATCTCGCTGGGGGCGATGGTCGGCGCGTTGGGCCACTTGATGTACTTGATGTACGGGAAGTTCTTCCAGGAGCTGCAGAACTGGCTCCAGGTGTAGTAGCGGGTGTGCTGCGCGCCGGTGTCGTCCATGGTATACAGGCCGTTGCCATCCTTGCCGACGATCACCAGGCTGTGGCCGTTGTGGCCGCATCTCAGTCCGTCGTTGTTGAACTGGGGACAGGCCGTGGTGCAGCCGCACACGCGGATCGTCGCGCCGGGCTGGGTGCGGGTGACGAAGGCCCTCAGGTGCTCCGGCGTCAGCTTGCGCTGGCCGTCGTTCAGGCGGTACAGCAGGTTGTAGCCGGTCGAGCTGGTGCCCTCGAACTTTTCATTGAAGCGGGTGCCCCAGATGATATAATACAGGTTTCGGGACCACTTCCAGCAGTTGCCGGAGCCCGCGCTGCCCACCAGGTTGGCATATATTTCCTTGCCGTTGATGTTGAACACGGTGTCGTTGCTGTAGTTCTTGTATTTGGAAGCCAGTCCCACCGGCAATGTGCTTGCCAGCACAGATATCAGCAATAGTGCGGCGATCCACTTCTTAAGGCGCATTATATATCCTCCTTGTTGCCGATCCATTTAAAGTATTACGAATCTATTTTACTCCCATGTCCACATTTTGTCAATAGGCAGTCTAAATTCGGCCGTATTGCGCAACAATTTCGTCAAACTTCTCAACACTAAAAAACCGTTCCCGACCCCCTCATTACCACTGTGGACCGTCCCTGCGTGAAGTTTCTGTTGACTTTTAAAAATGGATTGACAAACCCGTTCCCCATGCACTATACTGATTGTCGATGGGCGCAGCGCCCAAATAAACGACGGAGGTGTGTAAAATGATGTTGATCTACAATCGGAATCATGCCATGCTTCACTTTGCCTGCCGTCGTGCCTGGGTTTATTCTGTCTGAGCCTATTTATGGCCTCAAGATGCCGGACACGCAGGTGTCCGGCTTTTTATATGCCCTCCGGACATCTCCCCCACCCCCCTCAAACCATCGGAGGTAATCCATGAAACAGCCTGAAAAGAACACGTCCGAGACCATGTTCCTGCTGCGGCGCTTCCGCGAATTCATGGCCGGCAGCGGCGCGCGGTACCTGGGCAGCATCCTGTCCGTGGCGGTCACGGTGCTCACCTCGTTTCTGACCCCGCTGCTGATCGCGGGCGCGGTGGACGCCGTGACGGACACGCTGAACGGCGCGGGCGAAAAGCCCGTGAACCTTCCCGCCTTTTTCGCCGGATGGTTCAACGCCCGGGGTGGCTCGGAGTACCTGGCCCGCCACATCTGGATCGTCGCCGCGCTGCTGATCGCCGTCAGCCTTCTGGGCGGCCTGTTCCAGTATCTTCGGGGCAAGTGGTCCGCGGAGGCCAGCGAATCCATCGCCGAGCGCATGCGCCAGAGGCTCTATTCCCACCTGCTGGACCTGAACTACGACTACCACGTCAAGGCCGAGACCGGCGACCTGATCCAGCGCTGCACCACCGACGTGGAGACCGTGCGTCGCTTCCTGGCCTCCCAGGTCATCGAGATCTTCCGCACCGTGATCATGGTGGTGCTGGCGCTGTCGCTGATGTCCTCCATCCACGGTCCTCTGACGCTGATCTCCCTGATCCTCATTCCGCCGCTGTTCGGCCTGGCCTTCTGGTTCTTCCACTGGGTACAGAAGCTGTTCCTGGAGGCCGACGAGGCGGACGGCAAGCTGAGCGCCATGCTCCAGGAGAGCCTGACCGGCGTGCGCGTGGTGCGCGCCTTCGGCCGCCAGCGCTACGAAAGCGACCGCTTCACCGTGTGCGCCGACGCCGTGCACGACAAATCCGTGCGCATCAGCCGGGTGATGGCCGTGTACTGGTCCGGCTCCGACATGCTGAGCATGGCCCAGACGGGCATGACGCTGCTGTTTGGCATCTACTTCGCCACAAAGGGCGAGATCACCACGGGCAACGTGCTCACCTTCGTCAGCTACATCTCCATGCTGATCTGGCCCATCCGCCAGCTGGGGCGCATCCTCCAGGACCTGGGCAAGTCCATCGTCGCCATGCGGCGCATCTATGAGATCCTGGACACCCCGGCGGAGGCGGACACCCCCGGCGCGGGCCCCGCGCCGCTGTACGCGGACATCGAATTCAAAAACGTGGGCTTCGGATACGACTCCCGCCACCCGATCCTGAAGGACGTGTCCTTCACCGTGAAGGCCGGCCAGACCGTGGCGATCCTGGGAGCCACCGGCAGCGGCAAGAGTACCATGATGAACCTGCTGCAGCGCCTGTACGACGCCAAGACCGGCGAGATCCTGATCGGCGGCAGGGACATTCGCACCATCGAGAAGAAATACCTGCGCGGCCGCGTGGGCTACGTGCTCCAGGAGCCCTTCCTCTATTCCCGCTCCATCCGCGATAACCTGGCCATCACCCGGGAGGACGCCACCCCCGAGGAGCTCGACCGGGTAGCCCGGATCACCCACTCCGACGGGTTCATCCGCCAGTTCAAGGAGGGCTACGACACCCTCGTGGGCGAGCGCGGCGTCACCCTGTCCGGCGGCCAGAAGCAGCGCATCGCCATCGCCCGCACGCTGCTGCGGGAGAACGATATATTGATCCTGGACGACTCCCTCTCCGCCGTGGACACCGAGACCGACCGGGCCATCCGCGAGGCGCTCGTCGAGGGACGGAGCAGGGGCGGGCGCGTGCCCACCACCTTCATCATCTCCCACCGCCTGACCACCCTGGCGGACGCGGACCTGATCCTCGTGCTGGAGGACGGCAAAATCGCCCAACAGGGCACCCATGAGCAGCTGATCCACGTGGACGGCCTGTACCAGCGGGTGTACCGCATCCAGGCCGCCCTGGAGGACGAGCTGAACCGCGAGGTGGGATGATCCCGCCGCTTGTGCCACCGATCCGCTTCGGCCACCATTCGGAGGTGATACAATGATCGTCGATGATTTTGATATCGACACCCAACCCATCGTGAACCTGGAGAACTTCTATGGGAAGCCCCGGCATATCGTCAATAAATGCCTGATCCTCTTTTCAAAGGTGATCCACGATCACCTGCTCGAAAGCCGCGAATGCTCGATCCTCGGGGAGATCGGCGCGTGCAACGGCAACACGAACATCTACTGTTTCACGCTTGAGGGCGAGAAGATCGCGTTTTACCTCTCCGGCATCGGCTCCGCGGTCGCTTCCGAAACCTGTTACGACGTTCACTGGCAGACCGGCGCGACCCGGTTCATCATGTTCGGCTCCTGCGGAAGCCTCGACCGCGAGAGCACCCGCGGAAGGTACATCGTTCCAACGGAGAGCTATCGGGGCGAAGGCAGTTCGTATTACTACGCCGCCCCCGCCGATTACATCCCGATCCGGAACGCCGACAGGCTTTCCGCCATCTTCGACGAAATCGGAGCGCCCTACGTCAAGGGCCGGGTGTGGACCACGGATTCGATGCTGCGGGAGACGGTTGGGCTCGTACAAAGACGCAGGCGGGAGGACTGCCTGGCCGTCGAGATGGAGCTGGCCGGCGTGCAGGCGATCTGCGACTTCTACGGTCTGGAATTGTACGACTTCCTCGAGGCGGGCGACGTGCTCGAGGAGAGCGGCTACGACACCAGCGACCTCCCCGGCGCCAACCACGACATGGGCAAGCTCTCCCTCGCCCTGGAGATCGCAAGGAGAATCTGACCGCCGTATTCCCGCTGAAAAAAGCGCGGACTCTTTCAACACGACCATGGACCGGCGAAATGCCGCGCCTTGAAAGGACCTCTATATGCAGCAACAACAGGAACAGGATTACACCAAGCGCCTGGACGCGGGCCTGTGGAAGCGGCTGATCAGCTACATGAAGCCCTATCACAAGTACCTGTTCGCCATCATGGCCACCATGGCGGTGAGCGCGCTGTGCGACACCCTATTTCCCCTCCTGACCCGGGAGGCCATCGATACCTTCATCACCAACGGGGCCGCCGGGGGCCGCGCGTGGTTCATCGCGCGCTATGCCGGCACGCTGCTGTTGCAGACGGCCTGCATCTTCGCCTTCTGCCGGCTGTGCGGCAAGGCGGAATGCGGCATCAACCGCCACATCCGCAAGCTGTGCTTCAAGCGGCTGGAGGAGCTCTCCTTCTCCTACTACGACCAGACCCCGGTCGGTTTCATCATTTCCCGCATGACCAGCGACACCGCGCGCCTGGGCGAGACCGTCGCCTGGGGCCTGGTGGACCTGTTCTGGTCTGCCGCCTACATCGTCATCACCGCCGTGGCCATGTTCCTGCTGGACGTGCGCATGGCGCTGCTGGTGCTCAGCGTGGTGCCCATCATTGCCGTGGCGGCGGTCTGGTTCCAGAAGCGCATCCTAGCCGGTTACCGGCTGGTGCGCAAGACCAACTCCCAGATCACCGGCGCGTTCAACGAGGGCATCATGGGCGCCAAGACCAGCAAGACCCTGGTGCGCGAGGAGGCCAACTGCAAGGAATTCTCCGCCCTCACCGGCACCATGCGCAGCGCCTCCATCCGCGCGGCGGTGCTCAGCGCGCTGTTCCTGCCCATCGTCACCTCCCTGGGCTCCATCGCCACGGCGCTGGTGCTCCACCGGGGCGGCACCGGGGTGCTCAGCGCCACGGGCATGGTGACCATCGGCACGCTGGCGGCCTTCGTTCAGTACGCCACCGGCATCTTCGAGCCCATCAGCAGCATCGCCCGCATCTTCGCCGATCTCCAGGCCAGCCAGGCCGCGGCCGAGCGCGTGGTGAGCATGCTGGAGACGGAGCCGGAGATCTTCGACAGCCCCGAGGTCATCGAGAAGTTCGGCGACAGCTTCAACCCCAAGCGGGAGAACTGGCCCGGCATCAAGGGCGACATCGAGTTCGACCACGTCTCCTTCCACTATTCCACAGGCGAGGAGGTCCTGGACGACTTCTCCCTGAAGGTGAAGGCCGGGCAGACCGTGGCCCTGGTGGGCGAGACCGGCAGCGGCAAGTCCACCATCGTGAACCTCGTCTGCCGCTTCTACGAGCCCACCAAGGGCACGATCCGCATCGACGGCGTGGATTACAGGGAGCGCAGCATACTGTGGCTCCAGGCCCACCTGGGCTACGTGCTGCAGCAGCCCCACCTGTTCTCCGGTACCATCCGCGAGAACATCCGCTTCGGTCGGCTGGACGCCACCGACGAACAGATCGAGGCCGCGGCCCGCATGGTGGACGCGGAGAGCTTCATACTGAACCTGGAGAAGGGCTACGACACCCAGGTCGGCGAGGGCGGCAGCCGCCTCTCCACCGGCCAAAAACAGCTGATCTCCTTCGCCCGGGCGCTGATCGCGGATCCCGCCATATTCGTGCTGGACGAGGCCACCTCCTCGGTGGACACCCAGACGGAGCAGAAGCTCCAGTCGGCCATCGTCACGGCGCTGAAGGGCCGCACCTCCTTCATCATCGCCCACCGGCTCTCCACCATCCGCAGCGCGGACATGATCCTGGTGATCCAGAACGGCCGCATCGTCGAGCGCGGCACCCACGCCGAGCTGCTGGCCCAGCGGGGCTACTACTACCGGCTCTACGCCAACCAATTCCGCGAGGAGGGCGAGCGCGCCGCCTGGGAGGCCGAGGCCGCCGGCGCGGCGGTGTAACCGCAGGGGGCGATGCTTTCGATCGCCCCCTTAGGATGTTGACAAAGTCAACAGACTGGAGACCGTTGAGAAAGCCTCGGCGAAAGAACAAATATGCTATATTTGTTCTTTCGGTTTTCAGTGTAGCTGAAAACTGGAAATCCTTTAGGATTTCCACCTCGCAAGGCAAGGCGGCAAGCCTGCAAAAAAGGGAGCTTACCCAGTTGTAAGTGACCGCATTTTGCAGGCGCAGCCAACACAGCAAGCAAGAATCTCTGCCTGTTCTTATTCATCAGCAGAGATTCTTGCGTTTGCAGGCTTTGTCAGCGGTCTGAGGGGGCGATGTTTTCGATCGCCCCCTGCGACATTTCAGCGCCGAAAGCGCGGTTTTGCGGCGCGTCCTGTTGACTCTCCCGCCCTGCGTGCTATAATGGTCTCACTCAATACGAGGGAGTAGCCCACCGCCCACGGGCGGATCTGAAATCGTCAGGTCGATGCGCGGCATCCGTATCAGATGAAACGGCGAGACTTATATTGTGATTCGTCACGATATAGGTCTTTTTTTGTACCTCGATATCGTGAATGCCGGAAAGGAGCGTTTCTCATGTCCAATCAGGTTCTCTCTCAGGCGGTTCGCGAAGCGCGTTCCGCTGGCGTCCGCGCCCTCAACAACCTGCGCGACGCCCAGCGCCATCTGGAGCGCGCCCGGGGCTGGGGCATCTACGACCTACTGGGCGGCGGCATGCTCGCCAGCATCGCCAAGCACTCCGCCATCGGCGACGCCCAGCACTGCGTTGAGCTGGCACAGGACGATCTCAACCGCTTCTGGCGTGACAACGCCCGCGTCGATATGCCCTATGTGCAGATCGGCAGCCTGCTCAGTTTCTCCGACGTGTTCCTGGACGGCCTGCTGCCCGACCTGCTGGCCCAGCGAAAGATCAACGATGCCCGCGACCGGCTGGAGAAGGCCTGCCGCAGGCTGGAGGAGGTCCTCGCCAGCCTGCCGAATCCCAGCGAGGTCTGACGATCCGGCGGTTCAAGCTTCATTCAAGCCAATTCCACTATACTGACCCTCGAAGGGAGGAGATATTATGCTGACCCTGATTCTGATCGTCCTGTTTCTTCGCATGCTGCGCCCCTGGGGCTGGTATCATCGCCCCTTTGGCTTCTGGGGCATGCCCGGCATGTGGCGCCGCCCGCCCATGGGCCCCGGCCCCTGGGGCATGCGCGGCCCCGGCATGGGCGGCATGCACGGCCCCATGGGCGGACCCGGACGCGGCGCGGGCCGCTTCTGAAAATGATATTTCGTGTTAAGCCGATAAAGGGCCGTGCGCCATATGACGCACGGCCCGAATTTCTTCTGTCCTCAGAACTTCTCCCCGCTGAGCATCGGGTTCCACTTGCCACTCCGGTAGTGGAGCGCGAACAGGAAGCACAGCAGTATGTTGTGGGCGATCATCGCGCCCCAGGCGGCGGTCAGGCCGTAGCGCAGCACCCGTACCAGCAGCGCCGTGCCCATCACGCGGACGCCCCACATGCCGGCGATGTTGCACACGAAGGCGTACATCGTGTCGCCGACGCCCATGAAGATGCCCTCCAGCACCACGGCGATGCCGTAGAGGGGCTCGGTGACGGCCACCATCCGCAGCACCCGGGTGCCGAGGCGGATGACCTCCGCGTCCGGGGTGAACATGGCCATCATCCTCGGCGCCAGAAGGAACAGCACCGTGCCGGACACGGCCATCAGCGAGGGCTCCAGGATCAGCAGCGTGCGGGTGATGGACTTCATGTACTTCTGGTCCTTCATGCCGTTGGCGTTGCCGGAGAGGGTCGCCGCAGCGGTCTGGATGCCATAGGCCGGAATGTAGAAGGCCGACTCCGCCGTGTTGGCGATGCTGTGGGCCGCCGTGGAGATGGTGCCCAGGGAGTTGATCAGCGAGGCAAACGCCACATAGCCAAAGGAGGTGCCGAAGCGCTGCAGCGCCGCGGGAAGCGCCACCTTCAGGCAGGGCTTCAATATGCTCCAGTCCGGCTTCAGGCTTCTGCCCCTGGGGGAGATCTTGGGATGCCGCCACAGGGCGATGGTCATGGCCACGCCGCCCACGGCAAAGCCCGCCGCCGTGCCGATGGCCGCGCCGATGACGCCCAGCCCCGCGCCGGGCATGCGCACCGTCAGCCCCAGCAGCGAGACGTCACGCGTGGGATAGATCAGCAGGTAGTTGAGCACGACGTTCACGATGTTCACCAGCAGGTTCACCCGCATGGGCGTGCGGGTGTCGCCGGAGGCGCGGAGCACCGTTCCGAACACCACCGTGGCCGCGCGAAGCAGCATCGGCGTGTAGATGATGAAGAAGTACCGGCTGGCCACGGGGCGGATGTCCTCCTGGGCGTTCATCCATCCGGGAATGAACGGGCTGAGGGACAGCGTGACGACGGTAAAGAACAGGCCCGCCGTCAGCGCCGCCAGCACCGACTGAGCCACAGCCTTGCCGGCGTTGTCGTAGCGCTGCGCCCCGTATTCCCGGGCGATGAATGCCAGGAACCCAACGCCCAGCGCCGAGAGCGTGCTGCCCACCATCCAGTTGATCGTCACCGTCGCGCCGACGGAAGCGGTGGCCGCCGCGCCGAGCCTGCCCACCATGGCGGAATCGACATACTGCGCCGCCACCTGGAGCATCTGCTCCAGCATCGTCGGCCAGGCCAGCGCCAGGACGATCCACAGGGTCCCGCCGCGCTTCTTACTCATCTGCAAGTCGTCGCACATCCTTCCGGCGGCGCTGTCGGTTTTCCCTATGTTCTCCGCGAAGCGCCGCAATCCAACGCCTGATTATAGCATAATCGACGCCTCTTCGCCACCGTTCGCGGCGTCCTGTCGGGGACGTGCCAAAACTTTTACGTTGGACACGCCGCCGCCCATGGCAGTTCTGCTTGACAATTGCGCAATAAATCAGTTACTATTATCTTACCGGCGAGAATGCCGAAATTGAAAAGGAGCGTGCATACCCATGGCCAATCGTATCGTCCTGAATACCATTTCCTATCATGGCAAGGGCGCCATCGAAAACATCGTTCCCGAGCTGACCGCCCGCGGCTACAAAAAGGCTTTCGTGTGTTCCGACCCGGACCTGATCAAGTTCAACGTGACCTCCAAGGTCACTGGCCTGCTGGACGCGGCCGGCTTCGCCTATGAGATCTACAGCGAAATCAAGCCCAACCCCACCATTGAAAACGTTCAGTGCGGCGTCGAAGCCTTTAAGAAGAGCGGCGCGGACTGCATCATCGCCATCGGCGGCGGCTCCAGCATGGACACCGCGAAGGCCATCGGCATCATCATCAACAATCCTGAGTTCGCCGACGTGCGCTCCCTGGAGGGCGTCGCCCCCACCAAGCAGCACGCCGTGTTCACCATCGCCGTGCCCACCACCGCCGGCACCGCCGCGGAGGTCACCATCAACTACGTCATCACCGACGT
>JAUMVG010000075.1 GCA_030530315.1 Clostridia bacterium | reverse complement strand
ATTCATGCTTCCGCTGTCATAGATGTGTACTGTACTGCCACACACTGGGCATCTCCTGCGCGGGTTCAGCCGTGCCGTTTTCCGATGCAGGATTGCTTCCTACAGGGTTGGAAGCGAGCTGAACCGTTTTTAGAATCTCTTCAAACGCGGAGGAGCCAGAGGCGTCCAATTCTCCTTCTACGGCAAACATGATTAAATATGCTTTTACATCATCGTGAAAGACGGCGACAATCCCGTTCACATTGTTTTCTGTGTCGTTGATTTTGACAGAGATGTAGGGGATGCCATTCACAGAGCAGTCTGTTTCAACGCCAGAGGCAGAACCCAACTCTGCAATGAGATCGTCTACGGAATCCTCAAGTGAAACGCCGTTGAGGTCACCTTCCATTGCGAGAATGGCTCTTCCCCTCAACAGGTTGTAATACAACATTCCTCCATCCTGTTCTCCTAAGGAAATGTATGTGCTTGGGACCTCGAAGGTCAAGCCGCTCAACGCGCAAGTCTCCGCAGATGCCGTACAAAACAGAGATGTCATGATCAGGATCAAAGCGATGGCCGCTATCTTCTTCATGGCGATTCCTCCTTTAAATTGTCAGTCGACAGATCCCATCTGTTAAGTATATGAGCCTTACACACAGCTTATCATAATTTGAGTTGGGAGTCAACTAATTAGCATGAAAGTCTACGCCTATTAGCAATGGCAACCGCCATATAATGAACGAGGATAATGCTATAGGTGGGAATAGACATGACAAATGCGGCGCTTGCAGCGGAACTTGGAAATCGTATAAGGCAGTTGCGCATGGAGCGCGGCTGGTCTCAACGCGACCTGGCTCGCCAAACCGGCGTTGTTAATCCATCGATGATCAGCTATTATGAGCTTGGCGAGCGGCTGCCCTCCTACGCGACGCTGCTTCGCATAGCGGAAGTCTTTCGCGTCAGCACCGATTATTTGCTAAAGGGCGGAACAGGCCGGCAGATCGATATCAGTGGTTTGGAGGAGGAACAAATCGATGCCCTGTTGACCATAATAACCGGGCTGGAAAAGTAACGCCTTTGTTTGTCTTGAAGATGGAGGATAAACGTTGCCTGCAACTGAATGCGGCCGGACGTTTTAATCCCGTATATCTGCAATTGGCATAAAGAGAGCCGGACACAGCGGTGTTCGGCTTTTTGATGTAATAAAGCGCCGCCCTTCACTGGCGGCGCTTCGACTCAATGCCATCACTTTTCCATCCTGTCGGCGTCCGTCAGCGGCCGCAGGACCCGGCAGGGATTGCCCGCGGCGAGGCTGTGGGGCGGAATGTCTCGGGTCACGACGCTGCCCGCGCCGATGACGCAGCCCTCCCCGATGGTGACGCCGCCGCAGACCACCACGTTCGCGGCCAGCCAGCAGTCGTCCCCGATGGTGATGGGCTTGGCGTACTCCAGGTTGTAATAGCTGCCGTCCGGCCGCCGGCGCACGTTGCGCTCCTCGGGCAGAAGGGGGTGCATCGGCGTGGCCAGGGTCACGTTCGGCCCGATCAGCACGTTGTTGCCGATGTGGACCGGGCAGACGTCCAGGCAGGTGAAGTTGAAGTTGGCGCCGCAGAACGCGCCGAAGGTGGTGTTGCAGCCGTAGTCGAACCAGACCGGGGCCTGGAGGGCGGGCAGGTTCGGGCTGTTGGGCAGCAGCTCCCGAAGGACGGCTTCCCGGGCCTCGGGTTCGTCCTCGTCGATCTGGTTGTAGCGCCGGGCCAGCTTCCGCGCCTTCACCAGCAGCGTGCCCAGCTCCGGGTCGGAGGGGTCGTACAGCATACCCGCCAGCATCTTCTCCCGTTCGGTCAAGGTGATCACTCCCATATATTGAATAGTGGTTAGGTCTTTGCGGCTACCGGGTGAACGCCTCCCGCCAGGGCAGGGCGTCCCGGAATTCGAAGCGGCGCTCCAGCAGGCGGTTGATCCGCCCGATCAGCCAGCCGTTCACCAGCGCGCAAAACACCGTGCCCAGCTTCACGCCCTCGAAGCGGCCGAAGCCGAAGAAGGCGAAGGACAGGGCGACGCTGACCGCGCAGCTGCACAGGTCGTAGACGGTCTTGGTGCGGCTGACATCCGTGCCCAGGCGGTCCGACAGCTCCGAAACGAACAGCTCGTAGGTCTCTGGCGGCAGGTAGGTGTGAAACAGCAGGCTGACGCCCACGGAGCAGGCGACGAGCCCGACGGCATAGCAGGCCGCCCGGTGGACCATTCCGCCGCCGGGCAGGCAGCCGACCAGGGCGATGGCGCCGTCCAGGGCAAAGCCGTAGATCACGGCGGTGACGAAGGAGAACAGGTAGCCCCGCTTGAATTTCCCCATGACCAGCGCCAGGGCGATCAGCAGCGCCGCCTGCAGCGCGTACTCCGCCATGCCAAAGGTGAAGAAGGGGAGGGCTCGGGACAGCTTCAGGTGGATCAGGTAGGCGGGGGCCACCACCATGGACATGCCGAAGTTCGCGCGCTCCATCAGCGCGGTCCCCAGGGCCAGCACGGCGATGCCGGCGGCATAGGCCGCCTCTGCGTAAAAGGTCTTTTTCGGTTTCATTGGATTCCTCGGGCCAGGCAATCAGGCGGAAAGGGCATTCCCGCCGGAGGTCCGGCGTCACGTCTGTCTTTTTTGATTGTGAATCCATATAAGTATACACCGTCGGCGCGGCTTGCGCAATGGCGATCCTTGCGCATTTTCGAGGATGGCGGGGCGGGAAACGCCGGCCGGGCCGGTCGGAGGAAGGTTTTAACCTACGAAATGGGTGGTTTCTCTTGATTTCCCGGCGCGTTTTGGGTATATTAATGGATGGTTTCATCAGCGTCGCGGATTAAAGTGTGTTTCTGAATTCGGAAAGATGCATTTTCGGCGTCTTGAACTGCATTTCTGCGTTGATTTCCCTTGACTTTTACGCACCGCCGCTACTCCGCGACGCGGAAGCGGCGGCAGCGCCGCGCGAATCCTTTGGATTCCAGCGCGGGCTGGTCGCGCCTGCCTTCGGCAGTGGCGCGACTGCTATAGCGCCACTAAGCCTGCAAGGCGACAAACCTTCAGGTTTGTCGGTCGGCCTTTGGCCGACTGCCGACGTCACAATCCCGTGGATTGGGACGCGGCACCGCGAAAATCGCCTTGAAATGCAGCCCAATCCACTCGAAACTGCACAGGCCTCATTTTAGAAACACACTCTGGAGTCTGTTTCTGAATTCGGCGAAATGCATTTTCGGCATCCGATCCCTCGTTTTGGAAACACGCTCTGGCACGGCGCAAACGAAAGGACTGTGAGGCAATCATGAACGACAGGGAAAGACTCGGCAGCCGCCTGGGCTTCATCATGCTCTCGGCGGGCTGCGCCATCGGCTGCGGCAACGTGTGGAAGTTCCCATGGATGTGCGGGCAGTTCGGCGGCGGCGGCTTCGTGCTGGTGTACATCTTCTGCTTGCTGCTGCTGGGGCTGCCGGTGATGACCATGGAGTTCGCCGCGGGCCGCGCGGCCCAGGCGAGCCCGGTGCGGCTGTTCCAGAAGCTGGAAAAGCCGAAGGCGAAGTGGGGCGCCTGGGGCTACGTCTCGCTGGTGGGCAACATCGCCCTGATGGCCTTCTACTGCGTGGTCACCGGCTGGATCATCTACTACTTCTATAAGTTCGCCACGGGCGCGACGGCGTCTTTGGGGTATGACGCCATGAAGACCAACCCCACGGTGAACGTGGTGTTCCTGCTGGTCACCGTGGCTTCGGCCTTCGCCATACTCAGCTTCAACCTGCAGAAGGGCCTGGAAAAGGTGACCAAGGTCATGATGAGCGCGCTGCTGGTGCTGCTGGTGGCGCTGGCGATCCACTCCCTGCGCCTGCCCGGGGCCAAGGCGGGCCTGTCCTTCTACCTGGTGCCGGACTTCTCCAAGATCGACGGCTCGGTGATCGTCGGCGCGATGAACCAGGCGTTCTTCACGCTGTCGGTGGGCATGGGCAGCATGGCCATCTTCGGCAGCTACATCGGCAAGGAGCGCTCGCTGATGGGCGAGGCGGCGCACGTGATCGCGCTGGACACCTTCGTGGCGGTCATCGCCGGGCTGATCATGTTCCCGGCCTGCTTCTCCTATGGCCTGGAGGTCAACGCAGGGCCCAGCCTGCTGTTCGACACCATGGCCAGCGTGTTCAACCACATGGCCGGCGGCCGCTGGTGGGGCGCGCTGTTCTTCCTGTTCATGGTGTTCGCGGCCATGTCCACGGTGCTGGCCGTGTGCGAGAACATCCTCGCCATGGTGCGGGAGCTGACCGGCTGGAGCCGCCCGAAGGGCAGCCTGGTTTGCGGCGTCGGGGTGTTCCTGCTGGCGCTGACCACGGCCCTGGGCTCCAGTGTGTTCCACTTCCAGCCCTTCGCGGAGGGGAGCACCTGGCTGGACTTCTGGGATTTCATCGTGTCCACGAACATCCTGCCGCTGGGCTCGCTGGTGTTCGCGCTGTTCTGCTGCAACCGCTTCGGCTGGGGCTGGGACGCCTTCATAGCCGAGGCGAACGAGGGCAGGGGACTGAAGGTGCGGGGCTGGATGAAGCCCGTGTTCCGCTGGTTCGTGCCCGCGGCGATACTGTTCATCTACATCTACGGCATGGCGACCTTCAATTGGCGCTGAGCCCGCAACCGACATGAGACCCCGGCGACCACCGCCGCGGGGGAGAGAGGCACGACAATGAAGGGCTTGGGAACGATCATCAACGCGCTGGCCATCATCGCCGGGGGGATCCTCGGCATACTGTGCAAGCGCTTCATCAAGGAACGCTACCAGGAGACGGTGATCCGGGCCACGGGGTTCGCCACCATGTTCCTCGGCGCGGCGGGCACCTTTGCCCGGATGCTGACCGTGGAGGACGGCGCCCGGACGCTGAGCGCCGGGGGCTCCATGACCATCATCATCTCGCTGGTGATGGGGGCGCTGATCGGCGAGATCATCGACATCGACGCCTTCTTCGAGCGCTTCGCCGCCTGGCTGCGGCACAAGACCGGCAGCGACGGGGACAGCCAGTTCGTGAACGGGTTCGTCACCGCGTCCCTGACCGTCAGCGTCGGGGCCATGGCCATCATGGGCGCCATACAGGACGGCGTCTACGGCGACCACTCCACCCTGGCGGCCAAGGCCGTGCTGGACTTCATCATCGTGCTGGTCATGGCCTCGTCCATGGGCAAGGGGTGCGTGTTCTCCTTCATCCCGGTGGCGGTGGCCCAGGGACTGATGACGCTGCTGGCGGCGGGGCTCTCCGGATTGATGACCGAGGCGGTGCTGGCCAACCTGTCCATGGTGGGCAACATCCTGATCTGCTGCGTGGGCGTCAACCTGGTCTGGCCGAAGACGATCCGGACGGCCAACCTGCTGCCCTCCATCGTCGTCGCCTGCCTGATGACGCTGCTGTGACGGCGACCGGGCACGAATTGTGTGTTGACAGGGGCGCGGCGCGCGGAGTATACTGAACGGGAACGGCGGCTTCGCAAAAAGCGCGCCGGCTGGACGAGTTGCGGCCTTCGACCCAGCGTGTGTCGAGGGCCGTTATAGTAGTGAAGGAACGACGACGAAGGGATCGCCGCGCCGGAAGCGGCGATCTTCCCCAACTGTGAGGAGGATTGCGCATGGATAATTTCGCCTTTTACGCACCGACCTACTTTGCCTTCGGCAAGGACGCCGAGGCCCAGACCGGCACGCTGGTGAAGCGCTTCGGCGGCACCAAGGTACTGATTCATTACGGCGGAGGCAGCGTGGTGCGCTCCGGCCTGCTGGGCCGCGTGAAGGCCTCGCTTGAGGCCGAGGGCATCGATTATGTCGAGCTGGGCGGCGTGAAGCCGAACCCGAGAAGCGGCCTGGTGTATGAGGGCATCGACCTCTGCCGGCGCGAGGGCGTGGACTTCGTGCTGGCCGTGGGCGGCGGCAGCACCATCGACTCTTCCAAGGCCATCGCCGCGGGCGTGGTCTACGAGGGCGACTTCTGGGACTTCTACAGCGGCAAGCTGATCGAGAAGGCCCTGCCCGTGGGCACGATCCTGACCATCGCGGCGGCGGGCAGCGAGGGCAGCCCGGACTCCGTCATCACCCATGAGAACGGCATGTACAAGCGCGGCGCCACCGGCGACGCCATCCGCCCGCGGTTCAGCGTGCTGAACCCGGCCCTGACCCAGACCCTGCCGCCCTACCAGACGGCCTGCGGCATCACGGACATCCTGGCCCACCTGTACGAGCGCTACCTGACCAACACCAGGGAGGTGGAGGTCACCGACCGCATGATCGAGGCGCTGATGCTGACCATGATCCACGAGGGCCCGAGGGTGATCGAGAACCCGGACAACTACGAGGCCCGGGCCAACATCATGTGGGCGGGCATGATGGCCCACAACAACAGCTGCGGCGTGGGCCGGAGCCAGGACTGGAACAGCCACAACGTGGAGCACGAGCTCTCTGCGCTGTACGACTGCGCTCACGGCGCGGGCCTGGCGGTGACCATGCCGGCGGTGTTCACCTATGTGATGCACCACGACGTGATGCGCTTTGCCCAGGTGGCGACGCGGGTCTGGGGCTGCCAGATGGACTTTGCCCACCCCGAGGTCACGGCGAAGGCGGGCATCGAGGCGCTGCGGGCCTTCCTCACCGGGCTGGGCATGCCCCGCACCCTGGGCGAGCTGGGCGGCAAGGAGGAGGACATCCCGAAGCTGGTGGACGTGCTCTGCAACGGCAACGGCCGCCAGGGCGCCATCTCCGGCTTCGTGACGCTGAACGAGACGGATTGCGCGGCCATCTATCGGATGATGCTGTAAGCTGCCCCCGGAGGGAAGAACATGACTGAGGTGCTTCGTACCATACTGCCGGTGGTGGTCATGCTCGCCATCGGCATGCTCTGCCGCCGGCGGGGCATCCTGTCCCGGGAGGGCGTGAACGCGCTGAAGGGCGTGGTGGTGAACATCACGCTGCCCGCGGTGCTGCTCAATGCCTTCGCCACCACCCGTTACACGCTGATGGACGTGGTGATCCCGCTGCTGATGTTCCTGGTGTGCCTGGCGGCCTGGGCCATGGGGCGCTGGCTGGGGCGGCTGTTGAAGCTGCCCTCCCGGTTCGTGCCCTTTTTGACCACGGGCTTCGAAGCGGGCATGCTGGGCTACGCGCTGTTCAACATGCTCTACGGCAGCGGCAGGACGGCGGAGTTCGCCCGGGTGGACCTGGGCCAGGTGCTGTTCGTGTTTACGCTGTACAAGATCCTGCTGGGCATGGACGGCCGGGAGAAGCCGAAGCCGGGGCAGCTGGCGAAGGAGATGGCGCTCTCGCCGATCATCCTGGCCATCGTCTGCGGCGTGCTGCTGGGGGCGACGGGGCTCTACCGGGCCCTCGAGCCCTCCGGGATCAGTGGGGTGTTCACCGCCTGCACGGACTTCGTGTCCGCGCCCACCAGCGCCATCATACTGCTGACCATCGGGTATGACCTGGTGCTGGACGACATCCCCTGGGCCCAGACGGGCGTGGTGGTGGCGCTGCGGCTGGCGATCATGCTGGCACTGCGCGTCGCGCTGGGGCTGCTGCTGAGGGCCATCTGGCCGGAGGCAAACCTGGGCGCGGCCCTGAACGTAATGTTCATACTGCCGCCGCCCTTCGTGCTGCCGGTGTTCGCCGACGACGCCGACCAGAGGGTATACGTGTCCTCGGCGCTGTCGGTGTCTACGCTGGTGGCCATCGCGGGCTTTGCCGTGATGGCGGCGCTGGGGCTGTAACACAGTAAGAGATGAAACCGGTCCGGCGGGCCGGTGGGGGCGCCGGGGCCGGCGACGGATGCCGCGTCCCCGCCGGACGCTGACCGTGAACCAAAGGAGGGCTTTGCCGTGAATTCCGACTACATCAAGTCCGGCGTGGAGCGCGCGCCGAACCGCAGCCTGCTCTATGCGCTGGGTTACACTGACGAGGAGCTCCGCCGCCCGCTGATCGGCGTGGTCAGCTCCTACAACGAGATCGTGCCCGGCCACATGAACCTGGACAAGATCGCCGAGGCCGTGAAGGCGGGCGTGCGCGCCGCGGGCGGCACGCCGGTGATGTTCCCGGCCATCGCCGTGTGCGACGGCATCGCCATGGGCCATGTGGGCATGAAGTACTCCCTGGTGACCCGGGACCTGATCGCCGATTCCACGGAGGCCATGGCCATCGCCCACCAGTTCGACGGCCTGGTGCTGATCCCCAACTGCGACAAGAACGTGCCCGGCCTGCTGATGGCCGCGGCGCGGCTGAACATCCCGGCCATCTTCTGCTCTGGCGGCCCGATGCTGGCGGGGCACTTGCAGGATGGCCGCCGCACCTGCCTCTCCCACATGTTCGAGGCCGTGGGCGCGTACCACGCGGGCAAACTGGACGAGGAAGGCGTGCGGGACTACGAGGAGAACGCCTGTCCCTCCTGCGGGTCCTGTTCCGGCATGTACACGGCCAACTCCATGAACTGCCTGACCGAGGCCATCGGCATGGCCCTGCCCGGCAACGGCACCGTGCCCGCGCCCTATTCCGCGCGGCTGCGGCTGGCCAAGCGCACCGGCATGCAGATCATGAAGCTGGTGGAGCGGAACCTGCGGCCCCGGGACATCATGACCCCGGCGGCCTTCCACAACGCCGAGACGGTGGACATGGCCCTGGGCTGCAGCACCAACACGATGCTGCACCTGCCCGCCATCGCCCACGAGGCGGGGGTGGAGATCGACCTGGATGCCGCCAACGCCATCTCCGCCCACACCCCCAACCTGTGCCACCTGGCCCCGGCGGGGGACACCTTCATGGAGGACCTGGACCGGGCCGGAGGCGTGTTCGCCGTGATGAAGGAGCTGACGAAGGAAAACCTGCTGGACACCTCCGTCATGACCTGCACCGGCAAGATCCTGGCCGAGAACCTGGAGGGCGTGGAGAACCGGAACCCGGAGATCATCCGGCCCATCGACAAGCCCTATTCCCGCAGCGGCGGCATCGCCGTGCTGAAGGGCAACCTGGCGGTGGACGGCTGCGTGGTGAAGCAGAGCGCCGTGGCTGCGGAGATGATGGTGCACGAGGGCCCCGCTCGGGTGTTCGACTCCGAGGAGGAGGCCATCGCGGCCATCTTCGGCAAGCAAATCAACCCCGGCGACGTGGTGGTCATCCGCTATGAGGGCCCCAAGGGCGGTCCCGGCATGCGCGAGATGCTGAACCCCACCAGCGCCATCGTGGGCATGGGCCTGGGGGAGAGCGTCGCGCTGATCACCGACGGGCGCTTCTCCGGCGCGACCCGGGGCGCGGCCATCGGCCACGTGAGCCCCGAGGCCGCCGCGGGCGGCACCATCGCGCTGGTGGAGGAGGGCGACACCATCGCCATCGACATCCCCAATTGCAGGATCGAGCTGAAGGTCTCCGACGAAGAGCTGGCCGAGCGCCGCGCGAAGTGGGTCTGCCCGAAGCCGAAGGTCAAGACCGGCTACCTGGCCCGCTACGCCAAGCTGGTTTCCTCGGCGGACAAGGGCGCGATTTTGCTGTAATCGGCGGATATCAGCCGCAAACTGCTTGGGCGGGGACTGTCTCAAAACAAACAACATTGCAGAATCCATTCGTAGGGACGGCAGAAATGCCGCTGGGAGCGGACCTTCCACAGGGAGCGGACCCTCCGCCGCGGGCGCCAATTGTGGCGCCCCTACGGTGTTTTCTGAATCATTGCCCAAGGATTTCTTTGCAATTCGTTGTTTTGAGACAGTCTCCGTCTGTATCGGGAGGCGCTATATGTTTCAGAATGACGGCGTTCGGGCGGTGCCCCAGCAGCGCATCATCGAGAAGATGGACGAGTACATGAGCCGCCGGGACTACGCCGGGGCGGAGCGCCACCTGCTGTACTGGCTGGAGGAGGCGCGGCAGGGCGGCGACCTGCGGGGCGAATTGATGCTGCGCAACGAGCTGGTGGGCCACTACCGCAAGACGGCGAACCGGGAGGGCGCGATGGCCAGCGCGGAGGCCGCCCTGGCCCTGATCGACCGGCTGGACTTTGGCCGGACCCTCAGCGCGGGCACGACCTACATCAACATCGCCACCGCCATGGGGGCCTTCGGCGAGCATGAGCGTGCGCTGTCGCTGTTCGAGCGGGCCCGCGCGCTCTATGAGTCCAGCGGGCAGACCGAGCCCCGGCTGCTGGGCGGCCTGTACAACAACATGGCGCTGACCTGCGCGGCGCTGAGGCGGTGGGACGAGGCGCTGGCGCTGTACGACCTGGCGATGGAAAAGATGGGCGAGGTGCCCGCCGGGGCGCTGGAGCAGGCTATCACCTGCCTGAACCGGGCCAACCTGATCGAGGACCGGGACGGCATGGAGGCGGGGGAGAAGGCCATCTGCGCGCTGCTGGACCAGGCCGCGGAGCTGCTGGAGTCCCCGGGGCTTGACCACGACGGCTACTACGCCTTCGTGTGTGAGAAGTGCGCCCCGACCTTTGAGTATTACGGCTATTTCCTTCAGGCGGAGGCGCTGCGCGAGGAGGCGGAGAGGATCTATGCGAGGCCTTGAGCTGGCCCGGGCCTACTACGAGGTCCACGGCGCGCCGATGCTCCGGGAGCAGTTTCCCCACCTCATGCCGCTGGTGGCCGCCGGGCTGTTCGGCAGCGGGTCGGAGTGCTTCGGCTATGACGACGACATCTCCCGGGATCATGACTTCGAGCCCGGGTTCATGCTGCTGCTGCCCGGGGAGGACGTGGTGTCCCGGCGGGACGCCTTTTTGCTGGAGCGGGCTTGCGACAAGCTGCCCCGGGAGTTCGGGGGGCTGCGCCGGGGGCTGATGCGGCCCGTGGGCGGGGCGCGCCGGGGTGTGCTGCGCACGGCGGAGTTCTTCGCGGACAAGGTGGGCGCGGGGGACGGCATACTGACCCTGGGCCAGTGGCTGACTGTCCCGGAGTACGCCCTGGCGGAGGCCGTCAACGGCGAGGTGTTTTACGACGGCTACGGCGAGGTGACCCGCGTCCGCGAGGCGCTGTCGGCCTGGCCCGAGGACGTGCGTCGGAAGAAGCTGGCGGGCTGCCTGCTGCTGATGGCCCAGTCCGGCCAGTACAACTATGCCCGGTGCCTGGCTCACGGGGAGACGGGCGCGGCCCAGCTGGCGGCGGTGGAGTTCGCCCGCAGCGCCATGCACGCCCTGTTCTTGCTCAACGGCGCCTACATGCCCTACTACAAGTGGCAGTTCCGGGCGCTTCGGGCGCTGCCCGTCCTCCCGCTGGAGGCGGAGCTGCTGGAGTACCTGATCACCACCGGCAACGACGGCGACGCCGCCGGGGAGAAGCAGCGGGTGATCGAGGGTGTCTGCGCGGACGTGATCGACGCGCTGCGGCGGCAGGACCTGACCCGGGCGACCTGCGGGGACCTGGAGAAGCACGCCTACTCCGTCAACGACGGCATCGGGGACGGGGAGCTGAGGAACCTGCACGTGCTGGCGGCGGTATGATGAGGAATTGAGAATTGATAATTGGGAATAGAGAATTAGGAATGGCGGGATTCCGCCCTGCGGCGATGCGCCGCCCGCTGCTTAAACTCCAAACTCCACACTCCAAATTTCACACCAATAATTACGAAACACTTCGCACTTCCTGCGAGGAGGCTGACGACATGAAGATACACGGACTGCAAAAGATGACGCTGCTGGACTTCCCGGGCCGCGTGGCCTGCACGGTGTTCCTGGGCGGCTGCGATTTCCGCTGCCCCTTCTGCCACAACTTCGAGCTGGTGGACGGCAGCGCGCCGGCGATCATGGAGGACGGCGAGCTGTTCGCCTTCCTGGAGAAGCGCCGTGGCCTGCTGGACGGCGTGGCTATCACCGGCGGCGAGCCCTGCCTGCGGCCCGACCTGCCCGACCTGCTGCGTCGGATCAGGGCGCTGGGCTACGGCGTGAAGCTGGACACCAACGGCACCCATCCCGCCCTGCTGAAGGCCATCCTCGACGAGGGGCTTGCGGACTACGTGGCCATGGACGTCAAGAACAGCCCGGAGAAGTACGCGCAGACGGTGGGCCTGGAGGCGGTCGACCTCGCGCCGATCCGGGAGAGCGTTCGGCTGCTGTTGTCGGGCGGCGTGGACTACGAGTTCCGCACCACCGTGGTGGACGAGCTGCACGCGGCCGCCGACTTCGAGGCCATCGGCGCGTGGATCGCCGGGGCAAGGCGCTACTTCCTCCAGTCCTTCACCGATCGGGACTCCGTGCCCTTCGGCAACCTGCACGCGCCCTCCCGGGAGAAGCTCGAGCAATACCTCGGCATCGCCCGCCGCCATGTGCCGGACAGCGCGCTGCGGGGCGTGGATTGAATTTGCCCTTGTGCCCGAAAAGACATAATAATGTCGAAATTGGCATTCTGTCACACTTTTGTAATCTGACGGGCGCAAGGCCGCACGCCCCGAGCTGCGGCGGCATGGGATAACTTGGGGGCCACACGCCCTTAACAAACACAACATATGACGTTTCTGATAACTTTCAAGCACAATATATTGATGTGAAACCCCTTGACAACCCCTCTCCTTTGTGGTACTGTATTCATGCTTCGTTCCGAGGGAACGCGGCCTGAATACATCATTTCAATTCCACAGAGGGGGATTTTTTTATGTACCAGGTAGTCAAGCGCGATGGCAAACTCGTCGATTTCAACATCGGCAAGATCAGCGCCGCCATCACCAAGGCCTTTGAAGCCAGCGGAAAGCAGTATCATCCCAGCGTGATCGAGCTGATCGCGCTGCATGTCACCGCCGATTTCGATTCCAAGATCCACGACGGGAAGGTCACCGTCGAGGACATCCAGGACAGCGTGGAGAAGGTGCTGTCCGAGTCCGGCTATGCCGACGTGGCCAAGGCCTACATCCTGTACCGCAAGCAGCGCGAGAAGGTGCGCAACGTCAACTCCGCCCTGCTGAACTACAAGGACCTGGTGGACAACTACCTGCAGATCAACTCCTGGCGCGTGAAGGAGAACTCCACGGTGTCCTACTCCGTGGGCGGCCTGATCCTGTCCAACTCCGGCGCCATCACCGCCAACTACTGGCTCAGCGAGGTCTATGACGAGGAGATCGCCGAGGCGCACCGCAGCGCGGCCATCCACCTGCACGACCTGTCCATGCTCACCGGCTACTGCGCCGGCTGGAGCCTGAAGCAGCTGATCCAGGAGGGCCTGGGCGGCGTGCCGGGCAAGATCACCTCCTCTCCCGCCAGCCACCTGTCCACCCTGTGCAACCAGATGGTCAACTTCCTGGGCATCATGCAGAACGAGTGGGCCGGCGCCCAGGCGTTCTCCTCCTTCGACACCTACCTGGCTCCCTTCGTGCGCGTGGACAGCCTGAGCCAGAAGGAAGTCAAGCAGTGCATCCAGTCCTTCATCTACGGCGTGAACACCCCCAGCCGCTGGGGCACCCAGGCGCCCTTCAGCAACGTCACCCTGGACTGGGTGGTGCCCAACGACCTGAAGAACCTGCCGGCCATCGTGGGCGGCAAGGAGATGGACTTCACCTATGGCGACTGCCAGAAGGAGATGGACATGGTCAACAAGGCGTTCATCGAGATCATGATCGAGGGCGACGCCAATGGCCGCGGCTTCCAGTATCCCATCCCCACCTACTCCATCACCCGGGACTTCGACTGGTCCGAGACCGAGAACAACAAGCTGCTGTTTGAGATGACCGCGAAGTACGGCACGCCCTACTTCTCCAACTACATCAACTCCGACATGGAGCCCAGCGATGTGCGCAGCATGTGCTGCCGCCTGCGCCTGGACCTGCGCGAGCTGCGCAAGAAGTCCGGCGGCTTCTTCGGCTCCGGCGAGTCCACCGGCTCCGTGGGCGTGGTGACCATCAACATGCCCCGCATCGCCTACCTGGCCGAGGACGAGGCCGACTTCTACAAGCGCCTGGACGCGCTGATGGACATCGCGGCCCGCAGCCTTAAGACCAAGCGCACCGTCATCACCAAGCTGCTGGAGATGGGCCTGTATCCCTACACCAAGCGCTACTTGGGCACCTTCAACAACCACTTCTCCACCATCGGCCTGATCGGGATGAACGAGGTGGGCCTGAACGCCAAGTGGCTGCGCGCCGACCTGTCCGACGCCCGCGTGCAGCGGTTCACCGAGAACGTGCTGAACCACATGCGCGAGCGCCTGTCCGACTACCAGGAGCAGTACGGCGACCTGTACAACCTGGAGGCCACCCCGGCGGAGTCCACCACCTACCGCTTCGCCAAGCACGACAAGGAGCTGTACCCGGACATCATCACCGCCAACATGAACGGCACGCCCTACTACACCAACTCCTCCCACCTGCCCGTGGGCTACACCGAGGACGTGTTCAGCGCGCTGGACATCCAGGACAACCTGCAGACCCTGTACACCTCCGGCACCGTGTTCCACGCCTTCCTGGGCGAGAAGCTGCCCGACTGGAAGAGCGCCATGACGCTGGTCCGGAAGATCGCCGAGAACTACAAGCTGCCCTACTACACCATGAGCCCCACCTATTCCGTGTGCAAGGATCACGGCTACCTGACCGGCGAGCAGTACACCTGCCCCATCTGCGGCCAGAAGACCGAGGTCTACAGCCGCATCACCGGCTACTATCGCCCGGTGCAGAACTGGAACGACGGCAAGGCCCAGGAGTTCAAGGACCGCAAGGTGTACAACATCGGCCGCTCCCACCTGACCCACACGGGCCCGAAGGCCGCGCCCACCAACATGGACGCCGCCATGGAGGCCGCCTATGAGCGCCCCTGCTGCGAGCCCGCCCAGCCGCTGATGAAGCCCGAGACCACCGACACCGACACGGTGATCCAGATCGTGACGCCCATCGAGGAGCCCGCCCCCGAGGCCGCGGCGGTTCCCGCCGGCGATGCGGCGATCCTGTTCAAGACGCCTACCTGCCCCAACTGCAAGGCCGCCATGGCGCTGCTGGACCGGGCGGGCATCGCTTACACCGCGCTGAACGCCAACGAGGAAAAGGACCTGGTGCAGCAGTACGGCGTCAAGCAGGCCCCCACGCTGGTGCTGGTCCACGGCGACGAATTTGAAAAGTACCGCGGCGTCAGCGACATCAAGGGCTGGCTGATGCAGCGGGTGTAAAAAGCTTGATCATCACTCAGGTATGAGAGGTGTTTCTTCATGAGTAATGTGCGCGTAATAGTAACCGCCGAAACAGATTCGGGGCGCAACCTACGATTTCATGATACACTGACAGGACAAGATATGACGAGAGCACAATTCGTCAGAGCAATTGATAAGGGAGAATACCCTGATTATTACAACCGAAAAATCAGAGGAATCGTAACCCCAGTCAGCAAGCCAAACAAGAGTATTCATGATAATTTGGGTTAAGAGTAAATTCGATAGGGCACCGAGTGTGCCCTATTCCTTTTATTCCATGTAGGTTCATACCATTCGTAGAAATCAATGAATTATTGTGTGAGTCGAGAGTGTATAGAATTCCTACTCTCAATTGGATTGGGAAGGACAAGGTTGTCAATCATTATCTGGATGTGCCGTTCCAGGTGGTGTAGGAGCAGTATACTTTCAAATCATCTGCTATCACCTCTTTGGATGTTCTAATTGCATTTGTGTCAAAGGAATGATATAATTTGAAAACAGGACCTTTAAATTTGTAAGATAGAAAGGGGATGCTCTTATGGGTAGAAATGGAACATCATTACGAGAACAATCTCTTTTCTATTTTATTCATAAGTTTTTTCCAGATACAATTAACAGGTATAAGACACGTTATAGTGGAAAGACATTAGAGTTAGATATATTCATCACCAGCTTAAAACTTGTAATAGAATATGATGGTGGTCATTGGCATGAGAATAAGGCAGATGCAGATAACAAAAAGAACAAAATGATAAATGAAATGGGTTATAAAGTGCTGCGCGTAAGAGAATATGGTTTGCCTCATTTAGCATCTTTTGATGGCGATGTGATTGATCTACCCTATGAAGGAGTGAATAACAGAGGCTATGACTACATAAACTTCACACTTGATTATTTGGCAAATTTAGTTAATGAACCATTTCAATCAGAATTAAAATCATTTCGTGTTGATGAGTCATTGTATAACCAAGAAGCAAAATATATATACGCACTTAGATATCCAGATGTTGTTGAGCGAAATATATCAACTATGTGTGGTATAAAATATTGGGATAAAACTCGGAATTTTCCATTAGTTCCAACTCACATTCAAAAATACGAATGGGTACCAGCTATTTTGGTATGTAAGAACAATAGAGAAATACCACTCCCTCGATATCACAGGAATTATAAGAGTGAGTGTAGAGTCCAATGTAATTTGTGTTTTTGCGGGATTATGTGCCCTCTAATTCCATGGTGTAAAAGGGATAACACTAATCTGATTCATTGTGAATTTGTAGAGAAAAGATTCTGGAAAATGATTAATCAAAAGAAACGAATCACCAAAGTTGATCTATTTACTAAATACCAGTATTCTATTGCTTTTCAAAATGGCTGAAATATGAAAGCGATATAGGTGAAAGAATGCTTGAGACGTTTGAGCGCCTTCCCGTAGGATCTATTGAGAGGGATAATCTGTCAACATTCATTAACTTATGTGCTGATATAAAAAAGCCTGCAAATGAAAAGTCAAGCATGTGAGATGTAAAGATTTGCAGCAATGGG
>JAUMVG010000074.1 GCA_030530315.1 Clostridia bacterium | reverse complement strand
CTCAATTCCCAATTCTCAATTCTCAATTAATTAAATCCCAAGTTGTAAATCATCGCAACGGAGGCAGCCATGATCAAAATAGCTATAACAGACGCCGCCGGCAGCGTGCTGGCGCAGGCGAGCCATCCCGAGGAGGCGCTGCTGTGCTTCGACCGGCGCTTCGAGCCGGGGGATAAAATCGAGATCGACGGGGGCGGATCGCGCCACCTGTGGGTGCAGCCGGACGTCTCCGTGCTCCCCGGCGAGGTCTACCTGCCCGAGGGGCGGATGACCTGGGTGGTGCCCGTCGGCGAGCATCGCCTGGCCTACCGGCCCGGGGCCTTCGAGGAGGCGCGGCACATCGTCACCGCCCGGCGCATGACCGCCGGGGAGGTCGCTTCGCGGCGCAACCTGGCCCGCAACCCCAGCGACCTGCGGGGCGACACGAACTTCTTTCCCCACTGTACGGCCAATGTCGAGACCCGGAACGAGAGCTGCTTTGCCGCGCGGAACGTGATCGACGGCCTGCGGTTCAACACCTTCCACGGGGAGTGGCCCTTCCAGAGCTGGGGCATCGGCGCCCGGGAGGACGCCTGGTGCCTGCTGGATCTGGGGCGGGAGGTCACCGTGGACGCCATGGCGCTGACCCTCCGGGTCGACTTTCCCCACGACGCCTACTGGGTGCGTGGGCAGGTGGCCCTCAGCGACGGGGGCGTGATCGACTTCCCCCTGGAAAAGACCGGCGACCGCCAACTGATTGAACTCGGCGCGCGCCGGGTGCGCTGGCTGCGCCTGCAGAACATGGTCAAGAGCGACGATCCCTCCGCCTTTCCCGCGCTGATCGAATGGGAGGTGTTCGGCTCGGATGAGGCATGAGCCGCGCCGCGGAAAGACATGTAATTCAAAAACCTCTGCCATCGAAGGTAAACCGGCAGAGGTTTTTGAATTGTATGCGATTGGGGAAACGGTGTGTCTTCCAGGGTCGGCAGGGTCGGCGGAACACAGCGACGATTGTTGGCAACGCTGAAATGTTGTCGGGCAGGTTGAACAGCGACGTGAGAATGTGATACAATAGAATTGAAGCATACCAATCATAGACGCGGGAACAGGAGGCATTACCATGAGCGATTATCTGGGAAAGGATACCTTCAAGCTGGGATTTGGCCTGATGCGCCTGCCCAAGAACCCCGACGGCAGCATCGACATTCCCCAGGTCTGTCAGATGGCGGACCGTTTTCTCGCCGAGGGGGGCACCTACTTCGACACGGCCTATGTCTATGACGACGGACGCAGCGAGGCGGCCTTCAAGGCGGCGGTGGCGGACCGCCATCCCCGCGAGTCCTACACCCTTTGCACCAAGCTGTGCGCCTGGCAGCAGTGCCACGACGAGCAGAGCGCCAAGCAGCAGTTCTATACCAGCCTGGAGCGCACCGGCGCGGGCTATTTTGACTACTACCTGCTGCATGCCGTCCAGCGCAGCAACTACAGGAAGTACGACGAGTACCACATCTGGGATTTTATCGCCGAGCAGAAGGCCAAGGGGCTGGTGAAGCACTGGGGCTTCTCCTTCCACGCCGACCCCGAGCTGCTGGAGGAGCTGCTCACCGCCCACCCGGAGGTGGATTTCGTCCAGCTCCAGATCAACTACGCCGACTGGGAGAACCCCGGCGTGGCCGCCCGGCGCAACTGGGAGATCTGCAAGGCCCACGGCAAGGCCGTCACGGTCATGGAGCCGGTGAAGGGCGGCGTGTTGGCCGACCCGATCCCCACGGTGAAGCGGGTGTTCGACGAAGCCGGCAATGGGCTGTCCTACGCCAGCTGGGCCATCCGCTATGTGGCCAGCCTCGACAACATCATCACCGTGCTCAGCGGCATGAGCAACCTCGAGCAGATGGAGGACAACCTCAGCTACATGAAGCGGTTCCGGCCCCTGAACGAACAGGAGCAGCAGGTCATCGCCCGGGCCCAGGAGGCGCTGAACGCCGACCAGTCCATCCCCTGCACCGCCTGCCACTACTGCACGGAGGGCTGTCCCATGGGCATCCCGATCCCGGAGATCTTCACCGTGGCCAACCGCCGCAAGGGCAGCCCGGAGTTCCGCACCATCCGGGAGTACAACATCGTCACCCAGGGCAAGGGGCGCGCCAGCGAGTGCGTGCAGTGCGGCCAGTGCGAATCGGCCTGCCCGCAGCACCTGCCCATCATCAGCCTGCTGGAGAAGTGCCGGGAGTTTGAGAAATAGGCGGCGCTCCGCCGACGAGGGAGGTTCGCCATGGAGTTGAACCTGGATTACAGCTATCTGCCGTGCCAGTTTTGCGTGGGGAAGAACCACTGCGCCCAGTGCGGCGAGGAGATCCGCGCCGCGCTCATGGCCATGGAGGGCGTTGCGGACGTGCGCATGGACGTGCCCGCCCGCAGGCTCTGCCTGGTCCTGGACGGCGCGGATCCCGACGACATCATCGATCGCGCCGACGCGCTGGGCGTGTTTCTGTAGCCGGCGCCACAGGAGGAAGTATGAACGATATCATCGATTTTGACAGCTTTCGCAGGCGGACCCAACGGGATGGGCTCCCGGAGCTGCCCGCCGTGGACGAGGTGACGGAGATCGTCACGGACCGCATGCTCCGGGCGACGCTGCTGATGGAGATGACCGCCGAGGTCATGAAGGCGGTGGCCGCCGCCGGGATGGACCCCGCCGAATTCCACGTCGAGGCGGGCAGCGTGGACCGGTTCTTCGGCACCGACCGGATCTATGACGACGACGCCATGTTCAACGGCGTCTGCTTCGACCAGCTGGGCGAGGACTGGCTGGTGCGGGCGGCGGTCACGGTGTATTTGCTGGATGAGGACGAGGAGCAGGAGGAGGGGGACGCGGAGTCGCAGCTGCCCTGCGAGCTGTCCGTGGATTTCTTCCGCATCGCCGAGGACATGGATCACTGGCAGGTGCTGGATGAAGACGGCGAGTGGAGCGACGACGGCCCGCCGGAAGACCTCTTCGACCTGCTGGACGAGCTTGACGAGCTGGATGAGGACGACGAATTCGACGAGGACGACGAGGGCGACCACTGGCGCTCCGACCGCACGCTGACCATGCTGGACATCTCGGTGGATACCTACAACGCCCTGGACGAGGCCGGCATATACACCATGGACGAGCTTTCGGAAATGACCGAGCGGGCGGTGGAGGCCATCGTGGGCCCGAAGGGCCTGGAGGAGGTCGAGCTTGCCCTGGCTGAGGAGGGCCTGAGGCTGAGAAAGCGCTGACGAGACGGGCATCCGCCCAAACACAGCCTGCCGTCCAGAGCGAAACTTCAAAGATTCTTCGACTGCGCCGCTTTCGCGGCTCCGCTCAGAATGGCGTACGCGTCGATGGTTGCTCCGGGTGAAGCGTATGATATGCGCATCCGCGTCATCCTGTCCCCATAGGTAAGAGGCTGCCTCGTTATGAGACAGCCCCTTTTCTGTAGCTTTGCGCTTTTGAAACCGTCCTCTGCGCGGCAGGATCACGCCTGCTCTTTTTTCTTCGCCTTCGGCTTTTTCAAAGGCTTTACAGGAACGGGCTTCGGGTGGTATTCGGCGATGTAGGTGTCGATCATGTCGGCCTTGCCGTGGCGGCGCACGCCGCTGAAGGTCAGCTGGCGGATCACGTCGTAGATGACCGCCATCAGCGGCACGCCCACGATCATGCCGCCGATGCCCCACAGCCCGCCGAAGAGCAGTATGGCGAACATCACCCACATGCCGGACAGGCCGGTGGTGTTGCCCAGGATCCGCGGGCCGATCAGGTTGCCGTCCAGCTGCTGCAGCACGACGATGAATATGATGAACATCAGGCAGTGCATCGGGTTTTCCAGCAGCAGCAGCAGCGCGCAGGGGATGGCGCCCATGTAGGGGCCGAAGAAGGGGATGAGGTTCGTCACGCCCACGATCACGGCGATCAGGGCAGGGGAGGAGAAGCCCATGATCAGGCAGCCGATGAAGCACAGCACGCCCACGATGGCGGAATCCAGCAGCTTGCCCATGAAGAAGCCGTTGAACATCCGGTCGGCGAAGCGCAGCTCCGACTCGATCCAGTCCACCCAGCTCTCCCGGAACGCGCCCCGGAGCAGCAGCTTGCCCTGGGCCTTCAGCTGCCTGCGGCGGGCCAGCAGATAGATGGCCACGATGGTACCCAGCATCAGGTTGCTCAGCACCGTGAACAGGTTCGCTACCTTCGCCATCGCGCCCAGCAGCAGGGACTGGGCATAGGCGGGCAGGTCGGTCCTGGCCCAGGCTGTCACCCGGGGAATGATGTCCTTGGAATATTCCTGGATCCAGGAAAGCCATTCCGGCGGATTGTCGAACAGCGGCTGTATCCGCGCCTGGGCCGCGGTGATCTGGCCCGGAAGGGTCTCCGCCAGGGCGGAGATGCTCTTGAACAGCTGGGGGATGACCAGCAGCACCATTGCCAGCACCAGCACCAGGGCGATCAGCATCGAGCAGAGTATGGCCAGCGTCCCGGCGAGGGAATCCCGCCGGCCGCGCAGCAGGCTGGCGAACAGCTTCTCCAGCCGGGCGCACAGCGGCGTCAGCAGGTAGGCGGTCACCGCGCCGTAGACGAACGGCGCGAGGATCTTCGCGATGGCGCGCAGCGCCTTGCCGATGGCGGCGGAGCGGAAGAGCAGAATGGCGCAGAGCATGCCGACGACCAGTATGGCGACGCCGGTGATGCCGAACTTGATGTATTTTTCGTTTTCCTTGTTCTTCATGCCTCGCCTCCGGCCGCAAGGGCTCCTTTTGGTTCTATTGATCGGCTTCCCGAACGCTGTCATCCGCGGTCAGCGCGCTGTACTTCATGGCGTCGATGTCCCTCTTATGGGCGTTGTAATACTGGGCGCGGTTTTCCGGCGTGTCGCCCGGCTCCGGCTTCAGGGCGGCCAGCAGCAGCGCCGCCGCCACCGGGAACAGGACAAAGCCGCTCAGCCCCGCGAAGAAGGCGGACAGCATGATCCACACCGCGCAGCAGAGGACGATGCCGACGATGTGGCCGATCCTGTCCTCCCGCAGCACGGCCTCCCGCCGGTCTGCGGCGATGGCGCCCCCGGCGACCAGACGGTCCGTGAAGGGGACGACGAAGGTTCCGTAGCGCTTGAAGCCATGGTATTCGTGAACGGCCAGCAGCGCGGTGACCAGCACCAGCACGTCGGCCATGATGATCAGGACCACCCTCATGGATCAGCCCTCCCGACTTGAGTTTTTCCAGAATATTGTAAGGCGCGCGGCCGGCCCTGTCAAGGCTTTGACAGCCGGCCCGTTTCATGGTAGTATGATCTCATCAACCAACGGAGGCACGGTCAATGAAGAAGGACGGACTGCTGGCGGAGATCCTGAATGCGGTGGTGAGCCACGAAAAGAAGAAGGTCAGGAGCTCCAAGCCGGACTATTACCTGAACCAGAAAAAGCAGCTCTGGTATGGCCTGATGAACAGCCTCGAGCCCGAAGAGGACGCGCCCGGGGAGGGCGCGGCGGGGGAGGAGGCGCGGCAGGACGCGCCCGGGGAGCACTGAGACAGAGCGGCTATTCGCCCTCCAGCCGGCTCTGCTTGCGGTACTGCAGGGGGCTTGTGCCGGTGAGCTTCTTGAACACCGAGCAAAAGTAGTTGCCCGAGGACCAGCCCAGGTTGTAGGCGATGTCGGTGATGGATTCGTTGGTGTGTTCCAGCTCCAGCTTGGCGCGCTCCACCTTTCGGGAGGTCACGTACAGCGCCGGCGTCTGGCCGGTCTGCTCCCGGAAGCGGGTCTTGAACCGGGACAGGGAGTAGCCCGCCACCCCGGCGAGCATCGACAGCGGGATCGGCTCCGACAGGTTTTCCGACACGTAGGCAATGGCGCGGCGGATGCCCTCGTCCGACGGCGCGCGCAGGGGCGCTTCCACCGGCGGGAGGTCCAGGAAGCGGTACAGGAAGCACACCAGGTGGGCCAGGCCCGCGTCCCGGTCCGACGCCCGGCGGGTGGAGAACAGCGCGAAGGCCTCCCGCAGCAGGGCCAGGTCGCCGGGGCTGGTGCGCACCAGCCGGTTCGGCAGGTTCAGCAGCCTCTGGCACAGCTCCCGGCTTCGGGCGGCGCTCAGACCCAGGAAGTCGTCGGATTCCGCTAGGTTCAGCTGCACGGCGAACAGCTCGCAGGGCTCCTGCAGGCTCTCGTTGCCCCGGGCGTGGTATTCCCCCGGGAACACCACCAGCGCCTCGCCGCCGATGTAGGTGATGGTCTGGGTCTCGCCCTCCCGGTACAGCCGGGCCATGCTCCGGCCCTTGACGATGCAGTGGATCTCCATGATGCCGCTGTGGATGTGCATGGGCGTGGAGGGCTCGGCGGTCAGGTGGCTGAAGTGGGTGAAGTTCATCAGCCCGCGGACGCCGTGCACGTCCCGGGTGATGATCTTGCTGCGCTTTTCCCAGCGGAAGCTGTCCACCAGCTCCATCGGCGCGCTGCCCGTGCTCATACTGCCACCCCCTCCGGCAAAACCGATTTTAAAAATTATAAAATCGTACTGTAAATCATTTTAAATGCAATTTGTTTTCCAGACCATTATAATAAATATGAAGTCTGTGTTCAAGAACAATCGAATAAAAAAGTTAGAGGATGAGTGCTATGAAGACGATTGCCAACGGCGTCTGGCCGGTAATGATCACCCCCTTTACCGCCGACAACAAGATCGACTACGACGCGGTTCTGAAGATCATCGAGTGGTATGACAAGGAAGGCGTCACCGGCATCTTCGCGGTCTGCCAGTCCAGCGAGATGTTCTTCCTGAACAAGGAGGAGCGCCTCCAGCTGGCGAAGTTCGTGATCGACAACACGCCCAAGCACATCGGCGTGGTGGTGTCCGGCCACGTGGCCGAGAAGGTCGAGGACCAGGTCCGCGAGGCCCAGGCCATGGTGGACATGGGCGCGGATTCCTATGTGTTCATCTCCAACCAGTTCGCCAAGCAGGGCGAGAGCGAGGACGTGGCCAAGAAGTCCGTCGAGTATCTGATCAACCACATCGAGGCCGATTCCTTCGGCGTGTACGAGTGCCCCGCTCCCTACAAGCGCCTGCTGAGCCCCGACATGCTGCGGTGGCTGGCCGATACCGGCAAGTTCGCCTTCCTGAAGGACACCTGCTGTGAGCTGGACCAGCTGAAGGCCAAGTGCGAGGCCGTGAAGGGCACCAACCTGAAGATCTTCAACGCCAACGGCGCGACGCTGCTGCAGTCGCTGCGCATGGGCGTGGCGGGTTACTCCGGCGTCATGGCCAACTTCCACACCCGCTTCTATGCCTGGCTGTGCAAGAACTTCGAGAAGGAGCCCGAGCGCGCCGAGAAGATGATGGCTTTCCTGGGCGCCGCCAGCACCATCGAGTGCCAGGTCTATCCCGTGAACGCCAAGTACCACATGAACCTGGTGGGCGTGCCGATGACCCTCGTCACCCGCTCCAAGGATCCGGCGCTGTTCACCTCCAGCCGCAGGCTCGAGATCGACCAGTTCCTGGCCTGCGAGCAGATGTTCGAAGAGAGCTTCTTCGGCGCGAAGTAACCCTGGAGCCTGTTTCCCGGATCATGTAACCTTCAAGGTTATCAATGATATATTTTAAGGAGGTAATCCCATATGAAAAAGCTGCTTGCCCTGATTCTGGCCGCCATGATGGTTCTGGCCGGCGTCGCCGCCCTGGCCGAGGATTTCGAGGTCTCCCAGGACTACTCCAACATCCCGATGGAGAAGACCGGCGAATATGACGCTTCCGGCGATCCCGCCGTCGAGCTGATGTTCACCTCTGTTTCCGTCACCGGTGACAGCCACACCACCGCCATGAGCGCCTTCGCCGACGCCGTCAAGGAATTCTCCGGCGGCTCCATCGAGTGCAGGACCTACGCCGACGGCACCCTGTTCTCCTCCGAGAACGAGTGGGACGCCATCTCCATGGGTCAGGCTGACCTGGCCTACATTTCCTTCCCCACCCTGTCCACCCAGCCCGACCTGGAGTGGTGCGCGATGGTGAACTCCGGCTACTTCTGGTCCAGCTATGACCACATGACCAAGACCCTGAACAACAGCGAGATCGGCGAGCGCATCTTTGCCGAGATCGAGGAGAAGACCAACGTCGTGCCGCTGGGCGCCTACTACCTGGGCAGCCGTGTGATCAACACCCGCAGCAAGGAGATCAACAGCTACGACGACATGGCCGGCCTGCTGCTGCGCATGCCCGGCTCCGAGGCCTGGCAGAACCTGGGCGCGGCCCTGGGCGCCAACCCCACCCCACTGTCCTTCTCCGAGCTGTACACCGCGCTGAGCACCGGCGCCGTCGATGGCCAGGACAACCCCCTGCCCTCTGACATCTCCGCCAAGTTCTACGAGGTCGCTCCCTACATCGCCATCACCAATCACGTGGTGGACTCCATCCTGCCCTGCATCAACAAGGACAAGTGGAACAGCATGACCGAGGCGCAGCAGGCTGCCACCAAGGACGCCATCGCCTACGCCGCCACCGTGAACGACACCCTGCGCATTGCCTCCGAGGACGCGGCCATCGCTTATCTCGAGGGCAAGGGCTGCACCGTGACCTATCCCGACATCGCTGACTTCCGCGCGCATGTGCAGCAGTACTATGCGGATCATCCGGAGCAGACCGAGGCCTGGAACATGGAGCTGTACGAGGAGATTCAGGCTGCTGCCGAATAAGGCGCTGACTAAGGCGCGTTTCTAAAATACCTGAAGCGCATTTTCGGCGTATTAGACTGCATTTCTGCGTTGATTTCCCTTGACTTAGCCCCACTAAGCCTGCGGGAAACCGCCTTGAAATGCAATCAAATCCACTCGAAACTGCATCTCCCGGCATTTAGAAACACACCCTAAGGCCCGCACCGGGCCCGCCTGAACAAACGCCCAAAAGGAGATGGACCCTCCGGGCCCATCTCCTTTTCAGGCTTGCCCCGTTAGGATTTCGCCAAGAACGGCCGAAAATCCGCTAATATCCCGTCCCCCTTATGATCCTCGGTTCAGAGCAAGAGACTCGACGCGAGCTTTTTTCGTTTTGGACCGGGGCGCATATCACACCAACGAAGGGAGAATGCCAAGTGACGACCGCGGTAATCATCGTCGCGGCCATCCTCCTGCTGGCGGTGCTGCTGGCCTTCCCGGAGGCCAGGATCGGCAGCAAGGTGATGACCGTGCTCAGCGAGGGCGTGCCCATGGTGGCGTTTCTGGTGGTGTTCGTCACGTTCATGATGACCATCATCTGCCGCTATGTGCTGCGCTTCGCCATTCCCTGGAGCTATGAGGTCTCCATACTGGGCTACATGTACTGCATGTTCTTCGGCACGGGCATCGCGCTGAAGCGGGACGAACACGTGGTGTTCAGCCTGCTCTACGACAAGCTGTCGCCCCTGGGCCAGCTGATCTGCAAGCTGGTGTACAACGCCGTGCTGATCGTGCTGATCTGCATCGCGTTCACCCCCTGCCTGAACAGCCTGATGGCGTCCACCATGAAGACCGGCATCCTGAAGATGCCCTACAAGGTGGTGTTCGCGCCGTTCCTGTGGATGCTGTTTGAGTGCGCGTTCCGCTGCCTGTTCTATATGAAGGCGTCCTGGGACGAGTACAAGCAGGCGAAGGATGACAAGAAGGAGGTGGCCAAGGCGTGAACTGGGCGATATTCGCGGTGTTCGCGACGATGGTGGTGTGCTTTTTGATCCGCATGCCGATCTCCTTCTCCATGCTGACCTCCTCCATCGTCTATTTCCTGATCAAGTCTCCGGCCCAGATGGGCCAGGTGGCCACGGTGCTGACGGGCAACATGTTCGCCAACTACACCATGCTGGCCGCCCCGCTGTTCATCTTCATGGCGAACGTGTTGAACGAGTCGGACATCACGGACCGGATGTTTGCGTTCTGCAACGGCCTGCTGGGCCGCCTGAAGGGCGGCACGGCGCAGGTGAATGTGCTGATCTCGCTGATCTTCTCCGGCATGACGGGCTCCGCCGTGGCGGACGCCTCGGGCATCGGCGTGATGGAGATCGAGCAGATGAAGGCCGAGGGCTATGACGCGCCGTTCTCCTGCGCCATCACGGCGGCGACGGCGACCATCGGCCCGATCTTCCCGCCGTCGATCCCGATGGTGATCTACGCGATGCTGTCCGGCGCGTCCGTGGGCAAGCTGTTCATGGGCGGCATGGTGCCCGGCGTGCTGCTGGCGATCCTGCTGTCCATCTACGTGTTCTTCATCTCCAAGAAGCGCAACTATCCCGCCGGCGTTCGGATGAGCTTCAAGGCCTTCCTGAAGGCGACGGTGATCGCCGCGCCCGCGCTGTTCACGGTGGTGCTGCTGCTGGGCGGCATCTACTCCGGCGTGTGCACGCCCACCGAGGCGGGCGCTCTGGCCTCCGCCTGGGCGCTGCTGATCTCCTTCCTGGTGTACCGGAGCATGGGCCTCCAGAAGCTGATCTACGTCGTGAAGAAGACCGCTGCCAACACCGCCACCCTGGCGCTGCTGACGGGCACGAGCCTGCTGTTCAGCTACATCATCTCCCGCGAGCAGGTGGCCATCGCCATCGCGAACTGGGTGGTGGGCCTGACGGACAACAAGTACCTGTTCCTGCTGGTCATCAACCTGGTGTTCCTGTTTCTGGGCTGCGTGATGGACGTGTCCACGATCCAGTACGTGTTCGTGCCGATGGTGCTGCCGCTGGTGAAGATGTTCGGCATCGACCTGGTGCACTTCGGCGTGGTGATCTGCCTGAACATGATGATCGGCCTGTCGACGCCGCCGTTCGGCATGGTGCTGTTCATCGTGACGGGCATCGGCAAGACGCAGATGTCGAAGGTCATCAAGGAGATCCTGCCGATGGTGGCCATCATGATCCTGCTGTTGCTGGCCTGCACCTACATCCCGCAGATCGTCATGTTCCTCCCGAACACGATGGGATAACACGATTGGGATTGCAGGGAAACAAACAAAAGACGCCGCCGCGTGGGAAGAGCTCTTCCCGCACGGCGGCGTTTCCTTTGCGTCGGTTACTTCCTGTAGCTGATGATGAAGCCTCCGATCAACACAACGACGCAGACAACGGCGATGATGACGGTCATCATATCCATGTGTAACCTCCTTTGCAGGCTTCGCCGGTTGCAAGTCACTTGCGCCCGGCTTCCAGGGCCATTTTCTTTTCGCGCCGCATGATGGGCCGCCATTCCCTGAAGGCGATGATGATGGGGATGCCCAGTCCGAAGATGGACATACACAGGCAGTTGACGAATTCCTTGCGGGCCTTTTCATATTCTTCGCTGTACATGGCATACTCTCCTTGGCTTTGTATCGCACCCATTATAATACGGTTTGCCGCTAAGTTTTCGACTCAAAATAGAAATGGCGCTAAGTTTCCGGAAAGGTTCAAGCGGCGGCGGAGCGGGGCCGTTGCGAACGGCAAATTGCGTGTTATAATAAAAATGGAGATGTTTCGAGCAGAGGAGGCGCATGCGACCGTGAAGGCAAAGCGTTCCCGCGCGGCCGCGCGGAACCTCCTGGCGCTCGTCGGCGTCCTCGGCGCGGCGGCGGCCCTGTCCATGGCGCTCTCGGGCATCTACGACGACAACAACCCCTTTGCCATGCCCGTGTTCATACTGGCCGTGGCGGTGATCGCCCGGGTGACCGACGGCTATCTGTACGGCGTCGCGGCGTCGCTGGTGGGCACCTTTTGCGTCAACTACATGTTCACCTATCCCTTCTGGGAATTCGACGTGACGCTGACCGGCTACCCGCTGACCTTCGCCACGATGCTGGTGGTGTCCATATTCATCTGCGCGCTGACCACCCAGGTGAAGCGGCAGGAAAAGCTGCGCTACGAGGCCGATCGGGAAAAGATGCGCGCCAACCTGCTGCGGGCCATTGCCCATGACATCCGCACGCCGCTGGCCTCCATACTGGGCGCGAGCTCCGCGCTGAAGGAGCAGCAGCTCTCGGCGGAGGACCGGGACGCGCTTCTGAACGAGATGAGCCGGGACGCCAACTGGCTGGTGCGCGTGACGGAAAACCTGCTGTCCATCACCCGGTTCAGCGGCGGCGACGTGGCCCTGCGCAAGACCGACGAGGTGGTCGAGGAGATCGTGGGCAGCGCCATCATCAAGTATCACCGCACGGCGGGCGCGGTGCCGGTGCAGGTGGACATGCCGGAGGACATACTGATCGTACCCATGGACGGCACGCTGATCGAGCAGGTGCTGATCAACGTGTTCGACAACGTGAGCGCTCATGCCGCCAGTGCCACGCGGATCTGGCTGAGCGTCCACCGGGAGAGGGACCGGGCCGTGGTGCGGATCGAGGACGACGGCGAGGGCATTCCCGCGGCGATGCTGCCAAAGGTGTTTGACGGCGGCGCGGGGCGGGGAGAGCAGCCCCGGCCGGACGCCCGGCGCAGCATGGGCATCGGGCTGTCGGTGTGCCGTTCCATCATACAGGCCCACGGCGGCGAGATGACCGCGTCCAACGGCGCCCACGGCGGCGCGTGCTTTGAATTCTACCTACCCTGTTCGGAGGCGCAAGATGTCTAACACCATACGCAGCAAGATACTGATCATAGAGGACGATCCGGGGATCTGCACCTTTTTGAAGGCGACGCTGGTCGCGGAGAACTACGATGTCATCATCGTCGGCAGCGGCCAGAGCGCGCTGGATGTGATCGCCTCCCACTGCCCGGACTGCATACTGCTGGACCTGGGCCTGCCGGACATGGACGGCAACCACATCATCGAGAGCGTCCGCAGCTGGACGCCCACGCCCATCGTCGTCATTTCCGCCCGGAGCATGGAGGCGGACAAGGCCAAGGCGCTGGACCTGGGGGCGGACGACTACATCACGAAGCCCTTCGGCGCCGTCGAGCTGCTGGCGAGAATCCGCACGGCGCTGCGCCACACCCGGACCACCGCGGAGAACGACGAGATCGCGCTGACGGGCAGCTATCACGTGGGCGGGATGACCATCGACTACAACAAGCACCGGGTGTATGTGGCCGGGCAGGACGCGAAGCTGACGCCCAATGAGTTCAGGATCGTGGCGCTGCTGGGCAAGCACGCGGGGCGCGTGCTGACCTACCGGACCATGCTCCGGGAGCTGTGGGGGCCCTCCGCCAGCACCGACAACAAGATCCTTCGGGTGCACATGGCCAGCATCCGGCGCAAGATCGAGCCCATTCCCAGCGAGCCGAGGTACATCTTCACCGAGGTGGGCGTGGGCTACCGCATGGCGGAGCAGGAGGAGACGCCCACAGAGTAGATTCGTAATCTTAGCGGAACATTAGCGGCGGCAGGCCATGCTTGCCGCTATTTTAGCGCCTGTTTCTCTATAATTGAAGGTAATACTAATCCCTGACTAAGACATTTCAGCGGATCTTTTCCGTTGTGGCTGCGTTGAAGCCCCTTGACTTAGCGCTACTAAGCCTGCGGGGCTTTGCCTTGCCAAAACGGGAAATCCCTCGCTGATTCAGTCTCATTTTAATCAGGTCTTAGTATAAACATATGATAAAGGGGGAATCCGATGTTATGACGACCGCGTTCCTGATTGTGCTGGCGCTGCTGCTGCTGGCGGTTCTGCTGGCCTTCCCGGAGGCCAGGCTGGGCCATAAGCTGATGACCGTGCTCAGCGAGGGCGTGCCCATGGTGGCGTTCTGCGTGGTGTTCGTCACGTTCATGGCAACCATATTCTGCAGGTACATACTGCGCTTTGCCATACCCTGGAGCTATGAGGTCTCCATACTGGGCTACATGTACTGCATGTTCTTCGGCACGGGCATCGCGCTGAAGCGGGACGAACACGTGGTGTTCAGCCTGCTCTACGACAAGCTGTCGCCCCTGGGCCAGCTGATCTGCAAGCTGGTGTACAACGCCGTGCTGATCGTGCTGATCTGCATCGCGTTCACCCCCTGCCTGAACAGCCTGATGGCGTCCACCATGAAGACCGGCATCCTGAAGATGCCCTACAAGGTGGTGTTCGCGCCGTTCCTGTGGATGCTGTTTGAGTGCGCGTTCCGCTGCCTGTTCTATATGAAGGCGTCCTGGGACGAGTACAAGCAGGCGAAGGATGACAAGAAGGAGGTGGCCAAGGCGTGAACTGGGCGATATTCGCGGTGTTCGCGACGATGGTGGTGTGCTTTTTGATCCGCATGCCGATCTCCTTCTCCATGCTGACCTCCTCCATCGTCTATTTCCTGATCAAGTCTCCGGCCCAGATGGGCCAGGTGGCCACGGTGCTGACGGGCAACATGTTCGCCAACTACACCATGCTGGCCGCCCCGCTGTTCATCTTCATGGCGAACGTGTTGAACGAGTCGGACATCACGGACCGGATGTTTGCGTTCTGCAACGGCCTGCTGGGCCGCCTGAAGGGCGGCACGGCGCAGGTGAATGTGCTGATCTCGCTGATCTTCTCCGGCATGACGGGCTCCGCCGTGGCGGACGCCTCGGGCATCGGCGTGATGGAGATCGAGCAGATGAAGGCCGAGGGCTATGACGCGCCGTTCTCCTGCGCCATCACGGCGGCGACGGCGACCATCGGCCCGATCTTCCCGCCGTCGATCCCGATGGTGATCTACGCGATGCTGTCCGGCGCGTCCGTGGGCAAGCTGTTCATGGGCGGCATGGTGCCCGGCGTGCTGCTGGCGGTGCTGCTCTCCATCTATTGCTTCTTTATCTCCAAGAAGCGCAACTATCCCGCCGGCGTCCGAATGAGCTTCAAGGCGTTCCTCAAGGCTACGCTGGTTGCCTCTCCCGCGCTGTTCACGGTGGTGCTGCTGTTGGGCGGCATCTATTCCGGCGTGTGCACGCCCACCGAGGCGGGCGCCCTGGCCTCCGCCTGGGCGCTGCTGATCGCGTTTCTGGTATACCGCAGCATGGGCCTTGAAAAGCTGATCGGCGTCGTGAAGAAGACGGCGGCGAACACGGCGACGCTGGCGCTGCTGACGGGCACGAGCCTGCTGTTCAGCTACATCATCTCCCGCGAGCAGGTGGCCATCGCCATCGCGAACTGGGTGGTGGGCCTGACGGACAACAAGTACCTGTTCCTGCTGGTCATCAACCTGGTGTTCCTGTTTCTGGGCTGCGTGATGGACGTGTCCACGATCCAGTACGTGTTCGTGCCGATGGTGCTGCCGCTGGTGAAGATGTTCGGCATCGACCTGGTGCACTTCGGCGTGGTGATCTGCCTGAACATGATGATCGGCCTGTCGACGCCGCCGTTCGGCATGGTGCTGTTCATCGTGACGGGCATCGGCAAGACGCAGATGTCGAAGGTCATCAAGGAGATCCTGCCGATGGTGGCCATCATGATCCTGCTGCTGCTGGCCTGCACCTACATCCCGCAGATCGTCATGTTTATTCCGAACACGATGGGATGACGGCGGACGCATGGCAATTTCCCGCTTTGGCGGCATGCTTTCCAGACATGGGTTTGGAGGACATGCCGCCTTTTTATTTGCCGGCGCTCGATGGGAGGGGGAACGGGGAAGTCGACCGGGCGGTTCTGTTTTTTGCAAGGGGGTTTGAATCGGCATGCGCTGTGAAAAAAGAAATGGCAATGCGCGGCGCGGTGTGCTATAATGGTGTCATTGACGGCGGCGAGCGCCGGTCGGGAGGTATGCCCATGGCGATGAAGACCCTGGTGAAGAACTGTCCCTTCTGCAAGAAGGTGGTGGAGCAGCGCGCCTACGCCGTGTGGGGCAGACAGCCCACCGAGGAGGACAAGTGGCTGTTCGGCACGCCGATGAAGCTCTGTCCTCACTGCGGCAAGCTGTATATCGACCGGGACATGCAGGAGCTGGCGATCACCGGCCCGCGCAAGCAGGACATGGCCGTGGTGGGCCCCGCCTCGCTGCGTCTGGGGCTGATGGGCGGCGTGCTGGGCGCGCTGCTGCTGGCTCTCGGGCAGACCACCCTCGCGCTGATCGCCTTCGGCGTGGCGCTGGCGACGCTGATCGCCGACGTGGCGCTCTGCCCGACCCGACGCAGAAAGCTGGCCGCGGAGAAGATCGCCTCCCAAAAGCGGCTGAGCGATCCAAATTACGCCCGCGCCCTGAAGCGGGCAGGCTACGACATCCCCCAGGAGTATCTGGATGGGAAAAAGGAGGAACCGAAATGATTTTCGACAAGATGGAACGGCTGCCCCTGTACAAGGGCCTCAACGCGAACCTGGACCGGCTGATCGACTACGTGCTGGCTTGCGACTATGACAAGCTCGCCCCCGGCCGGAACGAGGTGGACGGCGACAACTGCTGGCTGAACAACAACGTGGCGCAGCTGAAGCCCGCCACCGCGCTGTTCGAGCATCACGCGGCCTACGTGGACCTGCAAATCCCCATCGACGAGGGTGAGATCATCACCATCCGCCCCGTAGAGGACCTGGAGTGGCGGCCCTTCGTGGGCGACGACAGCCTCGCGGAGGGTCCCGCCGGCATGCGGCTCGACATGGTTCCCGGCACCTTTGCCATTTTCTTCCCCGGCGACGCTCATAACTGCGGCATCTCCAAGGCGGGACAGACGCAGGCGCGCAAGCTGGTGGGCAAGGCCCGGCTGTAACGCTGCGGCCGGCCCGGCGGCATCCGGGAGGACGCGCTCTGCCCGGCGGGCGACGCCTGCTTCGGCTGCCGCGTCTGCGCCTGCAAGGGCACGGAGCACGTAAGCAGCGCCTGTGCCGACGCCGGCAGGCAATGCCAAATCAGAACGGCGGGCCCTCCCCAAAGGGCAATGTCACTAAGATAGGGCAACGAGGGGCACGAACAAGCGAGTTCGTG
>JAUMVG010000007.1 GCA_030530315.1 Clostridia bacterium | reverse complement strand
GAATGACGGGCATCGTTCAGAATGTCAGGCATCACCCGGAATGACGAACGCTCGTCGGGGTCATTCTGAGCGCAGCGAAGAATCTTTTGCGATTCCTCGCTCTGGATATGCCGGACCCGGGATCAGTCGAAGATGCCCGCGGCGCGCATGTCGTTCTGCAGCGATCCGGTGATGCGGCGGCCGATGTTGCCCTCGTAGTTGGTATACTCGGCCACGTTGATGGCGACGGCATAGTAGTCGTCATTGTAGATGGGGCAGCCGCTGTAGCCCTTCTCGGTGTCGATGCGGTGGTCGATCACATTGGCGTTGACCACGGTGACGCGGTCATAATCGCGCTTGATTTCGCCCTGGCGGTAGCCCGCCAGGTTCATGATCGCGCCGTTCAGCTCGCTGTCGGACATGGCCATGGTGCCGAACCAGCCGGTCCTTTCGCCCACGTTGCTGTTCAGGCGGATGTAGCCGTAGTCCCAGCCGCGGTCATTCCCGCCGATGTTGCCGTACCAGTAGGAGGTGCCGTCGTCGTACTTGTAGAAATAGCGGCCGTTGGGCTTGTGGCCGAAGTACAGCGTGATGCGGTCGGCGCAGCGGTTGTGGGTGGTGCAGACCAGGCAGTGGGAGGCGGTCATCGCGCCGCGCTTGCCGACCATGAAGGCGGAGCCGGTCCAGTCGCAGCCGCATTCCGCGTGCACCACCATGTAGGCGATGGCGGAGTAGGGGTATTTGCTGGGGTCGCTGATGGTCTTGCGGTCGTCGGTGCCGACGATGCGCCGGTCAGGCATCACCTCGTCCGGGATGAAGGGCTCGCTGAATATGGCGGTCTCGCCCTCGGCGTCCTCGGGATAATCGTGGCCCAGCAGCTCCTGCAGGGAGCGGTCGATGGCGGGCGTGGCGATGTTGGTGTCGGTGTCGGAGATCTGCATGGGCGCCTTCTCCGCCTCCTCGGCGGACACCGGGAGGGCGAGGAGCGCGATCAGCAGCGCGAGGGTGAGGCAGAGCAGCTTCTTCATGGACGTATCCCCCTTGTATGATTGGTTCGTGGGCTTGTTGCAGAAGGCTGTTCGGCCTGGATCAGAGCTTCTCCAGCACCGCGTCGGTGAAGGCGGCGGCGGTGAGGCCGTCGTTGGGCGTGGCGTCCAGGGCGGCGTCCAGCTTCGCGGCCAGCTCCGTCCGGCCGATGTGCCGCAGCAGCATCCCGGCGGCGCGCATCAGGCTCGCGGGGTTGGCGTAGGCGCTGCGGCCGGTCTCGATCATGCGGGGCGCGGAGCCGTGGATGGCCTCGAACATGGCGTACTGGTCGCCCAGGTTGGCGCTGCCGGCGGTGCCCACGCCGCCCTGCAGCTGGGCCGCCTCGTCGGTGATGATGTCGCCGTAGAGGTTGGGCAGCACGAACACCTGGAAGCGGGAGCGGACCCGGGGATCCACCAGCTTGGCGGTCATGATGTCGATGTACCAGTCCTCGGCCTCGATGCCGGGGTAGTCGGCGGCGACCTCGTGGCAGAGGGCGGAGAAGGTGCCGTCCGTCTTCTTCATGATGTTGGCCTTGGTGACGATGTTGACGTTGGTCTTGCCGTTGTTCTTTGCGTACTCGAAGGCCGCCCGGGCGATGCGGCGGGTGCCGGGGAGGGTGGTGACCTTGAAGTCCATGCACAGGGTGTCCGGGATCTCGATGCCCCGGCTGCCCAGCACGTACTCGCCCTCGGTGTTCTCGCGGAAGAAGATCCAGTCGATGCCCTGGTCGGGCACGCTCACCGGGCGGACGTTGGCGTAGAGGTCCAGCTCCCGGCGCAGGCTGACGTTGGCGCTCTCCATAGTGCCGCCCTTGGGGGTCTCGGTGGGGCCCTTCAGCAGCACGTCGCAGGTCTTGACCTCGGCCAGTACGTCCGTGGGAACGGCCTGGCCCTTGGCCAGACGATTCTCGATGGTCAGTCCCTCGATGCGCTTGAGGACCACCTTGCCCGCAGCGATCTCGTCCGCCAACAGGGCCTCCAGCAGGCGCATGGTCTGGGCGGAGATGATCGGGCCGATGCCGTCGCCGTCGATCACGCCGATGGTGACCACCGGCAGGGCGGCGAAGTCCTTGGCGGGGGCGGCGTCGCGCATCCGCTCGGAGCGGGCGATCTGCTCCTCCAGCAGCGTTCGGAAGCTGTTCACAGCATTGTCAATGGCGTTCATTTGTCGGAAACCTCCTTCGTATAGGCGAGCAGGCCGCCCGCTTTCAGCATGTCCTTCTGGCGCTGGGTGAAGGCGCAGGCCAGCTCGAAGCGCTCGCCGGTGGTCTCATCCAACAGGGTGATGGAACCCGCGTCCATGCCGGCGTGGATGCCCTCGAGGGACAGCGTGTCGCCCTGGTTCAGGCGGTCGTAGTCCTCTGGGTGGACGAAGGTCAGCGGCAGGATGCCGGAGTTGATCAGGTTGGCCACGTGGATGCGGGCGAAGCTCTTGGCGACGACCGCCCGCACGCCCAGGTACAGCGGCACCAGCGCCGCGTGCTCCCGGGAGGAGCCCTGGCCGTAGTTCACGCCGCCCACCACGATGCTCTCGCCGGCGGCCTTGGCGCGCTCGGGGAAGGTGGGGTCGCAGACGCCGAAGCAGTACTGGGACAGGTGGGGGATGTTGGAGCGGTAGGGCAGGATCTTCGCGCCGGCGGGCATGATGTGGTCGGTGGTGATGTTGTCGCCCACCTTCAGCGTCAGGCCGGCGCGGATGGTGTCACCCACGGGGCGGCTGGCCGGGAAGGGCTTGATGTTGGGGCCGCGCACGACCTCCACGTCCTTCGCCTCCTCCGGCGGAGCGGGCAGCAGCACGGCGGTGTCGTCCAGCAGGAAGGCCTCGGGCAGGGACACCGCGGGCATCTCGCCCAGCAGCCGCGGGTCGGTCACATAGCCGGTCAGCGCCGCGGCCACGGCGGTCTCCGGGGAGACCAGGTGCACGCCGGCGTCGGCGGTGCCGCTGCGGCCCAGGAAGTTGCGGTTGAAGGTGCGCAGGGACACGCCCGCGGAGTTGGGGCTGAAGCCCATGCCGATGCAGGGGCCGCAGGCGCACTCCAGCACCCGGGCGCCGGACTGCAGGATGTCGTTCAGCGCGCCGGACTTCGCCAGCATGCCCAGCACCTGCTTGGAGCCGGGGGAGATGGACAGGCTCACGGAGGGGTCGATGGTCTTGCCCTTCAAGAGCGCCGCCACCTTCAGCATGTCCAGCAGGGAGGAGTTGGTGCAGCTGCCGATGCACACCTGGTCCACCTTCACGCCCTTCAGCTCGGAGACCTTCTTCACGTTGTCCGGGCTGTGGGGACAGGCGATCAGCGGCTCGAGGGTGGAAAGGTCGATGTCGATCACCCGGTCGTACTCGGCGTCCGGGTCGCTGGCCAGGGGCGCGTAGTCCGCCTCGCGGCCCTCGGCCTTCAGGAAGGCGCGGGTCACCTCGTCGGAGGGGAAGATGGAGGTGGTGGCGCCCAGCTCGGTGCCCATGTTGGTGATGGTGGCGCGCTCCGGCACGGACAGGGAGGCGATGCCCTCGCCGCCCCACTCGATGATCGCGCCGACGCCGCCCTTCACGGAGAGAATGCGCAGGATCTCCAGGCTGATGTCCTTGGCGGTGACGAAGGGGCGCAGCCGCCCGGTCAGGTTCACCTTGAACATCTTCGGCATGGTGATGTAGTAGGCGCCGCCGCCCATGGCCACGGCCACGTCCATGCCGCCGGCGCCGAAGGCCAGCATGCCGATGCCGCCGCCGGTGGGGGTGTGGCTGTCGGAACCGATCAGCGTCTTGCCCGGGATGCCGAAGCGCTCCAGGTGGACCTGGTGACAGATGCCGTTGCCAGGGCGGGAGAAGCGGATGCCGTGCTTCTTCGCCACGGACTGTATGTAGCGGTGGTCGTCGGCGTTCTCGAAGCCGCACTGCAGGGTGTTGTGGTCGATGTAGGCCACGCTCAGCTCGGTGCGCACCCGGTCGATGCCCATGGTCTCGAACTCGAGGTAGGCCATGGTGCCGGTGGCGTCCTGGGTCAGCGTCTGGTCGATGCGCAGGGCGATCTCATGCCCCGGGATCATCTCGCCGGAGAGCAGGTGCGCGGCGATGATCTTTTGTGCGATGGTGCGTCCCATTTCATTCTACCTCCTCGCCCAGCGCCCGGGTGATGGCGTTGCGGATGTGCTGGTTCATGCGGCTGACGGCCAGCTCGGTGTCCCTGGCCACGATGGCTTCCAGAATCTCCTTGTGCTCCCGCACAGAGGTGAGCGCCCGCTCCGGCGAGCGCAGCGAGGCGCGGCGGTACTGCTGGATCTTACGGTGCAGCGGCACCAGCGTGTCCCGGAGGATCATGCTGCCGCAGTGGCAATAGATGATGTCGTGGAAGCGGCCGTCCAGCTCCTTCAGGTGTTCCACGTCCTCCCGGGCCAGGTAGAACTCCTGGAAGTCCACGGTCTCGTTCAGCTCCTTCAGGGTGTCGGCGTCGGCGTGCTCGATGAAGCCGCGCACGGCCAGCTCCTCGATGCGCAGGCGGATCTCCGACATGTCGCGGAAGTCCCTCGGCGTGATGCCCAGCACCATGGTGCCCTTTGGGGTGTCCTCGATCAGGTGCTCCTGGAACAGGCGGCGCAGGGCCTCCCGCACCGGGGTGCGGCTGACGCCCAGCTCGCTGGAGAGCTGCAGCTCGGTGACGATGTCGCCGCGCTTGTAATGGCCGCTGAGAATGTCGTTCTCCAGGCGCTCGAACACCTGGTCCGACAGGGAGATGGTCTTGTATTCCATGGCGATGCCTCCTTATGGTCGGGTTACAGGCGCGCGAGCCTGCCGCCGGAGAGCTGTTCGATCTTGGTCTCCAGCTCCTCGGTGGAGAGGGTGGTCTGGCGGCCGCCGGCGTATTCCTCGTCGATCCAGTCCTTCAGCGCCGTGACCAGCTCGCTCTTCTTGTCCACCTGCTCGTCGCCCTCCAGGGCGTAGTTGTCGTTGATCCAGTAGGCGATGCCCGCCAGGCCGCTGGTCTTGCCGATCATCACCGAGGGGCTGCGGCCCAGGATCTTCCGGGTGTCGAAGATGGTGTAGACCTCGGCGTCCTTCAGCAGGCCGTCGGCGTGGATGCCGGCCCGGGTGGTGTTGAACTGGCGGCCCACGAAGGGCGTCATCACCGGGATATCGTAGCCGATCTCGTTGTGGAAGTAGCGGGCGATGTCCGTGATGGCGGTGGTGTCCATGCCGTCCAGGGAGCCGCGCAGGCTCGCGTATTCCATCACCATGGCCTCCAGCGGGATGTTGCCGGTGCGCTCGCCGATGCCCAGCAGCGAGCAGTTCACCGCGCAGGCGCCGTAGAGCCACGCGGTGGAGGCGTTGGCCACCGCCTTGTAGAAGTCGTTGTGGCCGTGCCACTCCAGCAGCTCGCTGGGCACGTCGGCATAGTGCTGCAGGCCGTAGATGATGCCCGGCACGCTGCGGGGCAGGGCGACCTCGGAGTAGGGCACGCCGTAGCCCATGGTGTCGCAGGCGCGGATCTTCACCGGGATGCCCGCGTCCTGGCTCATCTCCTGGAGCGCGTTCACAAAGGGCACCACGAAGCCGTAGAAGTCCGCCCGGGTGATGTCCTCCAGGTGGCAGCGGGGCATGACCCCGGCCTCGAAGGCGTCCGCGATGGTCTTGAGGTAGTATTCCATGCACTGCTTGCGGCTCATCTTCATCTTCTTGAAGATGTGGTAGTCGCTGCAGGACACCAGTATGCCCGTCTCCCGGATGCCCAGGTCCTTCACCAGCTTGAAGTCCTCCCGGGTGGCGCGAATCCAGGTGGTGATCTCCGGGAAGCGGTAGCCCAGGTCCATGCAGCGCTGGATGGCCTCACGGTCCTTTTCGCTGTAGACGAAGAACTCCGTCTGGCGGATCACGCCGTAGGGGCCGCCCAGCCGGGCCATCAGCTTGTACAGGTCCACGATCTGGTCCACGGTGTAGGGCTCCACGGACTGCTGGCCGTCCCGGAAGGAGGTGTCCGTGATCCAGATGTCCTCCGGCATGCTCATGGGCACGCGGCGGTGGTTGAAGGCCACCCGGGGCACCTGGTCATAGGGGTAGATGTCCCGGTACAGGTTGGGATTGTCCACATCCTGCAGGGAGTATTTGTATAGCTTTTGCTCAAGCAGGTTGGTTTTGCTCGACATTTCCAGCATGGGTCTCAACTCCTGAAAGGTTTAGTGGGTATTATTGTATACATGGATGCATGGCGTGTCAAGAGTGGGCGTGTTAACATTCGATTGAGGTGACGCGATGAAGCGGGGCCGAGGAAGAATGGTGTTTACAAGGGATTAGAGTTTGTTTCTGAATTTAGAAACAAACTCTACAATACGAGCCCTCTCTATTACTTCCTGGATCGCGCCGCGCCGCTTCGGCTGTCCCTGGTGCCGGTGGAGTCGCTGGAAGCGAAGCTGACGGTGATCTACGGGCTGCATTACACGGACGGGGCGCTGGAGCTGATCGAGAGGGAATACGGGGAAGAAATTGAGAATTGAGAATTGGGAATTGAGAATTTAGAAGGCAACGGGCAACAGTCAGAATGCCGGAAGGTATCTGGATAAAAAGAAAATGGGGTTCCACAGACAAAGCCCCGCGAATTTACACAATTTCCTGTGATGGATTCGCGGGGCTGTTGAATTGCGGGTGATTGGGAAAGCGGAGCGCATTCCGGATCGGCGGATCCCGCAGGGATGTGCCGACGGGCTCTGTGCGAAGGCGGGGTCAGATCTTCTTCATCAGGCCCAGGGCGACGACGCCGGGGCCGACGTGGCAGGCGATGCTGATGGGCAGCGGGTCGCCGGTGACCTCGAACTCCGGGAACCGCTCCTGCACCTGGGCGTTCCAGACGCGGCCCACGTCGGCGTCGCCGGTGTAGGCGGTGCGCAGGATCATCGGGGTATCCTTGAAGCGGGTCTCCAGGTCCTTGCGGACGGCCTCGACCATGGTGTGCTGGGCGGCGTGCAGGCCGCGGACCTTCTTGTAGGTGTCCAGCTTGCCGCCCTGGATCTGCAGCACGGGCTTGATGTTCAGCACCGCGCCGATGGCGGCCACGGAGGGGGTGATGCGCCCGCCCCGCTTGAGGTACTTGAGGTCGTCCACGGTCAGGTAGATGCTGGCCTCCAGGGCGGTGTCCATCAGGTTCTGGACGATCTGCCCGGCGTCCAGGCCCGCGTCGCGCCACTTCAGCGCGTCGTAGACGGACTGCTTCTGGCTGATGGAGATGCGGCGGTTGTCCACCACGTGAACCCGGCCGTCGAAGTCCTCGGCGAAGAGGGCGGCGCTCTGGCAGCTGCTGCTCAGCGCGCTGGACATGGGAATGTAGATCAGTTCGTCGAAGGTCTTCAGCGCCTCTTCCCAGCAGCTGGTGACCTCCTCGGGGGAGGGCTGGGAGGTGGCCACGGAGGCCCCGCCCGCGAGGCGCTCGAAGAACTCGCGGTAGGACATGTTGACGTTCTCCACGTAGTTCCTGCCGTTGACCGTGAAGGGCATGGACATCAGCAGGACGCCGCTCTCTCGGGCCTCCTGGGGGGTCATGCCGGAATTGGTATCCGTGATAATGCCGATGTTGCGCATGGTGTCTTCCTCGCTGCGCCGCCTGGGCGGCTGGGTCGGTATTGCTTGTGTGCACCATTTTAGGCGCAAGCCTGTGTCAAGTCAACTGACTTTAGCGGAGTATTGCGTAAAAAGTTGGGGCGCGTTTCCAAGACGCCAGAAGCGCGTTTTCAGCGTCTTCGCCGGCGCTTGCGCGCTGGTTTCCCCTGACCGCTGCGCACTGCCGCGCAAACGACTTATTATACCGATATTAGTATAGCACTTTGACAGCACGGAGAACAGCGGTGTCGAAGGTTGTCACAAAATAGCCTACTTTACCGCTTCCATCTGCGTAAAATTCCGGGGAACGCGTTGTAATTTGCCCGGGCGTGTGCTAAAATAGACGGCGATATGGCTGTGATGGAGAGAGTAACCCGCATCCCCACCGAAAGAGAGCCGCGCCATGGGCTGAAAGCGCGGCGGTCAGGCGGAGGCAGGCGAAGTTCACTCCGGAGCTTTCGCGCTGAAAGGGCATCGATTAGGCGCGAACGGGGTCATTTTCCGTTACAGAAATGAGAGGCCCGCGACAGCGGGTGAATATGGGTGGTACAGCGGAGAGTCAGGCTTCGCCCCTTGTCGGGGGCGGGGCCTTTTGTCTTGTTCCCGCCACTGCCCTGGACGAGAGCTTTAAGGAGTGTGTGATTATGGAAAAGATGCTTCGTGAGATCCGCGAGCGCATGCTGAAGAACATCGAGGAAGCCAAGGCCAGCAGCAGCCTGGAGCAGATCCGCGTGGCCGCGCTGGGCAAGAAGGGCGAGCTGACCGGCCTGCTGCGCGGCATGGGCAAGCTGCCGCCGGAGGAGCGGCCGAAGATGGGCCAGCTGGTGAACGACGTCCGCGCGGCCCTGGAGGCCAAGCTGGAGGAGCGCGCGGCGGAGCTGGCCGAACGGGAGAAGCAGGCCCGCCTGGCTGCCGAGACCATCGACGTCACCCTGCCCGGGCCCGAGCGCGGCGCGGGCTCGCTGCACCCGATGAACATCGTGCTCAGCAAGATGGTGGACATCTTCGTGGGCATGGGCTATGAAGTGGTGGACGGCCCCGAGGTGGAGTACGACCACTACAACTTCGAGCTGCTGAACGTGCCCAAGAACCACCCCGCCCGGGACGCGCAGGACACCTTTTACGTGGAGGACAACATCGTGCTCCGCTCCCAGACCTCCCCGGTGCAGGCCCGCGTGATGACCACCCGCAAGCCTCCCATCCGCATCATCAGCCCCGGCCGCGTCTACCGCGCCGACGAGGCTGACGCCACCCACAGCCCGGTCTTCCACCAGATGGAGGGCCTGGTGATCGACGAGAACATTACCATGGGCGACTTGAAGGGCACCCTGGACGAGTTCGCCCGCCAGATGCTGGGCCAGGGCATCCAGACCCGCTTCCGCCCGTCCTTCTTCCCCTTCACCGAGCCCTCCGCCGAGGTGGATCTGACCTGCGCGAACTGCAAGGGCGCGGGCTGCCGCATGTGCAAGGGCACCGGCTGGATCGAGGTGCTGGGCGCAGGCATGGTGAACCCGAAGGTGCTGGAGATGTGCGGCATCGATTCCACGAAGTATTCCGGCTTCGCCTTCGGCATGGGCGTGGAGCGCATGACGCTTCTGAAGTACAACATCCCGAACCTGCGGTACCTGTATGAGAACGACCTGCGGTTCCTGACGCAGTACCGGTAAGATAATTAGGAATTATGAATTGGAAATTGGAAATTAAACCGCGTCAGCCATTCATTCCTGATTTCTAATTTCTGATTCCTGATTTGACGAGAGATTCCCTCAAACAGAAAACGGAGGATTGAATTATGAAAGTGCCCATGAAGTGGCTCAAGGAATATGTGGACATCAACATGAGCGCGGAGGACTACGCCTCCCGCATGGTCATGACCGGCACCGGCGTCGAGGGCGTCGAGAAGACCGGCGCGCAGTTCGACAAGGTGGTCGTGGGCTATGTGGTGTCCTGCGTGGCGCATCCCAATTCCGACCATCTGCACATCTGCATGGTGGACGTGGGCGAGGAAGAGCCCATCCAGATCGTCTGCGGCGCGCCCAACGTGCACGCGGGCATGCGGGTGGCCGCTGCGCTGGACGGCGCGCACCTGCCCGGCGGCAAGATCAAAAAGGGCAAGATGCGCGGCGAGGTGTCCATGGGCATGCTGTGCTCCGGCCCCGAGCTGGACGTGCCCGCGGGCCTGTACCCCCACATTGGCGACGAGGGCATCATCGAGATCTTCGAGGACGTGAAGCCCGGCACCGACGTCAAGGAGGTCTTCGGCCTCGGCGACGACATCGTCGACTTCGAGATCCTGGCCAACCGCCCGGACTGCCTGTCCGTCTGGGGCCTCGCCCGGGAATCCAGCGCCGTGCTGGAGGAGCACTTCGTGATGCCGGAGATCGCCGTGGAGGAGACCGGCAAGGGCACCTTCGACGACTACGCGAAGGTCGAGGTGCTGGACGACGAGAACTGCCCGCGCTACTGCGCCCGGGTCATCACCGACGTGAAGATCGGTCCCAGCCCCAGGTGGATGCGCGAGTACCTCTACGGCGCGGGCGTGCGGCCCATCAACAACATCGTGGACATCACCAACTTCGTGATGCTGGAGACCGGCCATCCGATGCATGCCTTCGACCTGAGCAAGGTAAAGGAGCAGACCATCGTGGTGCGCCGCGCGAAGCCCGGCGAGCACCTGACCACCCTGGACGGCAAGGAGCACGTGCTGGACGAGAGCATGCTGGTCATCGCCGACAAGGAGAACGCCACGGGCCTGGCCGGCATCATGGGCGGCGAGGAGTCCGAGATCGTGGACGACACCGCCTGCGTGCTGTTCGAGTGCGCGGCCTTCGAGCGCGCCAACAACCGCATCACCGCCCGCAAGCTGGGCGTGCGCACTGAGTCCAGCGGCCGCTTCGAAAAGGGCGTCTGCCCGGAGACCACCATGGAGGCGCTGGACCGCGCCTGCATGCTGGTGAACATGCTGGAGTGCGGCAAGGTCGTGCCCGGCGCCTATGACCACTACCCGAACCCGAAGGCTCCGGTGGAGATCGAGGCCAGCGTGAAGCGCATCTGCCGCCGCATCGGCGTGGACGTGCCCGGCGAGACCATGGAGGACATCCTGAACCGGCTGTACATCGACACCACCCTGGTGGGCGAGGACACGCTGCACTGCGAGATCCCGGCCTTCCGCCTGGACATGGACGGCGAGGCCGACATCTCCGAGGAAGTGCTGCGCATGTACGGCTACGAGCACATCCCATCCACGCTGATGAACGCCGTGACCATGCCCGGCTTCCGCGACGAGAAGACCGCCTTTGCCGACCGGGTGAAGGCCGCGCTGGTGGGCATGGGCCTGTTCGAGGCGCTGAATTACTCCTTCATCAGCCCCAAGTGGATCGACAAGCTGAACCTGGCCGGGGATGATCCCCGCCGCAACACCGTCACCCTGCGCAACCCGCTGGGCGAGGACACCTCCGTCATGCGCACCACCCTGGTGCCCAGCATGCTGAACACCGTGGCGGGCAACATGAACCGCGGCAACATGGACGGCAGGCTGTTCGAGCTCTCCCGGGTGTTCGTGCCCGCCGGTAAGGCCGGCGACCTGCCCACCGAAAAGACCGCGCTGTGCCTCAGTGCCTTCGGCGAGGGCGTGGACTTCTACACCGTCAAGAACATCGTGGTGTGGCTGCTGGCGAAGTTCGGCGTCACCGCCTCCATCGAGGCCGCGGGCGACGCGTACTATCACCCGGGCCGCAAGGCGGTTATGACCGTGGACGGCGTGAAGATCGCGGCGCTGGGCGAGATCCACCCCGACGTGGCGAGCGCCTTCGACATCGCGAAGCGGGTGTACGTGGCCGAGGTGGACCTGGACGCCCTGATGCCCCTGGAGAAGCCCTTCTATGGCATCAAGCCCCTGCCGAAGTTCCCGGCGGTGAGCCGCGACATCGCGGTGGTCGTGGACGAGAAGGTCGGCGCCGGCACCATGATGGACGCCATCCGCAAGGCCGCCGCCAAGACGCTGGAGGATGTGAAGCTGTTCGACATCTACCGCGGCGACAAGCTGGGCAGGGGCAAAAAGTCCGTGGCCTACGCCATCACGCTGCGCGCCCCGGACCGCACCCTGACCGACGAGGAGATCAATTCCACCATGGACAAGGTGCTCAAGGCGCTGAACGCCCAGTTCGGCGCGGAGCTGAGAGCTTAAGCGGATACCAACATGCCGGCCTGCCTCCGGGGTCTCCCGGGGACGGGCCGGCGCTTCATCATTGCCAAGGAGGGCTGTGTCATGGATGCAATCTGGCGGGAGATGTACGACGCCGCGAAGGCGGTGCGCCGGGAGCGGCGCGTCTCCGATTACGTGACCTGCGGCGAGGTGTCCGCGGCCATTCGTTCCCGGTCCGGCAGGATCTACACCGGCATTTGCGTGGACACCTGCTCCACGCTGGGCATCTGCGCCGAGCGCAACGCCATTTTCAACATGCTCACGAATGGCGAGCAGGAGATCGAGCGCGTGCTGGCCATACTGCCCGACGGCACCAGCGGCGCGCCCTGTGGGGCCTGCCGGGAGCTGATGGTGCAGCTGATGCCCGACGACTATCCCTCCATCCGCATCATGATGGACATGGAAGCGGGCCGGGAGACGACCCTGGGCGAGCTGACCCCGGAGTGGTGGATCCAACCCGGCGCGGCGAAGAAGTAGCCATGCGCTATGCCAATGTCGTCGAGGCGGCCTTCCTGCGCCGCCTGAACCGCTTCGTGGCGGAGGTCGAGCTGGACGGGCGGGTCGAGCGCGTGCACGTGAAGAACACGGGCCGCTGCGCGGAGCTTCTGGTCAAGGGCAATCGGGTTTTCCTGGAGAAGTCCGGCAATCCGGCAAGAAAGACCCTCTACGACCTGGTGGCCGTGGTCAAGGCGGGCGGCAGGCTGGTCAACATGGACTCCATGGCTCCGAACCGCATGGCGGGGGAGTGGCTGTCCGGGGGCGGGCTGGGGCCGCTGGAAAACCTGCGGTCGGAGGTCACGGCGGGGGATTCCCGCTTCGACTTCGCCGCCAGGCAGGATGGCAGGCCCGTGTACATCGAGGTCAAGGGCTGCACGCTGGAGGAGAGCGGCGTGGCCCGCTTTCCCGACGCCCCCACGCTGAGGGGGCTCAAGCATGTGCGGGGGCTGACCGCTCTGGCGCGGCAGGGCTGCCGCTGCGCGGTGCTGGTGGTGATCCAGATGAAGGGCGTGAAGGTGTTCCGGCCCAACTGGGACACCCAGCCGGAGTTCGGCGAGGCGCTGATCGCGGCCCGGGACGCCGGCGTGGAGGTCCTGGCGGTGGACTGCGAGGTGCGGCCCGGCTTTGCCGGGATCGATGCGCCGGTGCCGGTGGACCTGGTGCGGCCCTGAAAAATATGGCTCCGGGTATGGTATTTTGGAGTGCGATCATGTATAATAGACGTGACTAAAATACACTCAAGGGGTGATTCCAATGATCGATATGAGCAAATGGCAGGCCATCGCGAAGGAAAACATCGCCAAGCGCCCTGAAACCGAGGGCCGCCTGGCGGGCAAGATCGCCATCGTCACCGGCGCGGCGCAGGGCTTCGGCAAGGGCATCGCCGAGGAGATGCACCGTGAAGGCGCGACCGTCGTGATCGCGGACATGAACCTGCCCGGCGCCCAGGCCGTCGCCGACGAGCTGGGAGCCCACGCCGCCGCCGTGGAGGTCAACGTGACCGACGAGGAGAGCGTGGCGAAGATGGTGCAGCAGACCGTGGAGCAGTTCGGCGGCCTGGATATCCTGGTCAGCAACGCGGGCGTCGCCAAGGCCGGCAACCTGATCGAGCTGGAGAAGAAGACCTTCGACTTCGTGACCAACATCAACTACACCGGCTATTTCCTGTGCGCCAAGTACGCCGCGGCCATCATGGAGGCCGAGCACGAGGCGGACGCGGAGTGGTTCGGCGACATCATCACCATCAACTCCAAGTCCGGCCTGGAGGGCAGCAAGAACAACTACGCCTACGCCGGCTCCAAGTTCGGCGGCATCGGCCTGACCCAGAGCTTCGCCCTGGAGCTGTGCCCCTACAACATCAAGGTCAACGCCATCTGCCCCGGCAACTACCTGGACGGCCCGCTGTGGTCCGACCCGGAGCGCGGCCTGTTCGTGCAGTACCTGAACGCGGGCAAGGTGCCCGGTGCCAAGACCGTCGAGGACGTGCGCAGGTACTACATGGCCAAGGTGCCCATGAACCGCGGCTGCTTCCCGGCGGACGTGGCGAAGGCCATCTTCTACTGCGTGGAGCAGAAGTACGAGACCGGCCAGGCCATTCCTGTGACCGGCGGCCAGGTGATGCTGAAGTAAACCGCAGTCTCTGAATGCTTGTCGGCGTGTTGCTGAACGCTTCGCTAGGCCTGTGGCAACAGAACCCGCCGACCCGCTAATCATGTACAATCCCAAAAATGCGGCCCGTGCCTTTCAGGCGCGGGCCCGTTTTGTGTAAGCCTACAATAACGTTAACATTATGACAACCAAAATGCGACGTTGCAATGGTACAATAATAGAGTATGTGAAATTGGGAAAATGCCGACATGGAGGGCAGTGACGGAATGCAGGAGAAACCTTCACAGGCGCAGGGCAGGCACGCCGCGGGCAGCGCGGCGCAGAGCAGCCGCCCCGCCGCGCAGGACGCGGCGAAGCGCGCCGCCCAGCCCGGGCAGGCGAAGCACGCGGGCTCCACGGGCGCGAAGGCCGTGGACGCCGCGAAGAAGCCCGCCGCGAAGCGGGTGGCTTCCGGGAAACCCGCGGTGAAGCAGGCGGCGGGAAAGCCTGCGGCAAAGAAGACCTCCGGCAAGCGTTCCGCCAGGAAGCGCAAGGCCGCGGCGAAGCGTGTGGCCTGGCGCGCGGGCCTGTCCGTGCTGACGGTGATCGGCATCGTGCTGGTGGCGGCCCTCGGCGCCGGGTACATCGGCTTCAGGGGTCCCTCCCAGAGCCTGGGCGACCTGTTGACGGTCTCCATGCTGGAGACCAGCGCCCTGAAATTCGTGCCGCGCATCTACTACAGCGCCGCCGAAGTGGAGGCGATCGTCGCCCGCAACGAGGTGGCCGAGTTCGAGGATGAGACCGACGCCTCCATGATCGTGATCGCCGGACCGACGCCCGAGCCGGGCTCGGCGGACGCGGCGCCCCAGAGCACCCCGTCTCCGGAGAACCTGGTGTCCTCTGAGGACGGCATCGAGATCTACGAGGTGCACGGCGCGACCTACAACGGCTGGATGATGATCGTGCAGGACCCGAGCCGCGTGACCTGCGGCGTTTGCCGGGAGAACTTCAGCTCCAAGCCGGGCCTGAAGCTGCATGAGATCGCCGAGCGCTACAACGCCGTGGCGGCCATCAACGGCGGCGGCTTCTCCGACAGCGGCGGCCTGGGCAACGGCGGCCGTCCCCTGGGACTGGTCATCTCCAACGGCGAGGTGCTGAACAAGGCCAGCGTCAATTCTGACCACAACATCGTGATGGGCTTCAACCAGGACAACGTGCTGATCATCGGCAAGATGACCTCGGAGGAGGCCCTGAAGAAGGGCCTGCGGGACGCGCTGGCCTTTGGTCCGGCGCTGGTGATCAACGGCGAGGCCGCGGCGGTTTCCGGCTCCAGCTCCGGCCTGAACCCTCGCACGGCCATCGGCCAGCGGGCGGACGGCGCGGTGCTGATGCTGGTGATTGACGGCCGCCAGGCCTCCAGCCTCGGCGCGACCTACGCCGACGAGATCAGCGTGCTGCTGGAGTACGGCGCGATCAACGCCGCCAACCTGGACGGCGGCTCCTCGTCGCTGATGTACTACAAGGGCGAATACCTGAACAAGGGGGTTCTCCTGACCGGATCGCGCGAGCTGCCCACCGGGTTCATCGTGCGCTGACGGAGGGTTTCCATGGACAAGAAAAAGAAAAAGGCGGGCATCCTGAGCAGCACGTTCTACCGGGTGTATTTCGCGCTGGTGGCCCTGGCGCTGGTCGCCGTGGCCATCGGCCTGGCGTGGCTGAACGGCGTGGTGAAGGACTATGAGACCGCCCAGCCCGTGCACGTGGCGGAGCAGGTGGTGCGGCTGTTCGAGATCTCGGACTACGCCAGCCTCTATGCCATGGACACCTCCGCCCAGGACATCTCCGGCGGGGACATGAACTTCTACGTGGAGCGCATGAAGGAACTGACCGCGGGCAAGGCCATCGCCTGGCGGGCGGCCTTTTCCTCCAACGCCGACGAAAAGCACTACGGCGTGACTCTGGACGGCGAGCGCTTCGCCTCGTTCACGCTGGTGCCCAGTGGCGAGACCACCGGCCATGGCAACCGGCTGTGGAAGCCGGGCAGTGTGACCACCAACGTGGTGCTGAAGGGCAGCGGCGCGGAGGGCGACCCCGTGGCGGCGGCCTACCGCGTGGAGGTGCCCACCGGCTACACCGTGACCGTGGACGGCGAGGCGCTGACCGAGGAGAACGTGGTCGTGGCGGCGAAGTCGGTGCTGCCGGAGGACTTCCTGCCCTCCGGGGTGGCCGCGCCGACGCTGACGGAGTACGGCTTTGACAGTGAGAATGAGTCCCCGAACATCGTCGTGACCGCGCCGACCGGCGAGGCGGTGGAGTTGAAGCCCGACGGCGAGAACCGCTGGACCTGCCCAGTGCCGGAGAACACCGAGTTCCGGGAAAAGTACGGCCAGGCGGTGATCAAGCTGGGGGAGCGGATCGCCAAGTACACGGCGAAGGACCTGTCCCGCGGCGCGATTCTCAGCAACGTGCTTTCGGATTCCCCGGCGGAGAAGATCCTGAAGAAATTCAGCAACTCCTGGGCGCCCAGCCATAAGACCTCCTCCATCAACAACGCTGTGGTGTCGGAGTTCTACGTGCTGTCGGAGGACTGCTTCACCTGCCGGGTGGAGTTCAACTTCGTGCTGACCAGCCGCCGGGAGAACGACTACGTCTATCCCACGGCCTACACGCTGTGCATCGTGCGCCGCAAGGGCGAGGGCAAGCTGTACAATATTGTGTTCAACTGATGATTGGAAAGTATCGGACCATCGGAGGTCATTGAAACATGCAGTCAAAGAGCAAGCGGACCACAAAGAAGCTGACGAAGGCCCAGCGCCGCCGTCGCCGCCGCATTCGCAGGATCGCCTGGCGCAGCACCCTCAGCGTGCTGACGGTGATCGGCCTGGTGCTGGTGGCCGCGCTCAGCGCGGGCTACGCCGCCTTCCGGGGCCCCTCCCAGACGGTGGGCGACCTGCTGACGGTCTCCATGCAGGAGACCAGCGCGCTGAAGTTCGTGCCCCACATCTTCTACAGCAATGCGGAGTTCCAGGAGATCCTGGACCGAAATTCCGTGGCCGCGTCGGAGAGCGAGACGGACACGTCGATGATCGTCATCGCGGGTCCGGCGGCGGAGGCCACTCCCGTGCCCGAGGAACAGCCGGAGGCGCAGGAGGGCGGCCCGGTGGCCGTGCAGCCCGCCTCCACCCCCACGCCGGAGAACCTGCTCTCCTCGGAGGACGGGATCGAGGTCTACGAGGTCAAGGGCGGCACCTACATGGGCTACATGATGGTGGTGAAGGACCCCAGCCGTGTGACCTGCGGCGTGTGCCGGGACAAGTTCAACAGCCAGAAGGGCCTGCAGCTGAAGGACATCGCCAAGCGCTATAACGCCGTGGCTGCCATCAACGGCGGCGGCTTCGAGGACGACGGCGGCGTCGGCAACGGCGGCAAGCCCATCGGCCTGGTCATCTCCGAGGGCACGGTGCGCCACACCGGCAGAGTCAGCGGCGATTATGCCACGGTGGGTTTCAACAAGGATAACATCCTGATCATCGGCAAGATGTCCGAGAGCGAGGCCAAGGAGAAGGGCATCCGCGACGCCATGACCTTCGGCCCGAAGCTGATCGTCAACGGCGAGCCCGCCAACGTGAAGGGCGCGGGCTCCGGCCTGAACCCCCGCACGGCCATCGGCCAGCGGGTGGACGGCGCGGTGCTGATGCTGGTGATCGACGGCCGGCAGGCCTCCAGCCTGGGCGCGACCTACTCCGATTTGATCAGCATCATGCTGGAGTACGGCGCGATCAACGCCATCAACCTTGACGGCGGCTCCTCGTCGCTGATGTACTACAAGGGCGGCTACCTGAACAATGGCGTGACGCTGACGGGTTCGCGCAACATGCCCACGGCGTTTATCGTGCGCTGACGGAGGCGTTATGAGCAGAAGCAGCAGAAAGAAGAAAAAAAGCATATTCCGCAGCACGTTCTACCGGGTGTACTTCGCGGTGGTGGCCCTGGCGCTGGTGGGTATCGCCGTGGGAACCGTGTGGCTGCGGGGCATGCTGGCGGAGTATGAGTCCGCCCAGCCGATCTATGTGGCCGAGGACGTGGCCCGCCTGTTCGAGGTGTCCGACTTCGAGAGCCTCTACGAGCTGGACAGCTCCGCGGCGAACATCGCCCAGGGCGACCGGGCGTTCTACGTGCAGAGCATGCAGGAGCTGACCGAGGGCCGGATGCTGGAGTGGTCGGAGGCCTTCTCCACTGACGAGAACGAGCGCCGTTACGCCGTCACGCTGGACGGCGAGCGCTTTGCCACCTTCACGCTGGTGCCCAGCGGGGAGACGACCCGCCGGGGGACCCGGCTGTGGCGGCTGGGCTCCGTGACCACCCACGTGCAGCTGGAGCAGCCCGAGCCGGAGCCCGAGCCCGAGACCACGGCGGAGCCGGAGCCCGAGGCGACGCCCGCGCCGACCTACGAATGCCGGGTGACGGTGCCCAGCGGCTACGCGGTGACCGTGGACGGCGTGCAGCTGTCCGAGGACAACGCCATCGTGACGCCGAAGAACCTGTTCGAGACGGGCTTTTTGCCCGAGGGCGTCCAGAACCCGATGCTGACCGAGTACTACTTCGCGGTCACCAACGAGAACCCGGCGCTGGCCGCCACGGACGAGACCGGCGCGGCGGCAACCCTCACGCCCGCGGAGGACAAGCCCTACACCTGGTCCTGCGCGCCGAAGGAGGATACGGCCTACCGCGACCAGTATGCCGAGGCGGCCTACGCCCTGGCCCAGCAGGTGGCCAAGTTCACCTCCAAGGACGCCTCCAAGAAGAAGATCCTGAGGTACTGCGCGCCGAACAGCCCCGCCCGGACGATCTTCGATAACCTGAGCAACAAGTTCGCCACGCCCCACAGCAAGGTCTCCTTCGCGAACCAGGAGGTTTCGGAGTTCTACGTGCTGTCTGAAGACTGCTTCACCTGCCACGTGTCCTTCGACTACATCCTGAAGACCAAGGCCGGCGACAAGGTGTTCCCCACGGCCTATACCTTCTGCGTGATCCGGCAGAATGGCAAGGGCATGCTGTACAATTTGCAGATCTATTGAGTGAGAGGGAACAGGGAACAGGGAAAAGGAATAGCGGCTGCCGCGATCCTGCCCCTACCTTCTTCAAGGCGTGATGCGGGAATTAATTCTCCCCTGGCCCCTGTAAGGGCGAGCAGTCACAGCCGCAGTCTGTGACTGAGAGGTCGCTATTCCCCCAAATGTGAAGAAACATCATTCAGGCGCTGCCTCAGAGCGAGACAGCGCCTTTTGTATGTGTTGAGACCCCTCGCGCGCCTCACGACTTCAGTATGTGGATGGTGCAGGAGGTGTCGCCGATGTAGTTGTGGTCGGCGTCGAAGTCGTCCAGCGAGGAGCAGATGTAGGCGGTGAGCCAGATGTCCGTCACGTGGCTGATCTGCTTGCCGGCGGTGAGCTTGATGGAGGTGATCAGCGTCCCGGGCTTCATCGAGGACGACTTCAGGTGGGAGTAGAACTTGTGGGGCTTGCGGTGGTAGTCGTCGTAGAGCCAGCATTCGATGTACTCGGTGTGCTCGATGTGGGCGGGGGAGAGCATGGAGTAGCGGATCTCCGTGCCGTCGTCCAGGGTGTAGCGCAGGGTATAGCCGATCTTGCAGCTGTCCGCGTCGGGGAAGGCCGTCCAGGCCGCGCCGAAGATGTCGCCGAAGAAGGAGCCCTCCAGCCGGTCGGCGTCAGAGGCGATGACCTCGAAGCTGCCGATGTCCTTGCCCTTCTTCCACGGGGCGGAGTAGGTCTCGCCCATGCGCACCCGGGGGGAGTAGCTGCCCTTGCTCGGCGTGTAGAAGGAAACCACGTCCGGCTGGGTGCCGGGAATGGGCGTGACCCGGGGCGTGGGCTCGGGGGTGGGGGCCTCGGTGGGCTGCTGCGTGGGCGTGGTGGTCTCATGGACCGCTTCCGCGGACTCCGGCTGGCCGGCGTCCGCATTCCCCGCGGGGGATGCCGCCTGTTCCGCCGGCGGTTCGCCGGCGGGGGCATCCGCCTGGTCGGGCAGGGCCTCCGTGGTCGGTGCGGCTTCGACGGGGGCGGGTGTCGCGGCTTCGTCCCGGGCGGGCCTTCGCAGCGCGAAATAGAGGACTCCGGCCAGGAGCACCGCCGCGATCAGCGCGGCGACGATGATCTGCCTGCGCCTGCGCTTCCTGCGCTCCAGGGCGCGCCGCTGGGCGCGGGTGAGGGGTTTGCCAGCCATGACGGGACCTCCTGTATGCCGACCGGGAAGGCCTCCCGGGGAATGCGCTTGATACTATTTCCCATTATAGCGCATCCCGCCGGAAAAGGAAAGCGCGGCGGTCATCGGAACCGCGCTCAAAATGATTAACAAAGTATGCTTGAAAAATGACAAAAAAGAAATTATAATGTAATCGGATAGATTTGCGCACCGCGCGTTACGGAATATACGAGGTCAGGAGAATCGAGAATGAAGCAGGCTGCGGAACAGAGGCCGGACAGGGCCGGCGAGCACGCCCGGACAAAGCGTCGGGCGATGACCAAGCGCCGGGTCATCGGGGTGCTGGTTGTCATTTTGGCCGTCGGCGTGGGCGTTCTCGTTCGCTTTCTGGGGCTGAGCCTGGGCACGCTGCTGATGGGCGCTGCGGCCGCGCTGATGCTGCTGGTGTCGGTGGTGCTGTGGGTCAACCTGCCGGTGCCGCGGTGGGTCTTCGCGGTGTTGGCGGTGCTGTGCTTCGCGCTGGCCGTGGGCGGCTTCGCCGAGCACTTCTTCGTGAACACGGAGGAGGGGCCGATGCCCCGCTACGCGGTGACCACCCAGATGCGGGTGACGGACCGCTATCCCTTCCTCTTTGACCACATGATGCGCCTGGAGGAGCTGGACATGCGCGGCTCCACGGTGACGGATTTTACGCCGATCCAAGAGATCACGTCCCTGAAGCGGCTGGACATCCGGGAGAACTACGCCTTTGACCAGGCCGAGCACGATGCGCTGGCCGCCGCGCTGCCGGGATGCAGCATCCGCTGGAGCGTGCCGATCCACGAGATGTACTTCGACAGCGAAGCCAGCTCGGTGGACGTGACGAACCTGAACCTGACCGTGGCGGAGCTGCGGGAGCTGCTGGAGACCAACCCGGAGAAGCGCTTCAACTACTGCGTGCCGCTGCTGGGCACCCGCTACGCGCTGGACACGGAGTCCATGGACCTGCAGGGCGCGCCGATGGACGTGAACACCATTCACGCGGCGCTTTCGCTGCTGCCCTCGGTGCGCAGCGTGGACCTGCGGGGCACGCCCGCCACGGCGGAGGAGGTCTCCGCCCTGTGCAACAGCCACCCGCAGATCGACTTCACCTTCACCTGCCAGGTGCCCTCCGGCACCATGACCACCGAGGACACGGCGCTGTCCGTCTCCGGCTCCTTCGAGGACCTGATGGCCTACGTGGCGTTCTTTGACTACATGCCCAACCTGGTCAGCGTGGACGCCCGGGGCGTGCTGCTCACCGAGGACCAGGCGGACGTCCTCCTGGCCAACGTGGACAGCCAGAAGCTGCTGTATACCTTCGAAGCCTTCGGGAAGAAGATGACCAACTCCGACACCGAGTTGAACCTGGACAACGCGCCTGTGCCCAGCGTGGAGGCGATGGAGCGCTGTCTGGCCAAGATGCCGAACCTGGTGAAGGTGTCCATGTGCGACTGCGGCCTCTCCGAGGACGAGATGGGGCAGCTGTTCGACGCCCACCCGGAGATCAAGTTCATCTGGTGGATCGAGTTCGGCCATTACCGCCTGCGCACGGACGCCACGGCCTTCACCACGGCCCTGGGCACCGGCAACCGCTACGGCTACAACGATGACACCTTCAAGGCGCTGCGCTACTGCACCGACCTGATGATGCTGGACCTGGGCCACAACCACATCACCAGCCTGGAGAACTTCGAGCACCTGACGAAGCTGCGGGTGCTGATCATGGCGGACAACAAGCTGACCAACATCGCGGAGATCTCCAACTTCAAGGACCTGGAGTATGTGGAGCTGTTCCTGAACGACATCACCGACCTGACGCCCCTGACGGAGCTCAAGAAGCTGATGGACCTGAACATCTTCTTCAACCCCATCTATGACAACTACAAGCCGCTGAAGTCCATCAAGACTTTGAAGCGGCTGTGGATCGGCGGCTGCCGGCTGAGCGGTGCCCAGCTGGCCGACCTGCAGAAGGCGCTGCCGAAGTGCAAGATCAACGTCGAGGGCCACGGCTCCACCAGCAAGGGCTGGCGCAAGCACTCCCACTACGACACGCTGGTGCAGATGTACGAGACCGGCCAGTACATCCCCTTCGAGGACTCCAACCCGTAGCGATTGGCAGGAGCCCCGGCGGGTCCGCTCGGACCAATACCCCGGGAGGCGCTTTAGCTCCCCGGCCATCCTATCAAAGCACAAGCCCCGCGGGCGGCAGGAATGCCGCTTCCGCGGGGCTTTTCAGTGGTTCTTCACAGATGGCATTGACACGACGCGCCGGTCGACGCTATGCGAAGCCACAGGATCTTTGACAACTGTTTTGAATTAATGCTGCCCCCGTTCCGCGCCCGCCTACTTGAGCAGGTTGCCGTAGCGGGAGAACAGGAAGCTCTGGAATTCGATGCCGGCGATGCCGTCGGCGCTGGTGTAGCCCATCTTCAGCTGGGCGCTGACCACGGCCAGGCGGGTGGCCTCGTTGTAGGTGCCGATGCTGTCCTCGATGTCGGCACGGTCCAGGAAGCCCAGCTGCCACAGCCTGCGCTGCAGGTCGGTGACGGCTTCGCCGGCGTCGCCGGGGCGCAGGGCGGTGTACTCCGCGCCGGTGGGCTCGAAGCGCACGGAGGCGCTGGGGACGGCCTTGCTGAACAGGTAGCGCTGGTAGGAGGCGGAGGCCTCGCCGGTGGCGAGCACGCCGATCACGCTCTGGGTGGCCATGACGGCGGCGCGGGTGTCCTCGTCATAGATGCCGGTGGCGCGCTCCAGGTAGCCCAGCTCCACCAGCCGGTCCTGCAGGGCCTGCACGGCGCTGCCCGTGGAGCCCACCATCAGGTTGAAGAACAGGGTGTCGGCGTCCTGCTCCGGGGCGTCCTCCCGATCCTCCCGGGCCTGCTGGGTCTGCTCATAGGTGAGGGCCTGGTTGCTGAACAGCACCGATTGCAGCCACGCGGTGGCGATGCCGTCCGGCTCGAGGCCGTTGCACTGTTGGTAGAAGGCCACGGCGCTGATGGTGGCCTGGCCGTATTCGCCGTTGGGCGTGCCGTTGGCGTAGCCCAGCTCCACCAGGCGGCGCTGCAGGTTCATCACGGCCTCGCCGCTGTCGCCCACGTTCAGATCCTGGTAGTCGGCGATGGTGAACACGCCGCCGAAGGCCGGGGCGTTGCCGGAGAGCAGGAACTCCTGCATGTCCAGGGAGAGCATGCCGTTGGGCGTGCGGCCGATGGCGGAGAGGAAGCGGTTCACGGCCTCCTGGGTGGCCTGGTCGAACACGCCGGTGTCGCCGCCGTTGTCCATGTAGCCCAGGGCGATGAGGCGCTGCTGGATCTGGGAGACCCGGGTGCCGGAGTTGCCCAGGGCGATGGCGGTGGATTCGTCGATCTCGCCGTCGTCCTCGGGGATCACGATGGGCACCTGGCCCGCGTTCTCCGCGTCCTCGGCCCCATCGGGGACCAGCTGCACGCTGGGGTCGTAGCGGCGGGCGGTGTCAGCGTAAAGCTCGCGCTGCATGGCCACGTTGGCCACGTCGCTGGCGGCCAGGCCGTAGGCGGCGTAGAACAGCTGCACGCAGTGGGAGGTCTGCTCGTCGAACACGCCCGTCAGCTCGGTGATGGGGTAGTCCAGGTTCTTCAAGCGCTGCTGCAGAGCGTAGACGGAGCTGCCCACCGCGCCGGGGCGAAGGATCTGGTACTGGGAGACGACGGCGATGTTGTATTCCTCGGTGCCGTAGGCCGGGGCGCTGGCGGCGAACAGCTTCAGCTGCAGCTTCGCCGTGGCGACGCCGGTCTGCATGGTGCCGTAGGTCTGCTCGAAGCGCTTCACGGCGGCCTCGGTCTCGGAGTCGAACAGGCCCGAGACCTCGCCGTTGAAATAGCCCAGGTCCCGCAGGCGCAGCTGCAGCGCCTGCACGGCGATGCCCGTGTTGCCCAGGCTGAGGCTGCGGTACTCCGTCTGCTGCTCCTGATCGTGGACGGACTGGAAGTCGCCCTCGATGACCGAGCTGTCGTTCAGGGTGACGTTGCCGTCCGAATCGATGACGATGGCCTCGGGCGCGGCCATGTTCTCCGGCAGGGGCGTGGCCGTGGCATAGGGCACGCTGATCTCCACGGAGGTATTGGCCTGGGTATTCAGAATGTCCTCGTCAATCGCGCCGCAGCCGGACAGCAGCAGGCAGATGCCCGCCCCCGCCAAGGCCAGCGCCCCGATCTTCGCGTTTCTCATTTTATACCCTCCGAATTGGCTGTATCTTCCATCCCAATAGACGCGATTGCGCCGCGCCCGGTTGCGATGGCCAAAACATTTCATATTATTACAATTATATTCTATAACAATCTCCGTAGAATTACAATACGAAGAACAATAAGTTTGCGTGGAATTCCGATGAAAGCCCGGAGGCCTCGCCGGCGCTACAGCCGGTAGACGCACACGTCGCCCTCGGCGAACACCAGCTCGGCGTTGTCGGCAAACCAGGCCTCGTCCACGGCGAAGTTCGTCCGTTCATAGCTGGAGATGTAGGCATAGGCGACGCCGTAGGCCTCCAGCAGCGCCTGGGATTCGCCGGGGCGCTCCAACATGGCGCGCTCGTCCCACTGCTGGACGGAGTAGTCGATGCCGTGGAAGTAGAGGTAGCTGCCGGTGCCGCAGACGATGCGGCGGCCCGCCAGCGCGGCCACGGCGTTGTTGTGCTGGTTGCCGGTCAGGAACACGGCGTCCTGGGGCGTGTTCTCCTCCACGAAGCGGGCGGCGTCGGCCTCCTCCCGGCTGAACAGCCGGTAGTCGGAGACGACCTCCCGGGCGATGGACAGCCCGCCGGAGAGGGTGGAGGCCAGCAGGAACGCGGCGGCCAGCAGCGCCCTGCCGCGCACGCCCCGCAGGCGGCGCCACAGGTTCACCAGGTAAAGGCCCATGGCCGGCATCATGACCATGTAGGCCGCGTAGAACAGCTTGTTGTTGTCGTACTCGTTGGGCTGGAACTGGATCAGCTCGGCGACGACGTACACGATCAGCGCGCCGAGGCCCAGCATCCGGGTGAGGTCGCCGGTGCGGGGCGCGTCGGAGCTGCCCCGGGGGTTTCGCTCGCCGGTCAGAGCCGCCGGGACCATCATCAGCCAGATCAGGCCCACGTTCTTGATCCAGAACCAGCAGTAGCCGTCGATCAGCCGGCCGTCGCCCCGGTTGTTGACCCAGTTGAACCGGAAGCGGAGCGACCCGCCGTTGACGGTCTGAGGCACCGACCAGGTGAGCAGCTGGGGCAGGGCGAGGGCGACGGCGATGACGCCGTAGAGGGCAAAGCGGGAAAAGGTCCGAGCCTTGGAGGCGGGGTCGTCGGGCTCCGCGAGCCGGGCGGAGGGGGCGCGCAGCGTGGAGTAGACCACCGCGCCGACGCTGACCAGCCCCAGGGCCAGGAAGGAGTGGGTGTGGATCATCGGCATGCCGCCCGCCCAGACGCCCAGCAGGGCAAAGCGCCGGGCGTCCCGGTCCCGCGCGGCCGTTACCAGCAGCCACAGCGCCGGGAGCAGGGCCATCCAGCCGGTGAGCAGCGTGCGCTGGGGCACCATCATGTCGCAGATCACGTTGACCCACCGGAGGTTCAGCGCGGGCTGGTTGGTGGGGGTGGCGTAGAAGCCGGTGAAGATCTGCCGGAAGGCGGTGGAATCCTTCCAGATCCCGTCCAGCGCGTAGAGGAAGCCCAGGCCGCCGTTGACGAACATCAGCGCGGTGGCCACCACGGTGGCGGCGGCATTGCGGGTCAGCTCCCAGCAGAACAGCACGAAGCCGGTGGTGACCAGGACCATCATCAGCGTGCCCGTCAGCACGTAGCTGAAGGTGAGCCCGCCGCCGCAGAGCAGCATCGTGGTCGCCATGCTGTCGCCCAGGAAGGGATAGCCCAGCAGGGTCCCGGGCAGAAGGGAGTAGTCCGGCGGGAAAGCGGCGTTTCTCAGGCTGGTGGCGATGCCCAGGTGCAGGCACAGGTCGCCGTAGGTGGACTGGCCCACGTGCAGCGCGCCGTTCACGTTTCTCAGGGTGTGGGTGTACTGGAGCCAGCCGCCCAGCAGCGCCAGCGGCAGGATCAGCGCCAGGGGCAGCCACAGGGGCATGTCCATCCAGCGGCGCTCGCGCCGGACGCCCCGCTTCAGTGCCGCGAAGCCGCCGGCGAGGGCCGCGGCGAGGGCCAGGCCCAGAAGCTGGGCCGCAAGCGTGAAGCGGAGAAAGAAAGCGAGCAGCGCGGGCAGCCACATCATCAGCATCAGGCCCGCGCAGAGGCCGAGCCACAGCCGGTTCAGCCTCTGCGCCCCGGGGACGAGGGCGTCCATCAGCACGCAGCCGCACAGCAAATAGCCCATCAGGATCAGCAAACCGCCCATAGCAAACCTCCAGCCCCACTGCGGGGAAATCGCGATCGGATTCGATTACCTCCCATTATAGCATCCGGCGGCCGCGGCTGTAAAGCCGGGACCTATGATTTCAAGAACACGTCGAAGTGTTTCCTAATTATTCTAACATGTTACACAAATATTTCTGTAATTAGAATTTAACGGCATATCTATGACTGAAATTAGATGAATGTGTGCATTAATATCAAAGTCTATTGAATTTTGCCGGTCTGTGCGATAAAATAACCATGATTACGAATGCACTTGATATTGGAGGGGACCGGCATGAACGGAAGGATAGCGAGGCTGGCTGCAATACTGTTGGCGGTCATGCTGCTGTGCTCTGCCTTTGCCGGCGCGGAGGGCTCCATTTCCACGACGGTGCTGATGCGCAGGTCGCGGATGACGCAGAACGCCGTGGTCGACGTGGGCGAGGATCTGTCCATCGAGGTCAGCATCGAAGGCGTAAGCCCCAGCCAGTATCAGTGGTACTTCAACGACGCGCCCATCGAAGGCGCGAACCAGAAGGTCTACAACATCGTCAACGCCCAGCCGGAGGACACCGGCGTCTATCGCCTGGATGCCTTCGATGAAGAGGGCAGCATGGTGGTGAGCATGGACGTGTCCGCCCGCGTGCTGGAGCCCGAGGTGCCCCAGGCCGGAGACGGCTCCGTGCCGGTGGGCTTCGCCTTTGCGGGCCTGGCCCTGTGCGGGGCGCTTCTGGCGGTGCTGCTGCGCCGTCGCCGCCTGGCATGAGTGGAGGTTCATTCACAGTGACCGGCCTGAGCGCGGGTCACTGTTTTTTATGCTGTTTTTCGAGGGAGGGGAAGCATGAGCAAGCCCTTTGAGTTTGAACTGCTGCATACCTGCAAGCAGACGGGCGCACGGCGGGGACGCCTGCACACGCCCCACGGGGTGATCGAGACGCCGGTATTCATGCCGGTGGGCACCCAGGCCAGCGTCAAGACCATGACGCCGGAGGAACTGAAGGACTGCGGCGCGCAGATCATACTGTCCAACACCTACCACCTGCACCTTCGCCCCGGCGAGGCGCTGGTGGAGAAGGCGGGCGGCCTGCACCGCTTCATGAACTGGGATCGGCCGATCCTGACCGACAGCGGCGGTTTCCAGGTGTTTTCTCTGGCGGACCTGCGCAAGGTGGAGGAGCGGGGCGTGCAGTTCCGCAGCCACCTGGACGGCTCGAAGATGTTCATCGGGCCGGAGGAATCCATCGCCATCCAGCAGGCCCTGGGCGCGGACATCATGATGCAGTTCGACGAGTGTTCGCCCTATCCCTGCGACTATCCCCGGGCCAAGGACGCCATGTACCGCACGCTGCGCTGGCTGGAGCGCTGCATGAAGTCCTGGACGCATGAAAGCCAGGCGCTGTTCGGCATCGTGCAGGGGGCCTTCTACGGCGATCTGCGCGTCGAGTGCGCCAGGGAGATGGCGAAGCTGGACCTGCCGGGCTTCGGCATCGGCGGGCTGTCGGTGGGCGAGCCGAAGGAAGTCATGTACGACATGCTGGAGAAATTGATGCCCTACATGCCCGAGGGCAAGCCCCGCTACCTGATGGGCGTGGGCTCCCCGGACTGCCTGATCGAGGGCGTGCTGCGGGGCGTGGACATGTTCGACTGCGTGCTGGCCACCCGCGTGGCCCGCAACGGCACCGTGTTCACCCACGACGGCCGGCTGGTGGTGCGCAACGCGAAGTACGCCGAGGACTTCTCGCCGCTGGATCCCGACTGCGACTGCTACGCCTGCAAAAACTACACCCGGGCCTATATCCGTCACCTGTTCAAGGCGGGGGAGATCCTGGCGCTGCGGCTGAACAGCATCCACAACATCTACTTCCTGACCAAGATGATGGAGCAGATGCGCGAGGCCATCGAAAACGACGCCCTGCTGGACTGGGCCAACGAATTCTACGCCCGCCATGGCCGGGGGAACTGGTGAGCGGAGACGCAAAGTGGGGTTGAACGTAAAAATTTACGAACAAGGGAATAAAACCCGCTGAAAAAGTTGTTTTTATCGCCAACCTCGGTTATAATGGTATTGTTTCATAAGCGTGTAAAGGAGTTTTTCAAATGATGCTGAATTTCGCTAACATTCTGGCAGAAGCTGGTCAGGCTGTGGCTGTGGCCGCGCCCGAAGCCGTTGCCGCGGACGGCGCGGCGACTCCCGCCGCCGCCGGCGGCGAGCTGGTGACCACGATCATCATGATGGTGGCCATGGTGGCCATCTTCTACTTCCTTCTGATCCGTCCCCAGCGCAAGAAGGACAAGCAGGTGAAGAACATGCTGGCCGCGCTGAAGGTGGGCGACCGCATCTGCACCATCGGCGGCCTGTACGGCACCATCGCCGGTTTGAAGGACGACACCGTGACCTTGACCATGGGCTCCATGCAGAACACCATCGTCATCGCCCGCTGGGCGATCCGTTCCGTGGAGAACGTGGCGCTGGAGAACGACGCCGAGCCCCAGATCTGACGGGACGGGCGCGAACCGAAAACGGAATAAAACGCGGGGCGGTGAGGCGCTCCGCCGGAAACGCGGCATGGCGTAACGGCGGGCGGCAGCCGCCCTGCGCCGTTCATGGGCGCTTTAACCGGGCTTTCCGGCGGCCGCGTGCAGGGATCCCAGGGCCGCGGTCCGGGAACCGATGGCGAGGCGTTGAGATTCTGAATGACGATAACGGGCTTTCCAAAGAGCTGCCCGTCGTGGTATTGCGACGTTGGAATGCTCTGGCGGCGCTCCCGGTGGTGGGAGAGCGTTGAGGGAGGTTGAACTGAATGAAGAGATGGCTCGCACTGCTGATGGCGGCGCTGCTGGCCCTCGGCTCCGTCGGGGCCTTCGCGGAGGCGTGGACGGATGCGCCGATGCTCGTGGAGGATGCCGTCGCCGCCCAGGCGGACGAGGCCGTGCCCGAGTCGGGCGAGGTCGACCTGCCCATGGAGCCGGCACCGGAAGCGCTTCCCGGCGCGGAGGGCGACGTGCTTTCGGAGGGCCTCAAGACGCCCCCGGATGCCGACGAGCTTCCCGCGGAGGACGGCCAAGTGCTGGCCCCCGAGGCCAGCGCAGCCCCCGAGACCGACGCGCCCCCCGAGGCCGGCGAGGTCCCCGCGACCGACGTGATCGCCAGCGGCTTTGCGACCGGCGCTGTGGTGCTGGGCGTGAAGGAAAAGATCGCCCTGTCGCTGGAGGGCGGCGTCGATCCTGCCAGTGTCGGCGCGGCGTTCACCTCCTCCAAGCCGAAGGTGGCCTCCGTCAATGCCACCACCGGCGTGGTGACCGGCAAGAAGGCCGGCACGGCGGTCATCACCGTGGACATCCAGGGCGTCAAGAGCAGCTGCACCGTGACGGTGCGCAAGGCGCCCAGGAAGGTGACGCTGTCCGCGAAGAAGAAGACCCTGGGCGTGGGCGAGGCGTTCGGCCTGAAGGCGACTCTGCCCAAGAAAACCGCCTCCGCGCTGACCTGGACATCCAGCAACCCCGGCGTCGCTGTCGTGGACGGCAGCGGCGTGGTGACGGCGGTGAGCCCGGGAACGGCGACGATCACCGTCAAGACCTTCAACAAGAAAAAGGCTTCCTGCAAGCTGACGATAAAGAAGGCGCCGGAGTATGTGGCCCTGGACGCCGCCTCGAGGGTGCTGTGGACGGGCCGCTCGGTGAAGCTCTCGCCGATCCTCAGCCCTGGCAGCGGCGGCGGCATCAGCTATGCCACCAGCGACCCTGCCGTGGCCGTGATGGACGGCAGCACCCTGCGGGCGGTGGGCATTGGCAGCGCCACGATCACCGTGCAGACCTACAACGGCCAGACGGCGACGATGGCGGTACAGGTCACCAAGGCGCCGGTCTACCGCGCGCTGCTGGTGGGGGAGACCTTCCGGGGAACCTTCGACGCGCTGCCGGCGAAAAACGACGTCAACCTGCTCAAAAAGACGCTGAAGAGCGTCAAGGGGCCCTCCGGCTCCGCGTGGAAGATCACCACCAAGCTCGACCGCACGGCCTCCCAGATCCACAGCGACATCCAGACGGCCTTTGCCGGGGCGGAGCAGGGCGACATCTCCCTGTTCTTCATCAGCACCCACGGCGACATGGACATTATGTTTGAGTATGGCGACGGCGAGTACGCCGGCCACCTGCTGGTGGAGCGGTCGAATACCGGCGACGCGCTGACGCTGCCCACGCTGGCCAAGTGGCTGGCGGAGGTGCCGGGGCAGGTGATCGTGCTGATCGACAGCTGCGGCTCCGGCGCGGCGATCTACAACAGCAAGTCCACCGGCGACGCGGTGTTCAGCCCAGCGGCCTTCGACCAGGCGGTCATCGAGGCCTTCAAGGCCGAGGACAAGGGCGTGATGGCTCCCGGCGTGGACCAGGGCGCCTTCGTGCTGGAGAACAAGTTCTATGTGATCACCGCCTCGGATTACATGGAGTTCAGCTGGGCGACCAGCAAGCAGAGCTTTTTCACCAAGTGGCTCTGCGACGGCATCAAGACCAAGGGCAGGATGCCCGCGGACAGCAACAAGAACAAGATCACGACGCTGAACGAGCTGTACACGTATACCGCCAGGCAGGCCTCCAAGAAGACCTTCAAGAGCCGGGGCGTCAGCTACAAGCAGCACGTGCAGGTCTACCCGGCGAACAGCGGCTTCGAGATGTTCTACCGCAAGTGACCGCCCGGGACCGGCGCGACGTCGGAGACCGTCAAAACGTCGAAAGACAACGTTAAAATTTGTAGGAAGCGCCTGTGATGACGGCATTTTTGCTTGACATCACGGGCGCTTCATGGTATGATTTATGAGTTCGGGTATGCAGACTGATCGCAGGAAAGGGGTGCGCGAGGATGCTTGAAAAGCTGAAGAACGCCGACAAGGTCGTCGGAACGCGCAGACTCCTCCGCGCGATTCGCGCCGGCGAGATCGCCGAGGCCTACGTTGCCCGGGACGCTGATCTGTTCATACTGCGCCAGGTGCGCCAGGCCTGCAACGAGGCCGGGGTGCGCATGGTGGAGGTGGACACGATGAAGCAGCTGGGCGAAGCCTGCGGCATCGAGGTCAAGACAGCCTCCGCGGGCATCAAGCGGTAAGCATGCCGACAACCGGAGCAGGGGAGACAGGTGCATTGAGGGATGATTCGTCATTTCCACTCTAAACTCTGAACTCTCCACTCTCCACTCTCGCTTTATAGCCTTCCAGGGTTGCGGAAGTGTATATAGAGGCTTTCAATCACTCATAATAGTTCAGGAGGTGCTTTTCTTCAATGCCGACGATCAATCAGTTGATCCGCAAGGGTAGAGAAAAGGTAACCAGCAAGTCGAATTCCCCGATTCTGCAGTCCTGTCCGCAGAAGCGCGGTGTCTGCATGTCCGTCAAGACGCAGACCCCCAAGAAGCCGAATTCCGCTTTGCGTAAAATTGCGCGTGTTCGTCTGACGAACAACATCGAAGGTACCTGCTACATTCCGGGTATCGGCCACAACCTGCAGGAGCACTCGGTTGTGCTGATCCGCGGCGGCAAGGTCCGCGATCTCCCTGGTGTGCGTTATCACATCATCCGCGGCGCTCTCGATGCTGCTGGCGTTGCCAAGCGCATGCAGGGCCGCTCCCTCTACGGCGCGAAGCGTCCGAAGAAGTAAGAGACAGGTTCGCAAAACCATCTCTTTGGCGAAAACGGCTTGAAGACTTTGAAGGCATGTCCATTTGGAACGTGGGAATATGACGGATGAGTTCGAGGGCCGGGCCAAGGCGGCTGCGCCAACAGCTGCCCGGAGCTTTTGCCTGTTTCTCGTTCACTTTAACGTTTGTAGATTCTTGTCAGCCCCGTTGAGGCGCTGACCGACAAGATATAGGGAGGGACATGAAATGCCCAGGCGTGGATTTATCCCGAAGCGCGAAGTGCTTCCGGATCCTGTATACGGAACGACCATTATCACCAAACTGATCAATCAGGTCATGTACGATGGCAAGCGCGGCGTCGCGCAGGCTGTCTGCTACGATGCTTTTGATACCGTCGCCGCCAAGACCGGCAAGGAGGCCATGGAGGTTTTCAATCAGGCGATTGCGAACATCATGCCCGCCATGGAAGTCAAGGCCCGCCGCGTCGGCGGTTCCACCTACCAGGTGCCTATCGAGATTCGCCCGGAGCGCCGCCAGACCCTGGCTCTGCGCTGGCTGGTGATGTTCGCCCGCAAGCGCGGCGAGCGCAGCATGGCGGATCGCCTGGCCGGCGAGATCATGGACGCTGCCAACAACACCGGCAACGCCGTGAAGCGCCGCGAGGATATGCACAAGATGGCCGAGGCCAACAAGGCTTTCGCCCACTATCGCTGGTAAGGCGCAGGCTGGAGGACAGCCTGATCAATCGCATAGCAGGGGGCTCAGCGCGCACAGGCGCGCTGATCTCCGAGATGTCATCAGCACGCGACCCGCGTGCTGATGATCAGTATAGGGCACTGTTAAGATTCGACCATCTCATTTGTTGAGAATTATAGAAAGTAGGAAACCGACTGTGGCGAGAACACATTCACTGGATCATGTACGCAATATCGGCATCATGGCCCACATCGATGCCGGCAAGACGACCACCTCCGAGCGCATCCTGTACTACACGGGCCGCACTCATCGCATCGGCGAGGTGCATGAGGGCATGGCCACGATGGACTGGATGGAGCAGGAACAGGAGCGTGGCATAACCATCACCTCTGCGGCGACGACCTGTGAGTGGCGCGGTCATCAGATCAACCTGATCGACACTCCCGGCCACGTCGATTTTACCGTCGAGGTGGAGCGCTCCCTGCGCGTGCTGGACGGAGCCGTCTCCGTCTTCTGCGCCAAGGGCGGCGTCGAACCCCAGTCCGAGACCGTCTGGCGTCAGGCGACGAAGTACCACGTACCCCGCCTGGCCTACGTCAACAAGATGGACATCGTCGGCGCGGACTTCTTCCGCGTGGTGAACATGATGAAGGAGCGGCTGCAGGCCAACGCCGTGCCGATCCAGATTCCCATCGGCTCCGAGGCCAGCTTTGTGGGCCTGGTGGACCTGGTCAAGATGAAGGCTGAGATCTACGTGGACGAGATGGGCACCACCATGGACGAGACCGAGATCCCCGCCGATCTGCGCGAGATGGCGGAGGAGTACCACGCCAAGATGGTGGAGACCGCCGCCGAGAGCGACGACGAGCTGATGATGAAGTACCTGGACGGCGAGGAGCTCACCGTCAAGGAGATCATGCTCGGCCTGCGCAAGGGCACCATCGCCGGCACCCTGAACCCGGTGCTGTGCGGCACGTCCTATCGCAACAAGGGCGTGCAGCCCCTGCTGGACGCCATCGTGGACTACCTGCCCTCCCCGCTGGACATCCCGCCGGTGAAGGGCACCAAGCCCGGCAAGGAGGACGAGATCGAGCGCGAAGCCTCTGACGACGCGCCCTTCTCCGCGCTGGTGTTCAAGATCATGGCCGACCCCTTCGTGGGCAAGCTGGCCTTCTTCCGGGTCTATTCCGGCACGCTGAAGACCGGCAGCTACGTCTACAACTCCGTCAAGGGCAAGCGCGAGCGCATCGGCCGCATCCTGAGGATGCACGCCAATCACCGCGAGGAGATCGAGGAGATCCGCGCGGGCGACATCGCCTCCGCGGTGGGCCTGAAGGACACCACCACCGGCGACACCATCTGCGCGGAGAACGCCCAGATCGTGCTGGAGTCCATGGAGTTCCCGGAGCCCGTCATCCGCGTGGCCATCGAGCCCAAGACCAAGGCCGGTCAGGACAAGATGAGCCTGGCGCTGGTGCGCCTGGCGGAGGAGGACCCCACCTTCAAGACCTACACCGACGAATCCACCGGCCAGACCATCATCGCCGGCATGGGAGAGCTGCACCTGGAGATCATCGTGGACCGCCTGCTGCGCGAGTTCCGCGTGGAGGCCACCGTGGGCAAGCCCCAGGTCGCCTACAAGGAGTGCATCCGCAAGCGCGCGAAGGCCGAGGGCCGCTACGTGCGCCAGACCGGCGGCCACGGCCAGTTCGGTCACTGCGTGATCGAGATCTATCCCCGCGAGCCCGGCTCCGGCTATGAGTTCAACAACAAGATCGTGGGCGGCGTGATCCCCAAGGAGTTCATCGCCCCCATCGACCAGGGCATCCGCGAGGCCGCCCTGAGCGGCAGTGTCGGCGGCTACGAGGTCATGGACTTCGGCGTCGACCTGCTGGACGGCTCCTACCACGAGGTGGACTCCTCCGAAATGGCGTTCAAGATCGCCGGCTCCATGGCCTTCAAGGAGGCCCTGCGCAAGGCGGACAGCGCGCTGCTCGAGCCGATGATGAAGATCGAGGTCGTCGTGCCGGACGAGTACATGGGCGACGTCATGGGCGACATCTCCGCCCGTCGCGGCCGCGTGACCGGCATGGACGCCCACGCGGGCATGCACTCCATCGACGGCATCGTGCCGCTGAGCGAGATGTTTGGTTATGCCACCGACCTGCGTTCCAAGACCCAGGGCCGCGGCACCTACACCATGCAGTTTGCCCACTACGAGGAAGTGCCCCACAACATCGCTGAGAAGATCCTCGGCCACCGCTAAGAGGGACGCTCAGGGGCGCTGCCCCTAAGAACCCCGCCAAAGGGACTTAGCCCCTTTGGAATCCCCAATTTGCCGCAGCAGGCTGTGGGGATCGAAAAAGCCGGAAGGACGCCATTATGGCGCCTGGCTTCAATGAAATATCAATACCGGAGGTATTTAACAATGGCAAAGGCAAAATTTGAGCGCAACAAGCCGCATGTAAACATCGGCACGATCGGTCACGTCGACCACGGCAAGACCACCCTGACGGCAGCCATCACGATGGCTCTGGCGCAGGTGGGCGGCGCTGAGGCAATGCGCTACGACCAGATCGACAAGGCGCCCGAAGAGAAGGCCCGTGGCATCACGATCAACACCGCGCACGTGGAGTATCAGACCGAGAAGCGTCACTATGCACACGTGGACTGCCCCGGCCATGCTGACTACGTCAAGAACATGATCACCGGTGCTGCGCAGATGGACGGCGCGATCCTGGTCGTGTCCGCGGCTGACGGCCCGATGCCCCAGACCCGCGAGCACATCCTGCTGGCCCGTCAGGTTGGCGTGCCCTACATCATCGTGTTCATGAACAAGACCGACCAGGTCGACGATCCGGAGCTGCTGGAGCTGGTGGAGATGGAGATCCGCGAGCTGCTGAACGAGTACGACTTCCCGGGCGACGACATTCCGATCATCCAGGGTTCCGCCCTGCTGGCTCTGGAAGCGCTGACCGCCGGCAAGGATGCCAAGAGCACCCCCGAGTGCGCGTGCATCTTCGAGCTGATGGACGCCGTGGACGCCTACATCCCGGATCCGGAGCGCGACACCGACAAGCCGTTCCTGATGCCTGTTGAGGACGTGTTCTCCATCACCGGCCGCGGCACCGTGGCCACCGGCCGTGTTGAGCGCGGTATCGTGAAGATGTCCGACCAGGTCGAGATCGTTGGTCTGACCGACGAGAAGCGCACCACCGTGGTTACCGGCGTCGAGATGTTCCGCAAGCTGCTGGACTTCGCCGAGGCTGGCGACAACATCGGCGTTCTGCTGCGCGGCGTGCAGCGCACCGAGATCGAGCGCGGCCAGGTTCTGGCCAAGCCCGGCTCCATTCATCCGCACACCCACTTCATGGGCCAGGTTTACGTGCTGACCAAGGAAGAAGGCGGCCGTCACACCCCGTTCTTCAACGGCTATCGTCCGCAGTTCTACTTCCGCACCACCGACGTTACCGGCAACATCAAGCTGCCCGACGGCGTTGAGATGGTCATGCCTGGCGACAACATCGACATGGAGATCACCCTGATCACCCCCATCGCGTGCGAGGAAGGCCTGCGCTTCGCTATCCGTGAAGGCGGCCGTACCGTGGGTTCCGGCGTTGTGACCAAGATCCTGGAGGACTGAGCCGGTAGAACCGGCAGTCATTAGCTGCCGCGTTGACAAACCATCCGGGCCGCCCGTAGATTATGGGCGGCCCGTCTGCGTATGCGGAAGTTGGCAGTCATTGGCTGCCGCTTTTATAGGCCAGATTTCCACCCCGTAGATTCAGGGGTGGGAATCTGAGTTTATAGGAATAGCAGGCTATTAGCTACCGCGTGGTAGCGCCATCCGGGCAAGCGGCGCCCCATCCCGATCCATGATCGTGACGGGGCGTTTTTGCGGTGCAAAAATCGAAAACTCAAGGTTTTCGACCTTCCGTGGATTATGGGGTGGGCGGATGCGTATGCGGAAATCAAAAAAGAAAAAACAAAGCAGTACCTGATCGGAAGTCTCCGAACGAGGCGCTGCTTCATTTGAAAGGGGGACCGTGCTCAGGGCGTGTCGGCATTACCTCACCGAACGGTGATGTGGCGCCGCATGCCGTAGATGTGGTACTGGACGGTGATGTTTCGGACCGCGTCGGCAGGCGCGGTGGTGATCAGCTTTAGGTTGACCTGGCTGGCGCTGCGGGCGGGGATGTCGCTGCCCTCGCCGGTCAGGGCGTAAACAGCGATATCGCCTTCCACGGCCTCGGCGCTCAGGTCCAGCCACTCGGCGGGGAACAGGCCCCGGTTGGCGAGCCGGAGGGTGATGTCCACGAGGGTATAGGGGGCTGGGTCCTCGCCGGGAAGGGCGTCCGCGAACACCTGGGGCGCGGAGCCGGACGACAGCAGGTCGCGTATGGCGCTGTAGGCCTCGGGGTATTCCGCTGCGTTGGCGGTCTGGATATGGATCTGCGCGGAGAGTGTGCCGCCGGCGAGGAAGACGGTGACAAAGCCGAGCAGCAGCGTGAGCAGGATGGCGAGAACCAGGGTGAGCTTTCGCATAGGGCAGAGGACCTCCGGTGGAAGGATCGGGCTGGCGGTAGGCGCGTCGGCCTTGCGACGCGGACACTGTCCGGGGGCGCTTTTGGCAGCGCCGTGAATCATTATAGCACAGCCGGGCGGGACAGACAAGGGGCGGCGCGCGTCCCGAAGATGGGGGAGGGCGGCTTGGCGGCGCGTGTCCCGGAAATATTCTTCCCGGCGCTGCGGGGGAATAACCTATTCGGAGCAATCCGTCCGGACTTCTCAATTTCAGCGAAGAGCGCGGAAAAAACGGGGCATTTGAGTGAGGTTTGAGTTGACAATGAGGCAGAATGCCTTTATAATAAATATGATAGTTGTCTGATTTGTCGCATTCATGAATAAATCAGGCCAAAATTATTAGTGAATGAGGAGGATTATCATGAGGAAACATCTGATCGCGCTGCTGCTGGTGGCAGCCATGCTGTGCGCTATGGCGATGCCGGCGCTGGCTGAGAAGGCCGAGGGCTGGAACAACGTGAACGCCGAAGGCTACGAGTATCCCGATTACACCGGCAAGACCCTGTCCTTCATGTGGTGGGGCTCCGATACCCGCGCCCGCATGACCGAGGAAGTCATCCACATGTGGGAGGACAAGACCGGCGCGACCGTCGAATTCGAGTGGTACGACGGCGGCACCTACTGGACCCAGTTCCAGGCCAAGATGGCCGCCAATGACCTGCCCGACGTGTTCCAGATGGGCAACAACTGGCTGACCTATTATGACACCATCGAGCCCCTGAACGCCTACATCGAGGATGGCACCATCGACACCACCGCCATCAGCCCCGCGATGCTGGCCACCACCATCAACCAGGCCAACGGCGACGTCACCGGCATGTCCAACGGCACCAACGCCCGCTGCTTCGCCTACAACCCCGCCCTGTTCGACGAGGCCGGCGTTGCCTATCCCACCGAGAACTGGACCTGGGACGACTTCGCCGCGGCTGGCCGCGCCATCACCGAGGCGACCGGCAACCCCGCCGTCACCACCCTGGAGTACAACTCCCTGGCCTTCTCCACCGTCACCCAGTGGAAGGAAGGCTACAACTTCTACGCGATGGACGGCTCTGACTTCGCCTTCGAGGGCGACACCGAGCCCCTGGCCTTCATCTTCGACCTGCTGACCACCCTGCAGAAGGAGGGCGTCATCGCCGACTACGGCATCCAGAACGAGATCGGCACCAACATCGAGGCCGACTGGATCGCCTTCGGCGACGCCGCGATGATCATGCTGTCCTCCAACCAGTTCCAGGCTCTGAGCAATGTGGCTGCCGAGAGCGGCATCACCCTCGAGCTGGCCACCATCCCGCGCGTGTACGCCGATGGCCAGAGCGGCATGGTCGTCCGCTCCAGCCAGGAGATGAGCATGTGGAAGGGCTCCGAGGACAAGGAGATGGCCGCCAACTTCCTGAACTTCTTCGTCAACAGCATCGAGGCCAACGAGATCCTGAACTGCGAGCGCGGCGTTTCCATCAACAGCGACGTGCTGGCTGATCTCAAGGCCAATACCGAGCTGACCAACGAAGTGACCGCGAAGGTCTACACCATCATCGACCTGATCGGCTCCTTCCCGGATGCCGCGAACTCCAGCCCTGCCGAGCCGGCCGCCAACGAGGAGATCTCCGACGTGCTGAAGAAGACCTACTTCCAGGGCCTGGCCGAGGGCAAGTTCGCCAGCGCGCAGGAAGCTGCCGACCAGTTCTGGGCCGAGGCGCAGGAGATCTGGGCGAAGTACTGATCTTCGTAAACCGCGCTTGAAGCTTCCTGAATAAACGACCGCCGGGCGCCCTGAAACGTCGTTTCAGGGCGCCCGGTATATTAAAGGGAGGGTATGCGATGCAAGCCGAAAAGCGGTCGGGCAAGACCGGCTTTCTGTACAAGGACAACGTCGTCGGCTATATCTTCGCCGCGCCGTTCATCATCAGCTTCCTCTGCCTGACGCTGATCCCCATGGCGCTGTCCCTGTATTATTCCTTCTGCAACTACAAGATCGCCGCCGTGCCGGAGTGGATCGGGGTGCAGAATTTCGCCAACCTGCTGCGGGATTCTACCTTCGGCCACTCGCTGCTGGTGACGATACAGTATGTGATCATCGGCGTGCCGCTGAAGCTGGTCTTTGCGCTGTTCGTGGCCATGCTGCTCACCAAGCCCACCCGCATGCAGGGCTTTTACCGCGCGGTGTATTATATCCCGTCGCTGATCGGCGGCTCCGTGGCGGTGGCCCTGGTGTGGAAGCAGCTCTTCGGCAGCCGCGGCCCCGTGGTCAGCCTGATCAAGTCGCTGGGCGCCACGGGTTTCAACTTCTTCGGCTCCACCACCTGGGCCTTCGTGCCGCTGGTGCTGTGCAACGCCTGGCAGTTCGGATCTTCGATGCTGATCTTCGCCTCCGGCCTCAAGCAGATTTCCAAGGAATACTACGAGGCGGCGGAGATCGACGGCGCGGGCGCGGTGAAGCGGTTCTTCTCCATCACGCTGCCCATCCTCTCGCCGATCATACTGTTCAACCTGATCATGCAGCTGATCTCCGGCTTCATGACCTTCACCCAGGCACAGATCATCACCGACGGCGGCCCCAACTACGCCACCAACTACATCGCCCTGAACATCTTCAAGGAGGGCTTTGCCTTCCAGCACATGGGCTACGCCTGCGCCCAGAGCTGGGTGATGCTGCTGATCATGGCGGCCATCACGGGCATCATCTTCAAGACCTCGTCCCACTGGACGTTCTACGAAAGCTGAGGTGACGACGCGTGCAGAGAAAGAGAGCAATCCTCAATGTGGTCTACCACGTGTTCGTCGTCGCCTTCGGGCTTCTGATGATCTATCCGGTGCTGTGGATGATCCTCTCGTCCTTCAAGATGAAGAGCGAGATCCTCGGCAACAAGGCCCCCTTCCTGCCCAGCGTGTGGGTGTTTGAAAACTACCCCAACGGCTGGCAGGGCAGCGGCAGCCTGACTTTCGCCACCTATTTCAGGAATTCCATCATCGTCTCCTGCCTGGGCACGCTGGGCACGGTGATTTCCTCGGCCATGGTGGCCTACGCGCTGGCCCGCGTGAACTTCAAGGGACGCAAGTTCTGGTTCACCGCCATGATCATGACCATGCTGCTGCCGGGCCAGGTGCTGATGATCCCCCAGTACATCATCTGGAACCGCCTGGGCCTGGTGGGCACCTTTGTGCCGCTGATCCTGCCCAAGTATCTGGGCTGGCCCTTCTTCATCTACATGATGATGCAGTTCATTCGCGGCCTGCCCAAGGAGCTGGACGAGGCGGCCATGATTGACGGCTGCAACAAGTACTCCATCTTCACCCGGATCATACTGCCTCTGCTGGGGCCGAGCATCATCACCACCATCGTCATCTCCTTCTACTGGATCTGGGATGACTACATGGGCCCGCTGCTCTACCTGTCCAAGCCCGCCCTGTATACGGTCTCCTTGGCCATCAAGGGCTTCGCGGACGCCCAGGGCACCAATTTCGGCCCGATGTTCGCCATGTCCTCGCTGTCGCTGATCCCGGTGTTCCTGCTGTTCCTGTTCTTCAACCGGTATCTGATGGATGGCGTCACCGCCGGCGCAGTGAAAGGCTGACCAGACGGCGCCTGGAGGCAATTGCTGCCGCGAAAACAAACCCGACCTGTCGCGCCACTGATTCAAGCGCTCCAGGTCGGGCCTTTCATTTCTATAATGTCCTTGCATCGACACCATCCGCCTGCCCCGCAGATCATGGGGCAGGCGGATGTGTTTGTCAACAAATGGTCGCGGCAGCGGCAATTCCTGTTTTCCCTGTTCCCTGATTCACCGGGCTGTTTTCCAGGCGCTCGACGTCCCTGTTCCCTCTACAACTCAGGTATCCTCCAGCACCAGCACCCAGTCCTCCCGGCTGGGCGGGGTGAACATGCCGTCCTCCGGCAGCAGGAACGGACTGAACCCGCCGAGCTTGGGATGATACCAGAAGGCTCTCGGCCTGAAGGGCAGCGCGTCCAGCCTGACGCCGAAGGGCTTGCCGGTGAAGGTATAGATCACCGCCGCCCTGGGGGTCAGGAAGCAGAGGTTCCGGTCGTCCTCGGTCCCGGAGTCGTCCGCGAGCAGCTCCTGGGCGTTTCGGCCCTCCTGCCATTCCACCTGTTCCATCAGGGCTCGCAAATGCCGCATCTCAAAGGAGCCGGGGGAGTGCAGCGCCACGTCCCAGCGCTGCCGCACGCCGAAGCTGCCCTCGGACACGCCGTCCCAGAACTGCATGATGGCGTTGTGGCCGTAAGTGAAGCCCGCGCCGCCGGCCAGCAGGCACCACCAGGCATAGCGGCGCACCTCCCGGTCGGTCCAGTAGGGCTTGCTGGGATCGTGCAGCCCGTGGGGGATCTCCTCGTAGGAGGGCTCGCCGTCCAGGGTGGGCTTGTCGTCCCGCTCGTAGTCCCGGAACACGTAGCGATAGCTCTCCTCGGCCATCCACTCCTCGTCGCTGACGCCGTTGTCATCCCAGGCGCCCAGCGTGCGCTGGGTGCGGTCCCGGTGGCCGGACTGGAACATGTGGAAGTCCAGCCAGTCCGCCCCGGCGAACCACTGGGTGGAGGAGCACCGCCCGAAGGGGTGGAAGCCGATCAGCTGGTCAGGGGCGTGCCTGCGCAGCGCACGACCCAGCGCGGCGAAGGTCTCCGGCGCGTCGCTGCCCCGCACGTCGCCGCCCAGGATCCACAACACGTTCTCATAGTTTCCGAACCGGTCCGACAGGAATTTGGCGTACACCGGTGCGTTGTCCGGGTTCAGGCTGTCGTCCTTCGCAAAGCCCCCCCAGGCGGGCAGCAGGGCCATGACGAGTCCCAGCCCTTCGGCGATCCTCACGGCCCGCTCCACGTGGTTCCAGTATTCCGAGGCGGCGTCCGGCCTGCCGAAGTCGTCGCCGATCAGCGCCTGCGCGCCGTCGGGCGAGGCGTAGCTCCTCTCGTGGACCAATGTCGCCTGGATCACCGTGTAGCCCTTCATGGCCCGGTTGCGCAGGTAGGTCTCGATCTCCGCGTCGTTGAGGTTCTTGAACAGCAGCCAGGCGGTGTCGCCGAGCCAGAAAAAGGGCTTTCCGTCCCTCAGAAAGCCGCGCTTGTGTTCGTTTATGGTCAGCATGGGTTGCCTCCTGTCAGATTGGATTACTGTCGGGCGACGCACTTCTCCGGGCCCAGGTGCTTTTGCAGGAAGCGCCACAGCTCGTCGGGGGAGGCGCTGGCCTGGCCGTCGGGAAGGATGAAGGCCCGCTGGGGGTTTACATACAGATAGACGGCGTCCGGGCGGCGGAACGCGCCCCAGAGCTGGGTCCAGTCCAGCTCCACGGGGGCCTCCTTCTTCTGGTCGTTGGTGACCTTGACGCCCTCGGCGTTCAGCGTCAGCGAGTAGACTGCCGGGGCGCTCTTGAGTCCCTGGCTGGCGACCTGGGCCTCGATCTGGATGAAGTACAGCCCGAACACCACCAGCGGTACCGCGATGCCCAGGCCCATCAGCACGCCGGAGGCGGACTCGGACAGGGGCACCACGCCCAGCAGCCCGGACAGCGACACCGTGATGAGCACCATGGCGATCAGCACCGGCGCGTACCAGCGGCGCTGGCGGCGGAAGGTGTCAAAGGCGCAGTAGCGGCGGAAGGACTTCGCGTCCAGGCGCACGTGAACGGTGATTTGCTTGGCCATAACTCCTCCCGGTGTCATTCCTCCACGGGCACGTACAGCGCCCGGAGGCTGGAATCCAGGTGGGCCCGAATGGCGGCGCGCACCCGGTTGACGTCGCGGCTCTTCAGGGCCTCGGTGATCTCGGCGTGCTCCACCAGCGTGCTGCGGTGGCGGTCCAGGGCCCGGGGCTGCCGCTTGTGGGCGTCGGAATCCTCGATCAGGTGGTGGGGCATGAAGATGTGCATGAAGCTCTCGTACTGGACGAAAAGCGAGGAGATGTTCATGTACTCCAGCAGCGCCTTGTGGAAGCAGAGGTCGTCCAGCCAGAACTGGCTGATGCTGTAGGCGCTGTCGTCCTCGAGCAGGCGCTGCTGCTGCAGCTGCGCGTCCTCCATGCGGTCAATCACGGCCCTGGACTTGGCGTCCGGGTAGTGGCGGGCGATGATCTCCGCGCAGTAGCCCTCGATCATCATGCGCACGTGGTAGGCTTCGATGATGTCCGCCTGGGTGGGGGAGTGCAGCATAAAGCCCCGGTTGGGTAGGATGTCGATGTAGCGCTCCTGCGCCAGCCGGTTCAGCGCGTCCCGGATTGGCGTGCGCGAGATGGACAGCTGGGCCGCCAGCTTGGTTTCGCTGTAGATCCTGTTGAATGCCAGCTCGCCGTCGTAGATCATGCGTCGGATATGATCGTAGGCGATGGTATTCAGGGTTTTGTATTCGGACATAGGACACCTCTGCTCGGTTATGTCAGCTATTATAGCATCAATTGAGGATGGCTTCAAGGGCGCGAGAGCAAAAATGAGGACAAAATATGAAAAATAAACCCTTTCGAGGCAACATTTGCAGCCAAATGCATAAATAGAAGGCGAAATGAACTGGTTAGATCGTTAAATAATTTACCGAATAGGGCCGCACACTTGACAATCTACCGGGGATGTACTATACTAAATATAAATTCAGCACACCGGTATACCGGTTTTACGAAAATATCGGGGCTGAGAAAACAATTATAAAATCTTTCGAAAGGGATGGTCACCATGGCTGAAAACAAATATTTGCAGTGGCTCTCGTCCAAGACACCCTCCGTCTATTGGCACGACAGCGCGATCGTTGAGGAGCTGGACGCCGCGATGGCGAACGGCGCCGTCGGCATGACCACCAATCCCTTTTTGATCGGCGCGACGCTGAAGGCCCAGCCGGATTTCTGGCGCAGCGTGCTGCCCGGAGTGCCGGACGACGTGCAGGGCGACGCCCGCGCGGAGGAGTGGATCGCTCAGGTGACGGGCTGGCTGGCCAAGAACAAGCTGGGCAAGCTCTACGGCACCGCGCCCTACGCCGGCTATGTCTGCGCGCAGACCAACCCCTGCCGCCCCGGCGACACCGAGGGCATGATCGCCACCGCAAAGCACTACGCCTCCATGGCGGAAAATATCGTCATCAAGTTCCCGGCTACCCGCGGCGGACTCGAGGCCATCGAAGCCTGCGCGGCGGAGGGCCTGAACACCGCCGCCACCGTCAGCTTCACCGTGCCCCAGGTGCTGGCCATGGCCGAGGCCTACCAGCGCGGCCGTGAAAAGGCCATCGCCAAAGGCATCAAGCCCGGCATCGGCATCGCCGTATTGATGGTGGGCCGCCTGGACGACTACCTGCGCGACGTCATGAACGACACCCGCGTCAGCGCCACCGAGTCCGACGTCATCTGCGCCGGTACCGCGGCCATCAAGCGAGCCTACGGCATCTTCAAGGAGAAGGACTACGACTGCGTGCTGATGCCCGCGGGCTGCCGCGGCGGCTATCACATCAGCGACCTGGCAGGCGCGGACATGGTCATGTCCATCGCCCCCGGCATCGCCGCCAAGCTCCAGGACAACACCGAGTTCGTCGAGAAGATCGACAATCCCGTGGATCCCGCTGTCATCGCGCGGCTGAACGAGATGCCGGAGTTTGTGAAGGCCTATGAGCCCGACGGCATGAGCGTGAACGAGTTCATCACCTTCGGCTCCTGCAACCGCACGCTGGATCAGTTCGTGCAGATGGGCTGGAACGTGCTGAAGGGCATCAAGCTGTAATTGGGAATTGAGAATTAAGGGAAGCCCGATTCCCCATCAACGGAATACAAGCGCTGCGGCGCTTGAAAATAAGGAGGATACCACAATGAAGAAACTGCTCGCAACGGTACTCTGCCTGATGCTGGTACTGGGCTGCACCTCCGCCATGGCGGCTGTGTTCCCGGCCACTCCCACCGTGTACATCGGCTATGGCGCCGGTGGCGGAACCGACACCGCGGTGCGCCCGGTGGTTGCCGCGATGGCCGACTACCTGGGTGAGACCATCAACTGCTCCAACATGGAAGGCGCGAACTCCGCTGTGGCGTGCGACTACGTCCTGGAGCAGCCCCACGACGGCACCAGCATGTTCGCCACTGGCACTGGCGGATTCTCCTCTTACCCGATCTACGCCTACTCCACCTCCAGCTGGCAGGATTGGATCTCCTTCCATCCGTACTCCGGCCCGGCCGTGGTGTTCGCCAACAAGGACGCTGGCGTGACCAACACCCAGGAGCTGTTTGACTACCTGGCCGCCGGCAACAAGTTCGGCGTGGGCGCTTACGGCAACGGCCCGCACACCCAGTTCGAGGCCATCTGCGCCGCCAAGGGCGTCGCTTCCCCCGAGTACAGCCTGTTCGGCTCCTGCGCCGACACCGCCGTCGGCTGCATCGCCGGTGATGTCATGGTGGGCGCTGGCTCCCTGTCCGCCGTCATCGACTACCTGAACGGCGATATGCTGGTGCCGATCTTCGTCACCTGCGCGGATCCCTTCGAGTTCACCGGCATCGGCGTGACCACCCCCTCCGTCACCACTGAGGTCGAGGGCACCGACGGCATCCCGAACCTGAACGAGACCTGGCCCATCATGATCCCCCGCGACACTCCCCAGGAGATCGTCGACAAGCTGGTCGAGGCCTTCAACGCCGCCATCGAGACCGACGCCGTGAAGGAATTCGCCGCCTCCAAGGGCTTCAACATCATCGGCCTGACCGGTGAGGAAGCCGACAAGTTCCTGTCCTACTCCATCTCCGGCTACTCCTGGACTCTGTTCAACGCCGGCCTGGGCGAGGGCAATCCCGCCGATTACGGCATCCCGACTCTGGAAGAGTACGATTGGGAGACCCTGAAGACCACCTGCGAGGCCTACAAGTAATCGACACTCTCATCCTGAACGCTGTTTGGGTTTGATTCCCTGGGGCGTCGCGGGCATCGCGCCGCGACGCTCCAGACATTTCCGGGTCCAACCGCCGCATTCAGGAATCGGGTCTTGTCGGGCTGGCCCCGGATTTCGCAAAAGGAGTGAACCAAATGGAGGAGAAAAAGAACAGAAATGCCGCGAAGGATTATTTCTGCGGCATACTGCTGGTTCTGTTCGGCATTTATGTCATCATTGATTCCCTGAACATGAAGGTCTACAACACCTTCCTTGATGCGCCGGGCTTTTTCCCGACGATCATCGGCGGGGTGCTGGTGGTGCTCGGCGCGGTGCTGGCCTTCATCGGCTTCAAGCTCGGCGGCGCGAAGGAGCTGAAGGAGGTCTGCAACGGGGCGTTCCTGAAGCAGTTCATCACCAGCGATTCCACCGTCCGCGTGGTGATCCTGGTGGCCATGATGGTGGTTTACATCTATGTGCTGCTGGGCCGCGTGCACTTCATCATCGCCACCTCGATCTACCTGATCGCCAACTTCCTGTATCTGAAGGCGACCAAGCAGTGGTGGCTGGGCATTATTATCGCGGTGGCGATGTCCGTGATCGTGTTCTACGCGTTCAAGCTGGGCTTCGGCATCACCATGCCATAAGGAGGTGCGCGGAATATGAGTGAATTCTTGAAACAGCTTAGCCTGGTGGGCCAGGCGGCGGGCGGTGTGTTCCTGCCGATGAACCTGCTGATCGTCGCCGGCGCGGTGCTGCTGGGCCTGGTGGTCGGCGCGATTCCCGGCCTGACCGGCACCATGGCGTTGGCCCTTTTGATCAACCTGACCTACAAGCTGCCCTCGGACCAGGCCGTGGCGTTCATGCTGGGCGTGTACGTGGGCGCGGTGTCCGGCGGCCTGTTCTCCGCCATCATGCTGAACATCCCCGGCACGCCCAACGCGGCGGCCACGGTGCTGGACGGCTATCCCCTGGCGAAGCAGGGCAAGGGCGGCAAGGCGCTGTTCGGCGGCGTGTTCGCGTCCTGCCTGGGTACCCTGCTGTCCGTGGTGATCATGATGGTCGCCACCCCCTTCCTCTCCAAGATCGCACTGAAGTTCGGCAAGTGGGAGATGTTCCTGCTGGCGCTGTTCGGCATCACCATCTGCGGCAACCTGTCCGTGGACTGCTCGCCCCTCAAGGGCTGGCTGGCCGGCTTCATCGGCTTCTTCGTGGCGATGATCGGCGTCGAGGCGATCTACAACGCCGCCCGGTTTACTTGGATCCCGTCGCTGCGCAGCGGCGTCGAGCTGATCCCCGCCCTGATCGGTATCTTCGGCATTGCCGAGGTGCTGTCGGTGTTGCAGGATCGAACGCCATTCCAGGTCAACTCTGACATGGGATCGATATTGCCGGACAAAGATGAACTGAAGAGCCTGCTTCGCCCGCTGCTCCGCTCCTCGCTGATCGGCTGCGGCATCGGCGCGATCCCCGGCGCGGGCGAGGACATCGCTGCGTGGCTGTCCTACTCCACGGGTAAATCCCGCGACAAGGACAAGGCCAACTTCGGCAAGGGCAGCTTTGCGGGCCTGGCCTGCTCTGAGACGGCCAACAACGCCTGCATCCCCGGCGCCATGATCCCCATGCTGACCCTGGCCATCCCCGGCTCCACCCAGGCGGCCATGTTCCTGGCGGCCCTGAACCTGCACGGCGTGCAGCCCGGCCCCATGCTGACGGTGAAGGCCCCCGCCTTTATGTACACTGTCGGCCTGACCCTGGCGGTCGCCGCCCTCGTCATGGTGGTGCTGGCCCTGGTGCTGACCAAGCCCATGGTCAAGATCCTGCAGATCAACCGCAAGATCCTGATGCCCATCATCGTGTCGCTGACCGTCGTGGGCGCCTACGCCTCCCGCTCCAACCTGTTTGACGTGAAGCTGATGCTGGTGTTCGGCCTGATCGGCTTCTTCCTGAGGAAGATGAACTTCCCGCTGGCGCCGCTGACCCTGGGCCTGATCCTGGGCAAGACGGCGGACACCAACTTCCGCCAGTCCCTGACCATGGGCGGCAGTGTGCTGACCCGCGTGGTGGGCGACATCCTGCTGGTGGTCGTGCTGTATTCCCTGATCTCCGGCACCATCAAGACCGTCAAGGGCGTCAAAGCCGACCTGGGAGGCATGAAGGAATAAACGCAGTCGTAGGGACGCCATAATTGGCGTCCGTAACCGGACCCCGGAAACAAATGTATACGATGTAGAAAGAAGGTCTCTCCAATGAATGTCAAGGACAAGGTCATCATGATCACCGGCGCGGGCGGCGGCCTGGGCAGTGAAATGGCGCGCCTGCTGTGCGACAACGGCGCGAAGGTGGTCATCGTGGATCTGGACGCCGAAAAGGGCCAGGCCACCGCGGACGACATCTGCGCCAAGGGCGGCCAGGCATGGTTCATCAAGGCCGACGTCACCAGCGAGGCCGATTGGAAGGCCGCGGTGGATTTCGCCGTGGAAAAGGGCGGGCGCCTGGACGTGCTGGTGAACAATGCCGGCATCAACATCCGCAAGCCCGTTGAGGAGATGGTGATCGACGAGTGGATGACCATGATGAAGGTCAACACCGGCTCCACCTTCCTGGGCAGCAAGTATGCCATTCCCGTGATGCGCAAGCAGGGCGGCGGCGCGATCATCAACACCTCCAGCGTGTGCGGCCTGGTGGGCCACAAGTTTACCCCCGAGGCCTACACCGCCACCAAGGGCGCGGTGACGCTCTTGACCAAGGCCATCGCCTCCCGCTACGCCAAGGACGGCATCCGCTGCAACTCCATCCATCCCAGCACCGTGGACACGCCGCTGGTGCGGGAGAAGCTGAAGGACCCCCAGTTCCACGCCGAGCGCGTGGGCGAGGTGCCGCTGGGCCGCCTGGCCACCGCCTCCGACGTGGCCAACGCCGTGCTGTACCTGTGCAGCGAGGAAGCCAGCTTCATCAACGGCATCGCGCTGCCGATCGATGGCGGCGTGACCTGCTATTGATTTGACGCAAGGCGACAAATCAACAATTGGGAATGAGGAATTGAGAATTAGGAATTGATAAGGCGTCGCCGGTCATCCATAATTCTCCATTCCCAATTCTCAATTCTCAATTCATACAAGGAGATGTTTCCAATGAGCTATTCTGAAAAAGAGCTTCACGATCTCAGGAAGATCGCCGCGACGCTGCGCGGCAACCTGATCGAAATGATCCCCCCGGGAAAGGTGGGCCATCTGGGCGGCAGCTCCTCCATCATGGACGTGGTGGCCGCGCTGTACTTCAAGCACATGAAGGTGTTTGACGATCCCAAGAACCCCCTGCGCGACCGCTGCGTGTTCTCCAAGGGCCACGCCGTGCTGGCGCAGTACGCCGCCTTTGTGGAATTGGGCTATGTCAGCCATGAGGACCTGCACAAGGTCAAGACCCTGGACGGCACCCTGCAGGGCCACCCCGACATGGACCACACCCCCGGCATCGAGGCCGTCACCGGCTCCCTGGGCCAGGGCCTGAGCGTGTCCCTGGGCATGGCCTTCGGCCTGAAGGTGGACAAGAGCGAATCCCGCGTGTTCTGCATCGTCGGCGACGGCGAGCTGGACGAGGGCCAGATCTGGGAGGCCGCCATGGCCGCCGCGGCCCACAAGGTGGACAATCTCGTGGCCATCATTGACCGCAACGGCGTGCAGGCTACCGACACCGTCGACAACGTGCTGCCCAACGGCATGCTGAAGGAAAAGTGGGAGGCGTTCGGCTGGAACACCATCGAGATCGATGGCCACGACATGGCCCAGATCCTCGAGGCGCTGGATGCCGCCAAGGCCTGCAAGGGCAAGCCCACCGCCATCATCGCCAACACCGTCAAGGGCAAGGGCTTCCCCTTCGCTGAGGGCAAGGCCGCCTATCACAATGCCGCGATGAACGAGGAAGAATACAAGATCGCCCAGGCGATGGTCGAAAAGATGAAGGAGGAGGCGTAAACCATGAGCAAGATGAATATGCGCAAGGCTTATGGCGAAGCCCTGCTTGAGCTCGGCCGCGCCAATGAAAAGGTGGTCGCGCTGGAGGCCGACCTCGGCAAGTCCACCATGTCCAATATGTTCGGCGGCGAATTCCCGGAGCGCTATTTCCAGATGGGCATCGCCGAGGCCAACATGATCTCCGCGGCGGCGGGCCTGGCCCTGACCGGCCACACGGCCTTTGCCAGCACCTTCGCGGTGTTCGCCTCCGGCCGCCCCTATGACCAGATCCGTTCCTCCGTGGCCATCCCGCGGCTGAACGTGAAGATCTGCGGCTCCTCCGCCGGCCTGTCCGACTTCGGCGACGGCAAGACCCATCAGTCCGTGGACGACATCGCCATCATGCGCGTGCTGCCCAACATGAAGGTGTTCTCTCCCGCCGACTACTATGAGACCAAGAAGATCGTCAAGGCCATGGCCGAGATCGACGGCCCCTGCTACATCCGCGTGAACCGCAACGACGTGCCCGTCGTGACCGGTGAGGACGATGTGTTCGAGTTCGGCAAGGTCCGCGAGATGAAGGATGGCAAGGACGTCGTGATCTTCGCCACTGGCTACATGGTGTACCAGTCCCTGGAGGCCGCCAAGCTGCTGGAGGCCGAGGGCATCTCCGCCAAGGTGGTCAACATCGCCACCATCAAGCCCTTTGACGCCGAGGGCGTGCGCGCTGCTGCCAAGGGCATGAAGGCCGCCGTCACCGTGGAAGAGGCTTCCATCATCGGCGGCATGGGCGACGCGGTGCTCGAGGCGCTGGCCGAGGGCGACGCCGACAGCCGCGTGCGCACCCTGCGCATGGGCATCATGGACTGCTTCGGCACCTCCGCCCAGAAGTACGACGAGCTGCTGGTGGAATACCACCTGACCCCCGCCGACATCGCCGCCACCGCCAAAAAGGCGCTGGCGTGATCCCAAACATCCATAAATAAGTGAGGAGTGTTGCGTTATGAAAATCGGATTTATCGGACTGGGCATCATGGGCAAGCCGATGGCGAAGAACCTGGTGAAGGCCGGCTACGAAGTGATCGTGGCGGACAAGTTTGCCCCCAAGAACGTTGAAGAGGTCGTGGCCGCGGGCGCCAAGGCCGCGGCATCCAACATGGACGTCGGCAGCCAGGTGGACGTGCTGATCACCATGGTTCCCAACTCTCCCAACGTCAAGGAAGCCCTGTTCGGCGAAGACGGCGCCGCCAAGACCCTGAAGAAGGGCGCAGTCGTGCTGGATTGCTCCTCCATCAACCCCATCGCCTCCCGCGAGATCGCGGCCGAGCTGGCGAAGCTGGGCATTGACATGCTGGACTGCCCCGTCTCCGGCGGCGAGCCGAAGGCCATCGACGGCACCCTGGCGTTCATGGTGGGCGGCAGGCAGGACCTGTTTGACGAGTACAAGCCGATCCTGGACAAGATGGGCTCCTCCGTGGTGCTGTGTGGCGACGTGGGTGCGGGCAACGTGACCAAGCTGTGCAACCAGACCATCGTGGCCGTGAACATCGCGGCGCTGGCCGAGGCCATGCAGATGGGCCAGATGTGCGGCGTGGAACCCGAGAAGATCTTCAACGCCATCAAGGGCGGCCTGGCCGGCAGCACCGTCATGAACGCCAAGGCCCCGATGATGATGGACCAGAACTTCAAGCCCGGCTTCCGCATCGACCTGCACATCAAGGACCTCAGCAACGTCGTGGACGCCGCCAAGACCGTGGACGCGCCCATCCCGCTGACCCAGATGGTGCTGGAGATGATGAAGGTCCTGCATCACGACGGCGACGGCAGCTGCGACCACAGCGCGCTTTTGAAGTACTATCAGAAGCTGACCGGCGAGACCCTGCATCATTGATCGCTTGATACCAATGGCTGTCTGATAGCAGCAAAGCCCGTGTAGGGGCGGCCAATGGCCGCCCGCCAAATACGACAGACTGCGTATTCTCCTGGCGGGCGGCGCATCGCCGCCCCTACTGTTATGCACAGCGCAGCCTATTATGCATGGAGGAAGTACAATTATGACGGACATCTTTTCCCTTAAAGGCAGGGTGGCGCTCGTCACCGGCAGCGCCCAGGGCCTGGGCAACGTCATCGCCCGGGGCATGAAGGAGGCCGGCGCGAAGGTCGTCCTCAGCGACGTGAATCCGACCACGCTTCAGGCCGCCGCGGCGGAGCTGGGCGTGCCGGGCTATGCCTTCGACATCTCCAATGAGGCCCAGGTGACCGAGGCCGTCGCGAAGATCGAGGCCGAGGTCGGGCCCATCGACATCCTGGTGAACAACGCGGGCATCCACAAGCGTAACCTTTTGATCGACATGCCGGTGGAGAATTGGCGCAAGGTCATCGACGTGAACCTGTCCGGCGCGTTCATCGTGGGCCGCGCCGTGGCCCGGGGCATGATCGCCCGGAAGTATGGCAAGATCATCAACATCGCCTCCATCAACGCCATGATGGTGCGGCCGAACATCGGCAACTATTGTGCGGCCAAGGGCGGCATCGTCACCCTGACCAAGTCCATGGCCACAGAATGGGGCGAGTTCGGCATCAACGTCAATGCCATCGGCCCGGGCTATTTCCTCACCGACCTGACCAAGCCCCTCTCCGAGGACCCCGAGTTCGACGCCTGGGTCAAGAGCGAGGTGCCGCTGAGGCGCTGGGGCGATCCGAAGGACCTGGTGGGCCTGGCCGTGATGCTGGCCTCTCCGGCCTCGAATTACATCTCCGGCCAGACCATCTACGTGGACGGCGGCTGGCAGGCCTGCCTGTAGGGGAACGCCAGGGGGAGCGCTGCTCCCCCTGGACCCCCTCGCCAAAGGGACATTGCCCCTTTGGAAACCCCAGTTGCGCCGCTGATGCGGCGCTTGGGGAAATATTATTGTTTCCTGGCGCTGTGAAGCAGCGCCAAAAAGGGATTTTTAAGGGACAGTGTCCCTTAAACAGGGGGCATAGGGGGGACGACGTCCCCCTTGGAGCCCCAAGGAGGGCAACTATGGCAAAGTATCAGCTGCTCACGGCCACGTCCATGGGCGTGCGCATCACCCCGGCAAATCACCAGCCCGCGGGCATCGGCAACCTGTACACGATGACCTCCACCAGCGCGGAGAGCAACGTGCTGAACGTGGCGGCCTCCCTGGGCATGCGCACCAAGGTGCTGACCCGGTTCGTGAAGGACAGCCCCATCGCGGCGTTCATCAAGGGCGACCTGCGGCGCAGGAACATCGAATTCGAGGGCCCGGACATCGTGCAGGAGGGGCCCTGGGGCTGCCGGCACCAGTTCAACATCGCGGACACCGGCTACGGCATGCGCGGCCCGCGGGTGTACAATGACCGCGCCGGCGAGGTCGGGCGCGGCATCTCGGCGGAGGACTTCGACCTGAAGCGCATCTTCGAGGACGAGGGCGTGGAGATCGTGCACATGTCCGGCCTGTTCGCCGCCATGTCTCCCGAGACCGGCGAGACCTGCCTGAAGCTGGCGGAGATGGCCAAGGCCAACGGCGCGCGCATCAGCTTTGACATGAACTATCGCGCGTCCTTCTGGAAGGGCCGCGAAGTGGAGCTGCGCGAGATCTTCTCGTCCATCGCGGCGAAGGCGGACATCCTGATCGGCAACGAGGAGGACTTCCAGCTGGCGCTGGGCATCGAAGGCCCCGAGGCCGGCGGCAAGGGCCTGGCGGCGAAGATCGACTCCTTCAAGGAGATGATCATGCGCGTGAAGGCCCAGTACCCCAACGCGGACACCTTCGCCACCACGCTGCGCGAGGTCGTGAACGCCAACCAGCACAACTGGGGCGCGATCCTGCTCCGGGAGGGCGAGTGGAACGTGGTCGAGCCGAGGCCCATATTCGTGCTGGACCGCATCGGCGGCGGCGACGGCTTCGTCTCCGGCCTGGTCTACGGCATCCTCAAGGGCTGGAAGCCCGAGGACTGCCTGCACTTCGGCTGGGCCACCGGCGCCATGGCCACCACGATGATCGAGGACTTCGCCACCCCCGTGGACGAGGACCAGGTCTGGAACGTCTGGGCGGGCAACGCCCGTGTGAAGAGGTGAGCGCATGAAAGCAAATATCGGCCTGATCGGCCTCGCCGTCATGGGCGAGAACCTGGTCATGAACATGGAGAGCAAGGGCTTCACCGTGGCGGTGTACAACCGCACGGTGGAGAAGGTCACCCGCTTCACGGAGGGCCGCGCCAAAGGGAAGAACATCATCGGCTGCAAGTCCATTGAAGAGTTGTGCGACGCGCTGGAGAAGCCCCGCCGGGTGATGATGATGGTCAAGGCCGGCAAGCCGGTGGACGAGCTGATCGAGCAGCTGCTGCCGCACCTGGAGCCCGGCGACGTGATCATCGACGGCGGCAATGCCCACTACCCGGATACCATCCGCCGCTGTGCGTATGTGGAGGGCAAGGGCCTCCTGTACGTCGGCACCGGCGTGTCCGGCGGCGAGGAGGGCGCTCTGAAGGGCCCCAGCATGATGCCCGGCGGTTCGCCCGCGGCCTGGCCGCTGGTGAAGGACATCTTCCAGTCCATCTGCGCCCACGTGGACGGCGCGCCTTGCTGCGACTGGGTGGGCGAAGGCGGCGCGGGCCACTTCGTCAAGATGGTGCACAACGGCATCGAGTACGGCGACATGCAGCTGATCTGCGAGGCCTACCAGCTGATGAAGGACTACCTGGGCATGTCGGCGGCGGAGATGCACGACGTGTTCGAGGAATGGAACAAGGGCGAGCTGGACAGCTACCTGATCGAGATCACCCGGGACATCCTGGCCTACGAGGACGCGGACGGCAGCCCCATCGTGGAGAAGATCCTGGACACCGCGGGCCAGAAGGGCACCGGCAAGTGGACCGCCATCACCGCGCTGGACGAGGGCATCCCGCTGACGCTGATCGGCGAGAGCGTGTTCTCCCGCTGCCTGTCCGCCATCAAGGAGGAGCGCGCGGCGGCCTCGAAGGTGCTGGAGGGCGTCACCCCGAAGTTCGAGGGCGACAAGACCGCCTTCGTGGAGGACATTCGCCAGGCACTGTACGCCAGCAAGATCGTGTCCTACGCCCAGGGCTACCAGCTGATGCGGGCCGCGGCGAGGACCTATGGCTGGAACCTGAACTACGGCGGCATCGCGCTGATGTGGCGCGGCGGCTGCATCATTCGCTCCCGCTTCCTGGGCCGGATCAAGGAGGCTTTTGACGGCAATCCGGAGCTGGTGAACCTGATGTTGGACGACTTCTTCCGCGGCGAGCTGGCGAAGGCCCAGGGCGGCTGGCGCAGGGTGTGCGCGGCGGCCATGCTGAACGGCGTGCCGGTGCCGGCGTTCGCCTCGGCCCTGTCCTACTACGACGGCTACCGCTGCGAACGGCTGCCCGCCAACCTGCTCCAGGCCCAGAGGGACTTCTTCGGCGCCCACACCTATGAGCGCGTGGACCGCCCGAGGGGCGAGTTCTTCCACACCAACTGGACCGGCGAGGGCGGCAACACCACCGCGGGGACCTATAACACATAACACAGGGACAGGAGCGGAGCCGCCCGGAAAGGGGCGGCTCCGCTTCAGGCAGACTGTTATTGGAGCAAACTCAATGAGCAAGATCTATCAAATCTATGGCGGCGACGCCCATGCAATGACCCTGGCGCTGCTTGAGGCCGCCAACGCCATCGAGCGGGTGCCCGCCGGCGGCTCCGTGGCGCTGAAGCCGAACCTGGTGATCGCCGGCACGCCGGAGAGCGGCGCGACCACCCACCCGGGGGTGCTGTCCGGGGCCATCGAATACTTCCGGGATCACGGCGTGAAGGACATCAGCGTGATCGAGGGCAGCTGGGTCGGGGACGAGACCATGCGGGCCATGCGCCGCGCGGGCTACGACAAGGTGTGCGCTAAATACGACGTGCCCTTCTACGACCTGAAGAAGGACAAGACCCGGCCGGTGAACACCGCCGTGGGCAGGATCGACGTGTGCTGCCGGGCGCTGGACGCCGGGCTGCTGGTGGACCTGCCGGTGCTGAAGGGTCACTGCCAGACGGTGATGACCTGCGCCCTGAAGAACCTGAAGGGCTGCCTGCCGGACCGGGAGAAGCGGCACTTCCACGCCATGGGCCTGACGAACCCCATCGCGGCGCTGGGCGCGGCGCTGAAGCCCGGGCTGATCATCGTGGACAGCATCTGCGGCGACCTGAACTTCGAGGAGGGCGGCACGCCGGTGCAGACCAACCGGATGTACCTCGGTACCGACGCCGTGCAGATCGACGCCTATGGCGCGAGCCTGATGGGCCTGCGGCTGGACGAGGTGCCCTACATCGAGCTGGCGGAGGAGTACGGCGGCGGCAGCACCCGCTTTGAGCCGTCGGACATCGTGAACCTGAACGCCCCCACAGACGCCGCGGGCTATCCGAAGCCCTCCGGCATCGTGGCCAGCCTGACCCGGAAGGTGCGGCAGGATCGGGCCTGCTCCGCCTGCTTCGCCAACCTGGTGCGCGCGCTGTACGCCAGCGGCTACGGCAAGGACCTGGACATCTGCATCGGCCAGGGCTGGCAGGACAAGGGCTTTGACGGTCTGGGCATCGGCAAGTGCTGCAAGGGCGCGACTCGGTGCGTCATGGGCTGTCCGCCCTCTGCCGGGGCCATCGCCGACGCGCTGGAGGACATCGCTTACGAGGGGATGAAATAGGGAAGGCAGGAAAAGACAAGATCCTTCGCTGCGCTCAGGATGACGCCGGATTACGACCCTGTCATCCGGAACGAGGCAGAGGATGGCTGTATATCAAAGCGCAAAGCAAGATCCTTCGCTTTGCTCGGGATGACTGCGAGTCGCAGCCTCGTCATCCTGAACGCAGTGAAGGATCTTTTCGTATACTTACGGATCGGTTCACATGCTCTCGAACCAAGAACGGTGCGGTTTGCTATTCGATGGCCACGGTGCGAATCGCGCCGCCGGCCTCGCCGGTGATCACCCGCACGCCGCAGGGCCCGCTGTAGACCTCCCTGCCGTCGACGACGGCCGCGGCCCGTCTGCCGTCGCTCTCCAGGCGATAGTCGTGGCCGTTCCACTGGGCGGAGCAGGCGCAAGGGAGCCCACCGCACAGGCTGAACCGGACCTCGCCGTTCCAGAGGCCGATGCCCCACATGCGCTCGATGCTGCCCAGGGCGGCGAGCATCGTGGGGCCGTAGGCGTCCTGGAAGGGTTCGTCGGAATCGGGTCCGATGGGCGCGTGGCTGCGCATGCCCACCCGGGAGGGCGCGCCGGTGAAGGGGTCGAACTGCTGGGTGAAGGCATAGCCGCCCTCGGCGATGGCCCGCAGGAGCCTTCGGCCCAGACGGGTCACCAGCTTTTCGTAGCCGTAGTTCTCCAGCGCGAACAGGGCCCGCTGGAAGGTGAGTCCCTCGCACTGGCCGCTCCAGTTGTTCTCCGGGGCGTTGACAAAGGCGGGGTCGTTCGCGGCCACGCTGGGCAGGGGCAGCTCCGTCCAAAACTCAGAGGGGTTCAGCAGGTGCCCGGCGACAAAGCGGTCGGCCATGGCCTGGGATACGCTGCCCCAGTACATGCACCGCAGCGTGTTGTGGCAGAGCACGTCCACGGTGTTCCCGCGCTTGTCGCGGTCGAAGAGCGCGCCCCGGGACTCGTCCCAGAGCCGCCCGCGCAGGCTTTCCGCGATGGCGTCGGCCTTGGCGCGGCAGGCGGCGGCCTCCGACTCCCGGCCCCGGATGCGGCTGATCTTCGCCAGGGTATCCCAGTTGGAATAGGAGAAGGAGGTGATATCCATGGAGGCCATGGGCACCACAGTGAAGCCCTCCGGCGCGGCGTCCTCCGTCCACCAACAGGGCGCGTCGCCGTAGCGGACGGCGTTGTCCTCGCCGGTGTCGTAGACGCAGAAGGAGGAAAGCAGGCCGTCGCCGCTGACGGCGCGGGTGCGCCACAGCCAGCCGTCGAAGCGCCTCAGGCAGTCCTCCAGGGCGTCCAGCCATTGGGCGTCCCGACCCAGCAGGTAGTACAGGTTCAGCGCGTGGACCGGGAAGCAGAAGCCCTGGAGCTTGTTGAACTGGGCCTCGACCCGGTCCTCCAGGCACTGTATGGAGCCGGGCAGCCGGCCGTCCGGGCGCTGGTGGCGCATGAACAGCAGGCTGTTGTTCACGGCGGCCTGCAGGTCGTGGAGGACGAACATCTCCCCGCCCATGGGCTGGGTCTCCAGCCAGATCTTGTCATAGCCGCCGCCCTCGACCAGCACGCGGTCGCCGTGGAAGTCCTTCAGGTTCAGGCGGCTCTTGCGCACCGCTTCGTCGTAGACGCGCTGTATGGCCGGGTCGGCGCAGGTGAAGGTGGTGGAGGCTTCAATTCGCATGGCTCATTTCACTCCCTGGGTCGTGTCCGCATCGAGGCGCGCCAGCAGCCCGTTCCGCTCCTCCACGGGATAGAAGCGGGGGCGCTCCAGCAGGTGCTCGTTCGGGCTGTGCAGCACGAGGAACAGCTGTCCGTCCCGGGCCTGGAAGATCATGCCGTGGCCGCCGTCTTTCATGAACAGGGGCTGGACCTGTTCCCAGGGCCCTTCGATGCCGCCGGACTGGGAGCGGGCCTGAGCCTGGGTATAGCCGCCCTCGGAGTAGCTGGCCCACAGGCACAGGAGCGTGCCGTCCGACAGCCGCCAGAAGAACGGGCCGTCGGTGACGTAGCCCACCATGCCGGAGGAGTGGCGCTTGCTCCTGCACCAGGGCGCTTCCGAGGCGTGGAACATCACGACGGGCTCGCCCGCCGGGGCGCGGAGGTCCTCCGTCAGCGGCATGGCGCAGATGGTGCCGTCGCCGATCTGGATCCACTCGTGGCAGAACACCATGTAGGGCCTGCCGTCCGCGTCCGCGAAGAAGGTGCCGTCCAGGCACTCCCAGTCCGGGGGCGTCACGGGGCCGTCCGACCAGGGCACGAAGGGGCCCATGGGGTTGTTCGCGCGGAGGATGGCTGTGCCGCGGTGGCGGGTCTCGCTCTTGAAGGTGGCGAACATGTAGAAGCCGCCCCGCCAGGGGTGGACCTCCGGGGCCCAGTAGTTGCGGTCGGCCCAGAAGGTGCCGTCGTTTTCAAAGCAGGGAACGGGCCCCGCCCATTCCTCCAGGTCGGCGCTGACGTAGACGTCAAAGCCGGTGGCTGGGCCCCAGCAGGTGGGCCCCCGGGTGCCGTAGAGGTAGTATCGTCCCTCGTGGACCAGCACGAAGGGATCGCGCAGGTTGATGTCTGACAGTCGCATGGCGTACCTCCTGTGAGTTGATGGATGAGCGGCCCGACGCCGCGGCAAAACAGGGATTGAACTATGGATATTATAGCATATTGAAGGGGGATGGGGAAGGGGAAAACCCTGCCCCGACGGGTACATTTCGAATATTACGAACGACTCGGTGATGGGCATACCTCAGAAATGCAGGACAACAGATTATCACCATCTAACTTTTTTTCCTCGACGCTTGACAGGAAAACGGCGCGGGCGTATGCTTGTAACAGCGGCCACGCGATGCGCGGCATTTCACGGAAAAAACATCGAGGCCATGATTTACGGGCCGGGAAGGGGTATCTATGAAGCGCTTTTTCGATATTCGCAGGGGGGAGGACACGATTCGGCTGGAGGCCGTCGCGCCGGGAATCATCCGCTGCGCCCACACCCGGGAGGCGCGCGTGGCGGCTCCGAGCATGCTGGTGGAGCCCTCCGCCTTCCAGCCCCAGGGGGATTACTGGACCCTGGAGCGGGATGAGAACCGGGTCCGACTGAACAGCGGGGATTTGACGGCCGTCTACGAGCTGGCCACGGACCGGCTGACCTGGCTGCGCGCGGACGGGACGACGCTGCTGCGGGAGGCCGGGCATGAGCTGACCGCCCAGGACGTGATCCGATATACCACCGGTGGGGAGCCGCCGGTGATCGAGCGCGTCAAGACCGTGGACGGCGAGCGCAACTTCGTCAAGAACCAGCGGCCCGTGGTGGACCGCCGGGCCTGGCGGGCCAAGCTGTGCTTTGACTTCGCGCCGGAGGAGGGCATCTTCGGCCTGGGCCAGGGCGAGGAGGGCGTGTGGAACTACCGCGGCCAGAACCAGTACCTCTATCAGCACAACATGCGCATCCCCATGCCGATGTTCCTGTCCAGCCGGGGCTACGGCCTGTTCGTGGACTGCGGCTCGCTGATGACCTTTCAGGACGACGCCTGCGGCAGCTACCTGTTCCTGGACACGGTCAGCCAGCTGGACTACTACGTGGTCGTCGGCGAGTCCTCCGATGGGCGGAACGCCTACGATGCCGTCGTCGACGGCTTCCGCAGGCTGACGGGCCGCGCGGCGCTGCTGCCCAGGTGGGCCTTCGGCTACATACAGTCCAAGGAGCGCTATCACTCCGCCGCGGAGCTGGCGGAGACCGTGCGGCGCTACCGGGAGCTGAACGTGCCGCTGGACGGCATCGTGCAGGACTGGCACACCTGGCTCGAGGACCGGTGGGGCGAAAAGCGGCTGGATCCCGTGCGCTTCGGGGACACGAAGGCGCGGATGGAGGAGATCCACGGCATGCACGCCCACGCCATGGTGTCCGTGTGGCCCAATATGAACGAGGGCACCGCGGACTGCGAAGCCTTCCGGGAGGCCGGGCTGCTGCTGGACGACCTGTGCACCTACAACGCCTTTGATGAAAAGGCCCGGGCCATGTATTGGCAGCAGGCCAGGGAAGGGCTGTTCGACCAGGGCTTCGACGCCTGGTGGTGCGATTCCACCGAGCCCTTCTCCGGCCCGGACTGGGGCGGCGCGTCCAAGCGGGAGCCCTGGGAGCGCTACGCCCTGGTGGGCGGCGAGCACAAGCGGTTCCTCGACCCGGCGTCGGCGAACCTCTACGCCCTGGTTCACGCCAGGGGCATCTATGAAAACCAGCGCAGGACGACGGAAGACAAGCGGGTGCTGAACCTGACCCGCTCCGGCTACGCGGGCAGCCAGCGCTACGGCGCGATGCTGTGGTCCGGCGACATCTCCGCCCGGTGGTCCGTGATGCGCGGGCAGATCGCCGAAGGGCTGAACATGGCCGCCAGCGGCTATCCCTGGTGGACGCTGGACATCGGCGGCTTCTTCGTGGTGAAGGAGAACTGGCGGGCCCGGGGCTGCGGCTGCGAGAACGATCCCACGCCCAAGTGGTTCTGGAACGGCGAATTCGAGGCGGGCCTCGAGGACCCGGGCTTCCGGGAGCTGTATGCCCGCTGGATCCAGTTCGGCTGCTTCCTGCCGATGTTCCGCTCCCACGGCACCGACGTGGCGCGGGAGATCTGGAACTTCGGGAAGAAGGGCGAGCGCTGCTATGACGCCATCGAGAAGTTCATCAAGCTGCGCTACCGGCTGATGCCCTATATCTATTCCTTGGCTGGAAACGTGTGGCGGGGCAACGGCACGATGATGCGGCCGCTGCTGTTCGACTTCCCCGGGGACGCCCGGGCGGTCGCGTCGAAGGACGCCTACATGTTCGGCCCGGCACTGCTGGTGTGCCCGGTGACGGAGCCCATGTACTACGGCCCGGGCGGCAAAAAGCTGGACCGGGAGGAGAAGTGGACCTGCTACCTGCCCGAGGGCTGCGACTGGTACGACTTCTGGAGCGGCGCGCGCTATGCCGGCGGCCAGAGCGTGCGGGTGGACGCGCCGCTGGATCGGATGCCGCTGTTTGTCCGCGCGGGCTCCATACTGCCCATGGCGGGGGAGGACATCCAGTACGCAGACCAGCCGCTGACCCGGCCGCTGGAGGTGCGGGTGTACGCCGGGGCCGACGCCGCCTTTGAGCTGTACGAGGACGCCGGGGACGGCTACGGCTACGAGCGGGGCGAGTACACTGTGACCCGGCTGGCCTGGGATGAGGCAAGCCAGACGCTGAGCGCCCCGGGCAAGGACGTTCATGTGACGGTGATCCGCTGACGGTGCGCCATGAGCGCGGGGCGGGGATTATTTCGCGCAAGCGCGGAATTCTCCTTGAATATCCCGCGCTTTTTCGATACAATAGCATTGTGATAATCTAACCGGGAAGATCTGGAGGATACGATCTATGGCGGAGATTTTGCGGGAGAAAAACCTGTTCCACCTGAGAAACGAACACATCAGCTACGCGCTGTGCGAGATGCCCGGCGGCATCCTGGCGCACCTGTACTCGGGGCCGAGGCTGTCCGCCGTGAACGCGGCGAACCTGCTGCGCCACGCGGGCGTGGCGTCGGACGGCAGCTTTTCGGTGCAGGAGTGCATGCTGGACCGGCTGCCCCAGGAGTACCCTGCCTTCGGGCTGGGGGATTACCGGGAGGGCGCGGTGATGGTGGTGGCCCCGGACGGCAGCCGCGCCGTGGATCTGCGGCTCGCCTCCGCCGAGGTGCTCGAGGGCAAGCCGGCGCTGGAGGGCCTGCCCGCCACCCGCGCGGGCGGCTGCGCCACCCTGCGGCTCACGCTGCGGGACGGGCTCACCGGACTCGAAGCAGAGCTGTGCTATACCATCTTTGATGACTGCGATTCGGTGGCCCGCAGCGTCCGGCTGGTCAACGGGGGTTCGGCGGCGCTGACCGTCACCCGGGCCTTCAGCCTGTGCCTGGACCTGCCCGACGCCGATTGGGAGCTGATCACCCTCTCCGGCAGCTGGGCCCGGGAGCGGGACATCGTGCGCCGGCCCCTGTGCCCCGGCGTGCAGGGCGTGTTTTCCAGGCGCGGCGCGAGCAGCCACCAGGCGTCGCCCTTCATGGCGCTGGTCCGGCCCGACGCCGGCGAGGCGCGGGGCGAGGTCTTCGGCCTGTCGCTGATCTACAGCGGCAGCTTCGCCGCCCGGGCGGACGTGTCCCAGTTCGGGACGGCGCGGGTGCTGATGGGCATTGACGACGCGGACTTCGCCTGGCGGCTGGAGCCCGGGGAGGCGTTCCAGGCGCCGGAGGCCGTGATGGTGTTCTCCGAGGAGGGCCTGGGCGGCATGAGCCGCCAGTTCCACCGGCTGTGGAACGCGCGCCTGCTGCCCGAACGCTGGGCGAAGCGGCCCAGGCCGGTGCTGTTGAACAGCTGGGAGGCCGCCTATTTTGACTTTGACGCCGACAAGCTGGTGGCCATCGCCGAAGCCGCCGCCAAGGCGGGCGTGGAGCTGTTCGTGATGGACGACGGCTGGTTCGGCCGCCGCAACGACGACACCACCTCCCTGGGCGACTGGTTCACCGATCTGCGCAAGCTGCCCGACGGGTTGAAGTCCCTGGGCGACCAGATCCGGGCGCTGGGCTTGCAGTTCGGCATCTGGATGGAGCCGGAGATGATCTCCCCGGAGAGCGAGCTGTACCGGGCCCACCCGGACTGGTGCCTGCACATCCCCGGCCGGGAGGGCATCACCGCGAGGCATCAGTTCGTGCTGGACATGGGCCGGGAGGACGTCCAGGCCTATGTCTGCGAGGCCGTGACCCGCACGCTGCGGGAGAGCGGCGCGGCCTACCTGAAGTGGGACATGAACCGCAACATTACCAACATCGGCTCCGCCGCGCTGCCGCCGGAGCGGCAGGGAGAGGTGCCCCACCGCTATATCCTGGGGCTCTACGCCGTGATGCGGCGGCTGACCGAGGCCTTCCCGGAGGTGCTCTTCGAGGGCTGCGCCGGGGGCGGCGGAAGGTTTGACGCCGGCATACTGGCCTTCATGCCCCAGTTTTGGTGCTCCGACAACACCGACGCCCTGTGCCGCTGCCGGATCCAGTACGCCACCTCGCTGGTGTTCCCGCCCTCGACCATGGGCAGCCACGTCAGCGCGGTGCCCAACCACCAGACCGGGCGTGTCACCCCGATGGAGAGCCGCTTTGCCGTGGCGCTGGGCGGCTGCTTCGGCTACGAGCTGGACCCCCGCCAGCTGACGGAGGCGGACCGCGCGGCCATGCGGGAACAGATCGCGACGGCCAACCGCACCCAGGCGCTGCGGCTGAACGGCACGTTCTACCGGCTGCTGTCGCCCTTTGAGGGCAATGACACCGCGTGGATGACGGTCTCCGAGGACAGGACCGAAGCCCTGGTGACGGTGGTCCGCGCCCTGGCCCAGCCCAACGTCATGCCGCCGCTGGTACGCTTGGCGGGCCTGGACGCCGGCAGGCGCTATCGGGACGCGGCGACGGGGGAGATCTACGGCGGGGACGAGCTGATGAAGGTGGGCCTCTGCTGCCCGCTGTCCCAGTGCGACGCGGCCAGCGCAATGATCGAGCTGAAGGCGGTGGATGAAGCATGATGAATCGATACGATCCCCTGGGCGAGGGCTTCCTGAGGCTGGGCCGGTGCGATGCGGGCGAGCAGGTTTGCCGACTGTGGTGGTCCGGCTCCGGCGTGCGGACGAAGGTTTGCTGCGACCGGCTGGAGGCGGAGTTTTTCGTGCCCGAGGCGGACGCCCACGCGCCCTGGGTGGCCGTGACCTTGGACGGCGCGCCGGTGGCCCGCATCCCCCTGGCCCCCGGGCGGAGGCGCTACGACCTGCTGGGCCGCCTGGGCGCCGAGGCCGCCCACGAGGTGGCCATCCTGCGGGACAGCCAGCCCACGGACAGCGATTCCGGGCCGCTGGAGCTGCTGGCGGTCTACACCGACGGGGTCCCGGAGGCGCCGGCGCCCCGCGAACGGCTGATCGAGTTCCTCGGCGACAGCCTGACCGTGGGGGAGGGCACCCTGGGACCGGTGTCGGCCCAGGAGTGGCGCACGGCCCTGATCTCCAGCCAGTTCGCTTATCCCACGCTGGTCAGCGAGCGCATGAATGCCGAGAAGCGGGTGATCGCCCTGGGCGGCTGGGGCGCGCACGTCTCCTTTGACAGGAACTACGAGCACACCCTCGGGCACATCTACGACAGCCTGTGCGCCGTCGTGCCCGGCGGGGAGGCGGCCTATGATTTTGAGGCCCAGCGGCCCGCGGACGCCGTGGTGATCAACCTGGGGACCAACGACTTCTCCGGCATGAGCAAGGTGCACACCCCGCCCACAGGGGAACAGCTCGCGGCTTTCACCGGGAGCGCGGAGGCGCTGCTCGACCAGCTGCGAAGGCGGAATCCCGGTGCGATGCTGCTGTGGGCCTACGGCCTGTGCGGCAGCAGCCTGAAGGGACCCATAAGGCAGGCGGTGGAAGCGCGCCGCGCGGCGGGAGACGAAAAGGTGGCGTTCCTCGCGCTGACCGACTGCGGGGACGACCACGGCAGCCGGAGCCATCCCAGCCGCCGGGCGCACCGGCGGGCCGCGTTGGAGATCGCCGCGGCGCTGGAGGAGTTTTTGAATTAATGCGGGGCCCGGCGCTTCGCGCAGGGCAGAGACACGGACGGGAGGGGATTGACGTGAATATCGAAACGAGCTACCGCCGCTGGATGGAGCGGGCGGACGAGTCGCTGAAGCCGGAGCTGGCCGCCATGGAGGGCGACGCTGCGGCGCGGGAGGACGCCTTCTATCGGGACCTGGCCTTCGGAACCGGCGGCCTGCGGGGCGTGATCGGCGCGGGCACCAACCGCATGAACGTGCACACCGTGGCCAAGGCCTCTCAGGGGCTGGCCGACTATGTGGGGAAGCACTTTCCGGCGGAAAAGCGGCGCATCGCCGTCAGCTACGATTCCCGCATCCTTTCGGATGAATTCGCCCGGGTGGCCGCCGGCGTGTTCGCCGCCAACGGCATCTGCGCCGAGGTGTATCCCCAGCTGATGCCCACGCCCTGCCTGTCCTATGCCGTGCGGGCGCTGAACTGCGCGGCGGGCATCATGGTCACGGCCTCCCACAACCCGGCCAAGTACAACGGCTACAAGGTGTACGGCCCCGACGGCTGCCAGATCACCACCGAGGCCGCGGCGGAGATCCTGGCCGAGATCGACAAGCTGGACGTGTTCGACGGGCCCCGGCGCATGGACTTCGACGAGGGACTCTCGAAGGGGCTGATCGGCTGGATCGACGCGCAGGTGGTCACGGACTTCATCGAGGAGGTCAAGGGCCAGTCGCTGCTGGGTGGCGAGGCGGTGGACAAGGGCGCGGCCATCGTGTATTCGCCGCTGAACGGCACGGGCTTGAAGCCGGTGCTGCGCACGCTGAAGGAGAGCGGCTACACCCGCGTGACCGTGGTGAAGGAGCAGGAGCAGCCTGACGGGCACTTCCCGACCTGCCCCTATCCGAATCCGGAGATCCGGGAGGCGATGCGGCTCGGGCTGGAGTACGCCGAGCGCCTGGACGCCGATCTGCTGCTGGCCACCGACCCGGACTGCGACCGTTGCGGCATCGCCGTGCGCGGGCCGGAGGGCTTCCGGCTGCTGACCGGCAACGAGACCGGCATGCTGCTGCTGGATTACATCTGCCAGCGGCGGATCGCTCTGGGTCGGATGCCCGAGGGCCCGGTGCTGGTCAAGACCATCGTGACCACAGACATGGCCCAGCGCATCGCGGAGAAGTACGGCGTGGAGACGGTGAACGTGCTGACCGGCTTCAAGTACATCGGCGAGACCATCGCCCGGCTGGAAGCCCAGGGCCGCCCCGACCGCTACATCTTCGGCTTCGAGGAGAGCTACGGCTATCTCAGCGGCACCTACGTGCGGGACAAGGACGCCGTGGACGCGGCCTTCCTGATCTGCGAGATGTTCGCCTGGTACAGGACCCGGGGCGTCAGCCTGCTGGAGCGCCTGGAGCAGCTGTATGCGGAATTCGGCTATTGCCTGAACACGCTGCACAGCTTTGAGTTCGAGGGCTCCGCAGGCTTTACGAAGATGCAGGGCATCATGGCGGCGCTGAGGGGGAACATCCCCGAGCTCGGCGGCCGCGCGGTGCGCAAGGTGCTGGATTACGCCCCCGGCCTGGACGGGCTGCCCAAGTCCGACGTGCTGAAGTTCCTGATGGACGGCGCGTCCGTGGTGGTGCGCCCTTCCGGCACCGAGCCGAAGCTGAAGCTGTACGTCAGCGTGTCCGCGCCGGACCGGGCGCAGGCCGCGCGGGCCGAGGCCGCCCTGGCGGAGGATTTGAAGCGCTTTATGGCGTGAGCGTGGAACCAAAGGCGGCCAAGGGACGTCCAAAGTTTGTTTCCAAAGATTTCCCAAAGAACACAGGAGGAATAACCATGAAGAAGATTATCGCCGTGCTGCTGATCGCGCTGCTGAGCCTGGGCGCCGTGGCCCTGGCCGAGGAGAATGCCGCCGTCGCCAATCCCTGGACCGAATGCGACGCCCAGACGATGCTGGACACCCTGGGCTTTGTGATCAACCTGCCCGAGGAGGCGGAGAACGCGTCCTACCGCATGAACGCCGAGCTGAGCCTGGCCGAGGTGGACTTCACCTGGCAGGACATGGCGTACACCGCCCGCATGCAGCCCACCGACGCCTTTGAGGACATCTCCGGTCTGTATTACGTGTGGACCTATGAGGAAGCCTGCGAGATCGGCGGCTGCGAGGGCAGCATGCTGCGGGGCTACGACGAGGGCCTGACCGTCGACCTGTGCCTGTTCTACGACATCGTTCCCGGCCTGATGTATTCCATCACCGCTTCGGGCGAAGACCTGGACGGCTTCGACATCACCGCCGCCGCCGAGGCGATCTACGCGCCCGTGCAGGGAGAGGCATAACGCCGCGTTGCGACATGGACATATTCGAGGGGCGCTCCGCCGTTTGGCGGAACGCCCCTCTTCCATTTTTTCTTAAGAATGGTTTACTTCGACCAGAGATCTTCCCAATATTCCCGGATGGTGCGGTCGCTGGAGAACTTGCCCGCGCCGGCGATGTTGTGCAGGGCCATCTTCGCGAAGGCGATGGGGTCGCGGGTGGCGCGGATGGCCGCCAGCTTGGCCTCCATGTAGGAGGGGTAGTCCTTCAGGATGAAGTAGTGGTCCGGTTTGTGCCAGCTGGCCCCCTTCAACAGGGACTGCTTCAATTCGGCCAGGTCGCCCTCCCGCAGCGCGGGGGCTTCGGGTTCCTTCGCGGGGGCCTCGGCGTCGGTGTCCGCGTCCTCCCGCGGCGCGGGGATCTCGGCCTCCTTCACCGGGGCTTCGGCGTCGCCGTCCGCGTCCTCCGGCTTCTCGAATTCGTCCAGGGCGTCGATCACCCGGGCGAGGCGGGGGTTGGCCGCGTAGATCGCCGCGGGGTCATAGTCGGCCTTGATGGCGTTCAGCTCCTCCACCGTGGCGCCGAATACGAAGTTGTTGGCAAGCTGCTTCGGGGCAGCTCCGTCGTCCGCGGCGGGCTCCGCCTGCTCGAAGATCTCGATGTTCGCGCCGTCGTAGGTGCCCAGGGTCACGGCGCCGTTCAGCATCAGCTTCATGTTGCCGGTGCCGCTGGCCTCGGTGCCCGCGGGAGAGATCTGCTCGGAGATGTCCGCCGCCGGGATGATGTGCTCGGCGTAGGAGCAGTTGTAGTTCTGCACGAACACTACCCGCAGTCGGTCGTTGGTCTCGGGGTCGCCGTTCACCATGGCGGCGATGTGGTTGATGAAGCGGATGACCGCCTTGGCCCGGGCGTAGCCGGGGGCGCTCTTCGCGCCGAAGATGAACGCCGTGGCGGGGAAGTCGGTCAGGGAGCCGTCCTTCAGGCCGTAGTAGATGTCCAGTATGGACAGCGCGTTCATCAGCTGGCGCTTGTACTCGTGCAGGCGCTTGACCTGTACGTCGAACACGAAGTGCTCGGGGATCTCGACGCCCTCGCGCTCCAGGATCAGACTGGCCAGCTGGCGCTTCTTCTCGCGCTTGACCTCGATGAACCGCTCGGCCAGCGCGTCGTCGATCATCGGCTCCAGCGCCCGCAGCGCGAACAGGTCCGTCAGGAAGCCGTCGCCGCCCAGCGCGTCCCTCAACAGCGCCGTCAGCTCCGGGTTGCACAGGCCCAGCCAGCGCCGCTGGGTGATGCCGTTGGTCTTGTTGTTAAACCGCTCGGGATAGAGGGCGTACCACTCCTTGAACACGTCGTCCTTGAGGATCTGGCTGTGGATGGCGGCCACGCCGTTGGTGTAGCTGGAGCCGTAGACGGCCAGGTTCGCCATGTGGACGCGCTTGTCCGCGTCGATGATGGCGTAGGGCGCGGCATCCTCCACCTTCGCCTTTTTCAGGTCGCGGTTCAGCTTGGCCTGGATCTTCCGGATGATCTTCACCAGGTCCGGGGACAGCTCGTTCATCAGCTTCAGGTCCCAGCACTCCAGGGCCTCGCGCATGACGGTGTGGTTGGTGTAACGGAAGGTCCTGCGGGCGATGTCGAAGGCCCGGTTGAAATCCATGCCCAGGTCGGTCAGCAGCCGGATGAGCTCCGGGATGGCCATGGTGGGATGGGTGTCGTTCAGCTGGATGGCGTGCGCCTCGGCAAAGCCGTCGTAGATGGCGGCAAAGTCGTCCCGCTCGAGGCCCGGGAAGTCCCGGCTGGTCAGGTAGGCGTCCAGCATGTCCTTCAGCGAAGCGCTGACCAGCACGTACTGCTGCCGCAGGCGCAGCAGCTTGCCCGCCTGGGTGGAGTCGTTGGGATAGAGCACCTTGGTGATGTCCTCGGCGGTGTTCTTGTTGCGGCAAGCGGCGGCGTAGTCCTGGGCGTTGAAGGCCTCGAAGTCGAATTCCTCCACCGCCTCGCACTGCCACAGGCGCAGCGTCCCGATGCTGGCGCGCCGGTAGCCGATGACGGGCATGTCGTAGGGCACGGCTCGGACCGCCAGGTCCTTCATGAACACATACTGCGTCAAGTCGTCCCGGCGAACGCTCCAGGGATCGCCGTAGCGGGTCCAGTCGTCCGGGTCCTCCACCTGGGCGCCGTTCTCGTCAAAGCTCTGGCGGAACAGGCCGTACTTGTAGCGCAGGCCGTAGCCGTCCAGCGGGATGTCGTGGGTGGCGGCACTGTCCAGGAAGCAGGCGGCCAGGCGTCCCAGCCCGCCGTTGCCCAGGGCCGCGTCCTCGATGTCCTCCAGGTCGGCCAGGTCCACGCCCTTCAGCGCCAGGCGCTCCTTGACATCCTTCAGCACGCCCATGTTGTACAGGTTGTTGTAGACCAAGCGGCCCATCAGGTATTCCGCGGAGAGGTAGGCCGCCCGGCGGCCCTCCAGCCGCGCGGCGTAGTCGTCGGCCCACTGGGGCGCGATGTCCAGCATGGCGGCCTTGGCGATGGCGTCGTGCTGCTGGATCGGGCCCACGTCGCTGAGCTTCGTCGCGTGCCAGTCGCACACGCAGAACTCCTCCGCCTGGGCGATCAGCTCCGCGCCGGTGGCGCTGTGCAGCGTGCCCCGATGGCTCGCCCGGTTCAGCCGGCGGATGCGGCGGGCGATGGGAGCGTAGTCCGTCTCGGCCATGCGCCACAGCCAGTTGCCGCCCACGGTGCCGGGGAAGTTCATGCGGGCCTCGGCGCCCAGTCCCAGCCAGTCCTGCATGGGCACGATCACCGTGTCGCCCACGGAATCGAAGGCGGCGCGGATGATGTAGGGCAGCACGTCGTCGCAGCCCTCGGGCATGCCCAGCTTTTCCCTGGCGCGGGCGTGGGTCTCCTCGCTGGCCTCGTCCCACCAGCCCTGGGTGGTGTTGTTGTCGTGGGTGCCGGTGTACACGATGCAGTTGGGCACGTGGTACTCCGGCAGGTCGGCGCTGTTCTGGCCGTCGTAGGCGAACTGCATGACCTTCATGCCGGGATAGCCGCAGTAGGCCAGCAGCTTCTTCACCCGGTTGCTGACCACGCCCAGGTCCTCTGCCACGATGTCCAGGCTGGGCAGGGCCTTTTTGATGCGGGCGAACAGCTTGCGGCCGGGGCCAAGCTCATACTTGCCATTGCGGGCGGTGAGCTCCTCGGCGGGAATGGCGTAGAAGTTGGCGAAGCCGATGAAGTGGTCGATGCGCAGGATGTCGAACAGCTCGCCCAGCGCGCGCAGGCGGCCGATCCACCAGCTGTAGCCGGTCTCGGCGTGCTTCTTCCAGGCGTAGAGCGGGTTGCCCCAGCGCTGGCCGTCCTTCTGGAAGTAGTCCGGCGGCACGCCCGCGATGCGGATGGGCTTGCAGTCCTCGTCCAGTTCGAACAGGTCCGGGTTCATCCACACGTCGCAGGAGTCTTCCGCCACGTAGATCGGCATGTCGCCCATCAGCCGGATGCCGTTCATGCGGGCGTAGTCCCGCAGTCGCATCCACTGGTCGAAAAACAGGTATTGTTCGAATATATAGTAGGAGACCTCGTCGTCCAGCTCCGCCGCGTACTTCGCCACGGCCTCCGGCTTGCGCAGACGGATGTCCTGATCCGGCCAGACCATCCAGGAGACGCTGCCGAAGTGGGCCTTAATGGCGCAGAACAGGGCGTAATCCCGCACCCAGGGGTGACTGGCCTCGAAGTCGGCGAGCTCCTCACTGAGGCTGTCCGCGGAGGTCTCGAAGGCAAGGCGCAGCAGCCGGGACTTCTGCGCCTTGACGGCCTCGAAGTCCACGTTCGGCTCGAAGTCCAGGGGCTGGTAGCTGCCCGCTGGGAGCAGTCCCTCCGCCTCCAGCATGTCGAAGTCGATCATCAGCGGGTTGCCCGCGTAGGTCGATACGCTCTGGTAGGGGGATTCAGCGTAGCCGGTGGGCCCGATGGGCAGCATCTGCCAGATGGTCATGCCCGACGCCTTGACGAAGTCGACAAAGTCGTAGGCCGCCTGTCCCAGCGTGCCGATGCCGCCACGGGAGGGCAGAGAGGTGATGTGCAGCAGAACGCCGCTCTGTCTCATGTCGTTTCACTCCCAATCACACATATAGATGTAACCCTATTATATGCACAACCCGGGAATTGCACAAGTGTTTTTTCGAACGGGGCTGGGGCGCAAAGGGCATGAAAGAAAAAGATTGTTAAGAATTGCGGATAATGCTTGACAGCATAAAAGAATGTTGGTATAATCCTTAACTGTTGTCGGCGAGATACGAAAGTGAATTTCCGACAGCGGCGAACCTTGAAAACGATACAGAGAAGAGAGAGAAACGAACCTTGAGA
>JAUMVG010000073.1 GCA_030530315.1 Clostridia bacterium | reverse complement strand
TTTCAACATAAATTCTCAATTCCCAATTCTCAATTCTCAATTAATTAAATTCCAATTTGTCAATCCACTTGAATTCAGAACAACACCAAACATCAAGCCCCATCCAATAGTCGCCCGGTATCCCGCACGGAGGCCTCCTCGTCCCGGCGGGGATCCGGCACGGACTTCTCCGGGAACCAGGCGCGCACGGCCTGGCGCACCTGCTTCAGCAGCTCGCCGGACTCCAGCGCTTCCCAGGGGCAGATGAAGGGGTGCTGCTTCGCCGGATACAGCACGTGACCCGGGTTGCCCCGGCGGGCGCCGGCGCTCACCTGCTCCACCGTGGCTGGAACCCAGCCCTGGACCAGCAGCGCCCGGCAGCGGCGGGCGTGCTCGTCCCGCAGCGCCGCCTGGAGGTGCTCCGGCTCTTTCAGCCAGCGGGTATAGGCGTCTCCCAGGCGGGCCTCCTCGTCCGGCGTGCCGTACAACCGCCAGCCGGGCAGGTTGATGCCCGCCAGATGCGCCCGGTAGACCAGGCTCAGCGCCGTCAGGCGGGCCGTCTCCCGGCTGGCCTGGCGGCGGTAGTAGCTGCCCATGGCCGCGTGCCGCGCGTCCTTGGTGTTCGGCAGGCCGATGAACAGCATGTGCACCTGCTCCGCCCGCCGCTCCAGGGCCTCCTGTCGGAGCGCATGGGGCGTGTACATCGAAAGCGACCCAAAGGGAAACAGCTCGCACCGGTTGTACCAGTGGGGCGAAGGCGCTTCGGGCCCGGCGGCGAGGCTCTCCGCCAGCCAGCCGGCCATGGGATCGCGCACGGATACCGCGATGAAGGGCAGCTGCTCGCAGCCGCCTTCGCGCCGCATCAGCCCGGTTCGCAGCAGCGTTCCCAGGCGCAGGTTTTCCCCGTCGTCCTCCCCGGCCATCACGTAATAATTCCCGTTCCCCAGGCTCTCCTCCCCCGCCTCGTCCAGACGCCGGAGAAGGTCCTCCTCCAGCGCGCAGGGGTGGAACCGGGGCAGCTCGCCCCGCAGGGAAACGTCCGCGCCACGCAGCCCCGGGCAGAGCTGCCAGAAGCGCCGCTCCATGGCCTCGGCATCGTCGCCGTAGACGTCGATGCTCAGCGCGCCCTCCGGCATGGGCAGCGCGATGGCCCGGCGCAGCACCGCTATGGCCGCCTCGCCGCAGCCGACCAGCTTCAGCCGCACCGGCGCGTCCCCGGCGTTCCGCAGCCGGGGCAGGAACAGCGGCGCGGCAGCGAACAGGCGGTCCGCCGCGTCCTGGGCCGGGTCGCACAGCCGCACCCTGAAATACAGCTCCTTCATGCCTCCGAAGGCCGCGTCCAGCAGCAGCGCGCCATATTCCCGCTCGGTGAGCACGTACAGCCGCACCTGGTCCACCAGGTCCCAGGCCCGATCTCCCAGGGAGAGCGCCAGTCGCTGAAGCTCTCCCAGCAGGGCGACGGCCTGGTAGAGGTTGCGACGCCGGTCCTCGGACAGCAGCGCGATCACCAGCTCGGGAAACTGGGGCGCGCCGCCCCAGTACACGCCCTGGGCCAGCTCCCGCAGCACCCGGACGGGGTCGCCTTCCCCGGCCTTTACGCCGTGGGGCAGCCCTTCGGGGGCCTGGCCGCAGACGGTGACGCTCCACCGCCCCTCCAGTCCGTCGAAAAACAGGCGGTTGCAGCCGGTCAAATCGTTCATCAGGCAGTACCGCAGCGTTCCGTCCGCCGCGCCGCGCTCCCGCTCCCCGGGCTCCAGCACCCAATCCAGCCGGGCCAGCTTTTCCCCGGCCTCGGCGCTGCCGTTCTCCTGGGCGACGCGATAGGCGCTCACGGCGGCGCCGCGGTCCCCGAGGCCCTCGTAGATCTGCCCCAGCATGTAGGCGCAATAGGCGCCGTCCTCCCCGGGCAGGGTCAGGCCGGCCTGGAAGCAACGGCGGGCATTCTCCGCGTTGCGGACGCAGGCCAGCCGGGCGCTGCCATTGTACCAGGCGGTGCCCAGCTCCCGTATGGCAGGGCCGTAGCCCAGCTCCACCGCCCGCTCCATGGCCTCCCGCGCCGCCAGGCCCGTCGCGTGCCGCCCCAGCTGGTAGTAGGCCCGGGGATAGGCCTCCAGGCAGGCCAGCCGGTCGTAATTCAGCGCCGCCTGCTCATCCCGCAGGCAGCCGTCGCCGGTAAACAGCATCTCGCCCAGCCTGCAATACATGGCGGCCTCGTCCCAGGTCTGGGCGGGGCGGTCCAGCTGCTTCGCGATGCGCTCAAAGCCCGCATAGGCCCGCTCGCGACGGCCCTGCAGATCCAGCATGCGGCAGTAGCGCATCTCGCCCTCCGGCGACCCGTCCCGGCGCATGAACTCGCAGCTGTCCCCGGCGTCCGTCCGCCAGATCTCCGCCAGCACCGCGTCGGAGGCGTCCTCGCCCACGGCCAGCGTGAGGATGACCCGGGCCAGCGCCGCGGAGATGTCCGCCTGGCAATAGGTCTCCAGCAGGGCGGGCCTGCCGCCGCTGCCCTCCAGGATGTGCCAGCGGCTGTTCAGCGCGTCGCCCACCTTCGCGGAAAACAGCACCTCCCGCAGGGCCGCCTCGTCGAACAGCCCCCAGCCGGGCGTCGGCCACAGGGCCTCGTGACACTTCCGATGGGTCTCGACGATCACCGTTCGGGGGGTCTGCGCCAGCATGCCGGCCAGCGAGCGGCGCACGGACTTGTTCCGGGGATCGTTGTTGAAGAACCAGGTCAGGTTGGACTTGGACTTGTCCGCGTAGAGCCGGACCAGCTCGTCCGGGAAAAACAGGGCGAAGATCTCCTCCCGCACCGGCCGCTGGGGCTGGCGGATCACGGGCGTCGCGCCTTCCGCGGCCCTGAACAGGGCGGTGAACAGATCGTTCAGCGTCTCGATGACTTGTCTCTGCGCAGCGATAGCGCATCGCTCCCTTCCGATTGTGCCTGCCGGGCCTGCGCCGGCCGTTTCCCGCGCCTTGCGGCGCGTCTTCACCCCCATCATAGCAATCCGGGGGAGCCGCGTCAACCATTATTTCAAACTTTTGTCCAAAAATGGAGGAAACCGGGCCGAATCGACCCGATTTCCTGTCTATCTCTGTCTACTTTTTGAAGAAATCTCACTTGACGACCTTGATCCTGACCGTGTCCTTCTTGCCGTTGGAGGTCTTGACGGTGATGGTGGCCGTGCCCTTGCGCAGCGCGGTGACCACGCCGGAGGCGCTCACCTTCGCCACCTTCTTCTTCGAGGTCTTCCAGGTCAGCTTGGTCTGGGCCGTGTCCGGCAGCACCGTCGCGCCCAGCTGCAGCGTCTCGCCCACCTTCAGGGTGATCGTGCCGGTGTGGTCCAGCGCCACCTTCGTGGGGATCCTGGGATCCACCACCTTCACCTTCACCTTGGCGGACTTGCCGTTGCTGGTGGTCACGCGGATGGTGGTCGTGCCGGCCTTGCGGGCCGTCACCAGGCCGGTGGAGCTCACCTTGGCCTTGCTGCTGCTGGAGCTCTTCCACTTCAGCTTCGTGCTGGCGTCGGCAGGCTGGACGGCGGCATTCAGCTGCAGCGTCTCGCCCACCTTCAGCGTCACGGTGCCGGTGTGGTCCAGCGTCACCTTCTTGGGCTTCGGCGGGTTGGAGAACTTCACCTTCACGGAGGCGCTCTTGCCGTTGTCCGCGGTCACGGTGATGATGGCCGTGCCCTTCTTCACCGCGGTGACCAGGCCGGTGGAGCTCACCTTGGCCACCTTCTTGTTGGAGGTCTTCCAGGTCAGATCCGCCTGGGCGTAGCTGGGCTCAAAGCCCGCCGTCAGCTGCAGCTTCACATTGGTGTACAGGCTGACGGTGCCGGTGTGATTCAGGGTCACGCTCTCCGGCTTCGGCACCTCCGGCCGCACGCTGATGGCGGAGCGGCTGGTGAGGCTGTCCGTGTGGGCGTAGACCTGGTAGTAGTAATCCATGTCGTCGACGATGGTGATATCCAGGTACTCCGTGCCGGTGACATCCCCCACGATCTGGTAGCCCGCGGTGCCGTCCCTGCGGCAGACGTAGTAGCCCGTCGCCCGGGCATCCGCGTTCCAGCTGAGGCGGTTGCCCTCCTCGAGCCGCACCGCCGATACGGTCAGCGCGTCCATGGGCGTGGCGCTGGACAGGTCCAGGCTGAAGAAATGCACCGTGTAGCGGGTCACCTCGCCGGTGGCGCCGTCGGTGATGGAGACGTTGAAGCGCTCGTCCACGGCGATCTCGCCCAGTCCGCTGGGTCGGAAGATCACACAGCCGGGCTCGGCATAGTAGCTGTTCTCCACGAAGAAATCGCCGTCCGAGCCCGCCTGGGAAAAGTGCCAGGCCTTGCCGTCGGAGACGCGCACCAGATCCACGGTCACCTTGTCGGCCTCCAGCTTTCTGCCGTAGGACACCGACCAGGGGACGTTGGCCGCGAAATACTGCACGGGCATCTCCTGGGCCGGCCAGGCCGCCTTGGTCTGCCCGCCGGAGCCGGTCATGTCATGGGCATACATGGCGGAGAACCGCCCGCTGGCGCCCATGACCGTGCGGCCCATCTTCGGGTTGATGATCCAGCGCCGATGGCCCACCTTCGACAGGTTGTTGTCGTCCGAATCGGCCATATAGGCCAGGATCGAGCCGGTGGCGGTATAGCCCATGGCGATGTTCGCGCTGCCGGAGCCAGAATAACCCCGGTTGTACAGTTCGTCATAGGCGCTGTCCGCCAGCACCGCCGGACGGGCCGGATAGTGGGACAGGCCGCCGTTGAGCCGGTTCACCAGCGAGGACGCCGCCATGATGTCCTCCTTTTCGGAGAGCAGGGTCACGTTGGCGTCGATGCCGACGATGTAGCGCACCTGGTTGATCAGGTTCAGGGCGGAGGTCTGGTTCACCGTGGAGAGCCTGCCGGCGGCATAGGGCTTCTCGCTGTCCGCCAGGCTGTAGATGTTGATCTGGTTGCGATAGGCGGGATGGGCGTTCACAAAGGCCTGGATCTCCGCCGGGGTGTGGGCCGCCACGCCCAGCCCGACGGCGCCCGCCTCCGCCAGCACGGCGGCTTCCAGCTCCGCCGTGGCCGCGCAGGGGACCGCCACGCCGCCCACCCGGCGGGTGTGCGGGTCCGCGTCCAGGCGCTCCCTCAGCGCCTCGGCCTCCGCGTCGGTATAGAGCAGGGTATCCGCCGCGGACACGTAGCCCGTATGGATCTCCCGGGCCCAATCCCGGGCCTCCTGGGTGTCGAAGCGGATGCGCAGGACCGCGCCGTCGCCCACCACGGCGTCGGCATAGGCCGTCGCGCCTTCCGGGAAGGTGCCCATGGGCTGGGTCAGGTCGGCGTCGGAAAAGATGGGCGCGTTCGCGGCCACCGCCACATAGCCGGTGCTGGCCTCGCCCAGCGCAAGGATCTCCGCGTCGCCGTACGCGTCCCCGTCAGGGACCTCCTCCGGCTCCTCCCAAGCGTCTTCGGCCGGCTCGGCCTCGTCGCCCGTGGGCAGCTCGATCTCGTCCTCCGCCAGTTCCACCTGTGCAGCATCCTCATATTCGACGGTCAGCCCGGTGTCCCCGGCGTCCTCCGCCAGGGCGGCCTCCGGGTCGACCTGATCGCCAAATACGATCTCCTCCTCCAGCGCCAGGGCCTCGCCGGTATCCGGCGCCTCGGCCAGCGCTCCCATGCCCAGCGCCATCGCCAGCAGCAGCGCCGCCAGGGCGGCCAGGCATCTCGGTATCCTTCTATTCATAAAACCTCCAGGATTTCAGCCATCCAAAAAGTGATCCAGTATAACACATTTATTATACACCTCTTTCGATAGTGTTACAACAATTGGCAACTTAAAATGCGTGCTATATTTCTGTGTCAACTTGTTGGCGGTCAAACCGGCGCGGGACGCGCGGGTTCAAACCGTTGAAAAACCCCCATAAATCCGGCCTTTGCCGGCGTCGTCTCCCACACTGCTCCCTTGCGCCTTCCGCCCGCCGGGGAGAAATTAACAACAATTCCCGCCAAAACGATGTTCAGCGTATCGAATTGACCCGGGAAATGTGTTATAATGGACAAAACCGGCGGCATTGCCGCCGCCCGCAAGAAACCCATTCGGATGGAGGTTTTGCCCCATGGAGCCCATCTATGTCACCGGGCACCGCAACCCGGACACCGATTCCATCGTATCCGCCATGGCCTACGCCCAGCTGCGCAACGCCCTGGGAGACCGGGAATATGAGGCCGCCCGGCTGGGGCGCATCAGCGACGAGACCCAGCTGGTGCTGGACCGGTTCGGCTTCGATCCGCCCACGCTGATCCACAACCTGCGCACCCAGGTCAGCGACCTGAACTTCGACACGCCCCCGGCCCTGAACAAGGCCGTGACGGTGGACCGGGCTTGGCAGCTGCTGCACCGGGATGAGAACACCGTCTCCCTGCCCGTGGTGGAGGACGACGGCACGCTGTTCGGCATGCTGTCCACCAACACCATCGCCGCCCAGGACATGCTCTCGGTGCTGCACCCGGACATCGAGGACGTACCGGTGTTCAACCTGGTCAGCGCCCTGGAGGGCAGCATCGTGCTGGACGCCGACGCGCCCACCAACAGCGTCTCCGGCCGCGTGACCATCGCCCTGCCCGCCAACGGCGAGGAGGCCATACAGCTCACCCCCCACACGGTGCTGGTCTGCGGCCACCAGCCGGAGGTGATCCTGGCGGCCATCCGCGCCGGCGTGCCCTGCGTGGTGGTGTGCCAGGCGGCCATCCCGGAGGAGGTCCGGGCGCTGAAGGAGCGCACCCTGGTCATCTCCACGCCCCACGAGCCCTATCGCGCCGCGCGGATGATCTTCCAGTCTCTGCCCATCTGGCGGGTGTGCCGGACCACCAGCCTGTGCCCCGTCCGCCTGTCGGACTACGTGGACGACGTGCGGGAGATGGCCCAGAACAACAAGCACCGCGTGTTCCCCGTGGTGGACGACGACAACCGCGTGGTGGGCACGCTGAGCCGCATCCACCTGCTGAACCCCCGCCGCAAGCGGGTGGTGCTGGTGGACCACAACGAGGTCGCCCAGTCCGTGCCGGGGCTGGAGCAGGCCGAGATCCTGGAAATCATCGACCACCACCGGCTGGCGGACGTGCAGACGGGCAGCCCCATCTACATGCGCAACGAGCCCGTGGGCAGCACCGCCACCATCGTCGCGGGCATGTTCATGGAGCGCGGCCTGATGCCCACCACCCGCATGGCGGGCCTGATCACCTGCGCCATCATCAGCGACACGCTGATGTTCAAGTCCCCCACCTGCACCTCCCGGGACATCCAGATGGCCGAGCGCATGGCCAGCATCGCCCATGAATCCATCGACCAGCTGGGGCAGATGATCTTCTCCGCCTCCACCAGCGACGACAAGTCCCCGGACGACATACTGTTCCAGGACTACAAGGAGTTCATGCTCTCCGGCCATACGCTGGGCGTGGGCCAGGTGGTCACCCTGGACTCCGCCCGCGTGCTGAAGCGCCGGGAGGATTTCCTCGCCGCCATGCAGCGCCGCCTGGACGAAAAACAGCTGGACATGATGCTGTTCATGATCACCGACATGCTCCAGGAGGGCACCCACCTGCTGTTCCTGGGCGCCCAGGATGTGGTGGCCCAGGCCTTCAACGTGCGGCCCGAGAACCACAGCGCCTTCCTGCCGGGCATACTGTCCCGCAAGAAGCAGGTCATCCCGTCGCTGTCGGTGTTCTGGGGCTGAGTGCTCACACTACAGTTGAAAATACCACGGCCGCCGGGCGCATTTTGCACCCGGCGGCCGAAAAACTATGGCAAGCCCTGCATACAAAAGCGGATGCAGGGCTTGCGGGCATTTTGGTTCGCAGAGCGGCCAAAGGCCGCCTCCGCGTGACATTTTCGGTTCTATAAATACATATCCTTATCCAATGACAGGTACTTCCGCCCCGCCCTCGCAGCCGGGGATCAGGCGTCCTTCAGGAACGCCGCGTACTCATCGGTCAGGCCCATGTCCCACAGCAGCGAGCAGGACAGGTACTTGTCCCGGATGTCCCGCGCGCCGACGAAGGCGTTGACCACGTCTTCGGTGGAGATGTCGATGTCCGCGGGCGTCATGGGCATGCCGGTGGCGGCCATGGCGCTGTGAAGGGCGTCGTAGTCCGGGAGCTCCTGGTGGATGATGTCCAGGATCTCGTCCCAGTGGGCGATGATGTTCTCCAGACGCCGGGCGTGCTTCTCCGGGTCGTTCTTGTGGGTCCTGGCTTCGATGGCGAGGATCTCGTCCGCGGTCTTGCCGAAGATGCGCCGCACCTGTGCCTCCCAGGCGCCCTCGTCGAAGGCGCGCATGTGGGCCAGTGCCTTCTCCCGGTCGGGCCGGGTGCCGTCCGCCAGCAGCTTGCGGTAGATCTTCATGGTCAGGATGGTGCCCACGCCCACCTGGATGCCGTGCAGGTCGTAGGGCACGCCCCGCTCCAGGGCCATCATCTCCCACATGTGGGAGAAGTAGTGCTCCAGGCCGGAGGCCGGGCGGGAGATCTCCGCATAGGCCATGCCGATGCCCGCCAGCACCAGGCCCTCGGCGATGGAGGCGATGGCGTCCGGGTCGCGGCTGGTGATGCGGTCGGACACGGCCATCAGCTTCCGCAGCGCGGCACGCATCAGCTCGGCCACGTCCTCGCAGTAGTATTCGCCGGTCACCAGGTGGGAGATGCGCCACTCGCACACGGCGATGTACTTGGCCACCATGTCCCCCAGGCCCGCCCACAGCATGCGCATGGGCGCCTGGGCCAGGATCTCGGAATCCAGCAGGATGCCCTCCGGGCCGTGGTTGTACAGGGAGACCTTCACGTGGTTCAGCTCCATGGAGCTGGAGTTGGAGGCATAGCCGTCCATCGACGGCGCGGTGCCCACCACGGCGGTGGGACGGCCCGTGGCGTGGGCGGCCACCTTGCACAGGTCGTTGATCACGCCGCTGCCCACGGCCAGGAACATGTCGCAGCTGGTGTCGAAATGCATGATGATGCTGCCGGTCTCCCATTCCGCCGGGGCGATGCGCACGTTGTCCGGCTTCTCCAGCGGCACCACATACACCACGTGCTCGATGCCCGCGGCGGTGAGGATCTCGTCCACCCGCTTGCCGGCAACGGCCCAGGTGTTGTCGTCGCAGACCACGAAGGGCTTCTTCCTGCCCATGGCGGCGATCATCTTCGGAACCTCGTTGACGATTCCCCGGCCGATGTTCAGGTATTTCAGCGCGCAGACGTGGCGCTTGCCGCAGGCGCAGACGTGGCCCTCGGGCCGAACCAGTTCAGACAGTGTCATCTTTCCAAAGTTGGGCATGGGTTTTGCCTCCTGTTCATATTGTGCCTCCGGACGCCGGCCCGACAGGCTGATAATTGCTTTCGATTCCAATAAATTATAGCATAGCGTCGGGAAGGTGTCCAGTGCTTGCGCTTTATTTCAGAGCGGGGACCCAGGCTGGGATTGTGACGGGAATGTGCCCGGTGGAGCGTCAAAAAAGCGACCCCAAAGGGGCCTCCCCGGACTTCGAGGGTGTTTTTTGGGTCACGCCGGGTGGTACACTGTATCCATGGACGGCGGGTTACGGCCCATCCTCCCGGATTGAACGGAGCCACAGCCGTCCGCCACCCAAAATACCTTGATTCAATTGAAACGCGCGGCGGGGAGGTCATCACGATGGTCAGGATCATTTATGCGGAAAAGATCAGGAAACGGGGCTGGTTCGGCATTCCCTACACGACGCTGAAGCTGCGGTGCGCCCACGTGGACCCCGAAAACTGGCGCAGGCTGCAAGGCCGCCCCTTCTCGCTGATGGACATGATGCTGTCCGGCTGCGCCGCCGGCGACTGACGACCCGAAAAGGAGGAGAGGGACATGAAAGCCATTTGCCTGAGCTGCTGCGAGGCGTGCAGGTTTGTGTTCGAGAGCGTCCGGCGGCTGGAGCGATGCCCGGACTGCGGCAGCAGAGCGCTGCGTGCGGCCACGGAGAAGGAGGCCGCGGACTACGCCGCCGACCGGCGGCGCTACGGGCCGATGGCCGTCTACGGCATCCCCTGCCCCCGCCGGGCCGTGTGATGCCATTCCGAACGGGATTCCCACGGCGGGAGCCGATCCGAAACCCTTCCCGGTAAAATGGGGAAGATTCTTCGCTGCGCACAGAATGACATGGGACCATTCACGATGCTGGCATCCTGAACGAAGCGTTCGCGTAAGCATTGCGAAGCACAGGATCTTGCCCGTGGATTTCCACAGCGTTTCCGGCATAAAAACAAGATCCTTCGCCGCGTCCAGGATGACGACAGATCCGCACGATCCCGTCATTCTGAGCGAAGCGAAGAATCCTTTAGGAATTGCATGATTAGTTTTTCCGGGTCGGCGGGTTCCTGAACGCTTCGCTATGCCTGCGGCAACGGAACCCGCCCACAATCATTGATGACAAAGGCATTTATTCTGGCACCAACCGGGTCACGCCAGCAGCCACCGGAAATCCCCCGCGGGGATGGTCAGGCTGTCGATGACCACCTTTTCACCCGTCCACAGATCGGTATACGTGCCCTTTTCGCCGGGCAGCGCCGTCTGCGTCCAGTCGGAGAAGTTGAACAGCGCCAGCAGCCGCTCGCCGCCGAATTCCCGCTGGATGCCCAGCAGGCTGTCGCTGCTGTTGTCGAGAAGACGTGTCTGGGCGCGGGAATCGAAGGCGGAGTGCTCTGCCCGCAGCGCCTCCAATCGCCGGATGGCGCCGAACACGCGCCCCTGAGGGGTATCCGGGTCCGCGCGGCGCTCGGCTGCCGCCCAATCCATGTCGCCCCGATGCAGGTAGCGGCTGTCCTCCGCCTTGAGGGGGTCGCTGTGGTAGTTGTCGTCATTGAGCATGGCGATCTCGTCGCCGCTGTACAGCACCGGCACGCCGCTCAGGGTGAACATCAACGCGTGCAGCGCGATGTCCATCGTCAGGGCGTGGTCCAGCCCGGCGGCATCCCCCTTCTCCTCCGCGGCCTGCGCGCCGCAGAGCGACGCGGTGGTGCCGCACAGCCGGGCGTCGCCCAGCCGGGGATCATCGTTGTACAGCTCGCCCCGGGACGGACTGCCGGGCCACTTGCCGGTCAGGTAGTCGTTCAGGTACTTCTTGTGGGGCACCTCCTGCTGGCCGAAGTGGCTCAGGAACTCGTAATCCAGGCCCCAGCCGATGTCGTCGTGGCAGCGCAGGTAGTTCAGGAAGGTGTACTGCCCCGGCAGGGCGAACACCTGGGCCAGCTGGTGGCGCAGCAGGCGGACGTCCCGGGTGGCCACCGTGTTCCAGATGCTGGCCATGGTGGTCACGTTGTAGAGCATGTGGCACTCCGGCTTCTGTACGGTGCCGAAATAGGGCACTACCTTGTCCGGCGCCATGACCACCTCGCCCAGCAGCAGCGTGCCCGGGCAGACGATCTCGCAGGCCATGCGCATCATCCGCACCAGGGTGTGCACCTGGGGCAGGTTGCGGCAGTTCGTGCCCAGGGACTTCCAAATGTAGGGCACCGCGTCCAGACGGATGATGTCCACGCCCTGGTTGCACAGGAACAGCATGTTGTCCGTCATGTCGTTGAAGACCATGGGGTTGGCGTAGTTCAGGTCCCACTGGTAGGGCCAGAAGGTGGTCATGACCACCTTCTCCACCTCCGGGCACCAGCTGAAGTTGCCCGGGGCGGTGGTGGGAAACACCTGGGGCACCGTCTTTTCATATTCATTGGGCACGACCCAGTTGTCATAGAAGAAATAGCGGCACTGGCTCTCCCAGTCGCCGGCCTTGGCCTTCCGGGCCCACTCGTGGTCCTCGCTGGTGTGGTTCATCACGAAGTCCAGGCACACGGCGATGTCCCGCTTGTGGCACTCGCCCGCCAGCTCGGCCAGGTCCTCTATCGTGCCCAGCTCCGGCTGGACCTTGCGGAAGTCGCTGACCGCGTAGCCGCCGTCGCTGCGGCCCTCCGGGCTCTCCAGCAGCGGCATCAGGTGCAGGTAGTTCACGCCGCAGTCCTGGATGTAATCCAGCTTATCCCGCACGCCCTTCAGCGTGCCGGCAAAGGCCTTCACGTACATCAGCATGCCGGTCATGTCGTGGCCCTTGTACCACTGCGGGTTCGCCTCCCGCGCGGCGTCGATCTCCCGAAGCGCCTGGGAGCGATTTTCCCACGCCCGGTACAGCATGTCCACAAAATAGCTGTACGCCTTCAAGTCGTTGTGGTAAAGTTCGCAATAGAGCCACTTGAGCTCGTCCTCGTGGCGCTGAAAGCGCTCGGTGAATACGGCGTCCCAAGCCGTCCTGTCCATGACGTCCACCCCCATATGTTTGCCATAAGCTGTTAACATTCTATCATGAATACAGACATTAATCAAGACGCGCTTTGCATTTGAAGCGGCCTCAAGGGACCGCCTCGCTCATGGTATCATGGTACCTGGAACAACGGGGCGGCAATAATGAAGAGACGCCCCATCACGATCATGGATCGGGATGGGGCGCCGCTTGCCCGGATGGCACTACCACGCGGTAGCCCAATAGCTGCCTATCTCCATAAACACAGATTCCCACCCCCTAATCTACGGGGTGGGAATCTGGCCTATAAACGCGGCAGCTAATGACTGCCGGTTCTACCGGCTCAGTCCTCCAGGATCTTGGTCACAACGCCGGAACCCACGGTACGGCCGCCTTCACGGATAGCGAAGCGCAGGCCTTCCTCGCACGCGATGGGGGTGATCAGGGTGATCTCCATGTCGATGTTGTCGCCAGGCATGACCATCTCAACGCCGTCGGGCAGCTTGATGTTGCCGGTAACGTCGGTGGTGCGGAAGTAGAACTGCGGACGATAGCCGTTGAAGAACGGGGTGTGACGGCCGCCCTCTTCCTTGGTCAGCACGTAAACCTGGCCCATGAAGTGGGTGTGCGGATGGATGGAGCCGGGCTTGGCCAGAACCTGGCCGCGCTCGATCTCGGTGCGCTGCACGCCGCGCAGCAGAACGCCGATGTTGTCGCCAGCCTCGGCGAAGTCCAGCAGCTTGCGGAACATCTCGACGCCGGTAACCACGGTGGTGCGCTTCTCGTCGGTCAGACCAACGATCTCGACCTGGTCGGACATCTTCACGATACCGCGCTCAACACGGCCGGTGGCCACGGTGCCGCGGCCGGTGATGGAGAACACGTCCTCAACAGGCATCAGGAACGGCTTGTCGGTGTCGCGCTCCGGATCCGGGATGTAGGCGTCCACGGCGTCCATCAGCTCGAAGATGCACGCGCACTCGGGGGTGCTCTTGGCATCCTTGCCGGCGGTCAGCGCTTCCAGAGCCAGCAGGGCGGAACCCTGGATGATCGGAATGTCGTCGCCCGGGAAGTCGTACTCGTTCAGCAGCTCGCGGATCTCCATCTCCACCAGCTCCAGCAGCTCCGGATCGTCGACCTGGTCGGTCTTGTTCATGAACACGATGATGTAGGGCACGCCAACCTGACGGGCCAGCAGGATGTGCTCGCGGGTCTGGGGCATCGGGCCGTCAGCCGCGGACACGACCAGGATCGCGCCGTCCATCTGCGCAGCACCGGTGATCATGTTCTTGACGTAGTCAGCATGGCCGGGGCAGTCCACGTGTGCATAGTGACGCTTCTCGGTCTGATACTCCACGTGCGCGGTGTTGATCGTGATGCCACGGGCCTTCTCTTCGGGCGCCTTGTCGATCTGGTCGTAGCGCATTGCCTCAGCGCCGCCCACCTGCGCCAGAGCCATCGTGATGGCTGCCGTCAGGGTGGTCTTGCCGTGGTCGACGTGACCGATCGTGCCGATGTTTACATGCGGCTTGTTGCGCTCAAATTTTGCCTTTGCCATTGGAAATTCCTCCCTAAAAATTATCATGGGGTGTATCGCGAATGGAGCGGGTGATGGGAATCGAACCCACGTGATCAGCTTGGGAAGCTGGAGCTCTGCCATTGAGCTACACCCGCGCGTTCCCGCACCACAAGGCAACCCGGCGGAACCCCCTATCCGCCAAAATCGACCGGATAAACCGGCTCAAAAGCCTCATCAAGCCCTTGACCTACAAAGTTTATTTTACTTTAGATACGCCCGTTTGTCAACAATTATTTCCCGAATTCCCCGTAAATTCACCTGAATGGCATACTTTGTCCACAGGCTTTTTTGAAAATTAACGTTCCGTGAAATACACTGTCCGCGCAGGGCGAACGCCGCCGGAGGACCGGTCATTTTTCCTCCAGATACTTCAGCAGCTTGCGCTTGATGCGCTGCAGGGCGTTGTCGATGCTCTTCACGTGGCGGCCCATCTCGTCGGCGATCTCCACGTAGCTCTTGCCCTCCATGTAGCGCACCAGCACGTCCTTTTCGAGCCCGGAGAGCATCTGCCCGATGCGGCCCTCGATCAGCGACAGGTCCTCCCGGTCGATGATCATCTCCTCCGGATTGGAAACCCCCTCCTCGGTGATCACGTCCAGCAGCGTGCGGTCGGAATCCTCCTCGTAGATGGGCTTGTTCAGCGAGATGTAGCTGTTCAGCGGGATGTGCTTCTGGCGGGTGGCGGTCTTGATGGCGGTGATGATCTGCCGCGTGACGCACAGCTCCGCAAAGGCCCGGAAGGACGACAGCTTCTCCGCGCGATAGTCGCGGATGGCCTTGTACAGGCCGATCATGCCCTCCTGGACGATGTCCTCGTGGTCCGCGCCGATGAGGAAGTAGCTGCGCGCCTTGGTGCGCACGAAGTTCTTGTACTTGTTCAGCAGATATTCCAGCGCCGCGCCGTCGCCGTCCTCCTGGGCCAGCTTGACGACCTGCTCATCCGCCATGGTTTCAAATTCCGGGTTCATCATGGTATCTCTATTCCTCCTGCCCGCGCGGCCGGGGCTTCGCCCCGCGCCCGGGTAGTTTTCGCGGCCGTGTCCCCGCCGCCAGGCAGCCCGCGGCTGCCCACGCCTCAGCGTCCGTCCTTCCTGCGCAGCGCCTCCAGCTTGTTGCGCACGTCCTCCGGCAGATGGTCCCCGATGGGATTGCGCCGGGAGACCGGCTTCTGGACGACCTGGCGGATGCCCTCCTGCCGCAGCTGGCGCATCTCGAACATCAGCTCCCGGGCGGACATGCGGCTCGCCCCGCGGCCCAGCACGATGGTCTGCTCCAGGCCGTCCGAAGAGGCCACCCGCACCTCGAGCCGCCGCAGGTCGATGTCCGTGGCCAGCTCGTCGCACAGCCGCTCGATGTAGCGGTCGGCGATCTCCCCCTTCTGGGTGTAGACCACGGTGACCGCGCCGCGCTTTTCCTCGGTGCGCTGGGTCCTGTCGGACATCCACGCGTCGAACACCACCACCACCTGCTGGTCGGAGAAGCCCGCGTAGTCCATCAGGTCGGAGACCAGCTGCTCCCGGGCGTCGGCCAGGGTGCTGGCAGACATGCCCGGCCCGCCGTCCCTGCGGGCGTTTATGATGTTGTAGCCGTCCACGATCAGCATGCGCCGTGGGGCCCTGCCCGCGCGCTTCACGGTCACTTCGCCCGGGCGCGGACGACCTCGTACATCAGGATGCCCGCCGCCACGGAGGCGTTCAGCGATTCGATGTGGCCCTTCATGGGCAGGCTGATCGTCCGGTCGCACTTCTCCAGCGTCAGCCGGGAGATGCCCTCGCCCTCGGAGCCGATCACCAGCGCCACCGGGCCGCTGAGGTCCGCGGCAAGGGCGTCCTCGCCGTCCATGGCCGTGCCGATGACCCAGATGTTCCGGGCCTGGAGCTCCTCGATGGCGCGGTTCAGGTTCTTCACCCTGGCGATGGGCAAGTGGTTCAGCGCCCCCGCCGCCGCCTTGGCCGCCGCCGGGGTCAGCCCCGCCGCGCGGCGCTCCGGGATCACCACGCCGTGGGCGCCCGCGCACTCCGCCGAGCGCACGATGGCCCCCAGGTTGTGGGGATCGGTGATGCCATCCAGCAGGATCAGGAAGGGTTCCTCCCCCTTCTCCTCCGCCGCGGCCAGGATGTCCTCCAGCGGCACATAGGCGGCCGCCGCCACGTAGGCCAGCATGCCCTGATGGGCCGGGTAGATCGCATCCAGCCGCGAACGATCCACCTGCTGCACCACCGCGCCGGCCTCCCGGGCCAGGCGGATGATCTCCCGGGCGGAGCCGGACAGGTCGCCCGACGCCACCAGCAGCTTCTCCACGGGCCGGCCGGCCTTCAGCGCCTCCCGGATGGGGTTGCGCCCGGCCAGCAGGTGCTCCTCGTCCGGCAGCTCCAGGTCGAAGCCGTCCGGCTCCGCCTGCTCCCGCTTGTACTGCCTGGGGCCGGTGGGAGCGCGGTAGGCGGAACCGCGGTGGAGTGTGGAGTGTGGAGTGTGGGGTGTGGAGTTTTGGAAAGCCTCCCCGGTTTCGCGGCGAGGCGCGGCATTGAAGGGCTCGGCTCCGCGGGAACGGTTGCCGGTATAGGCGCGCTCCTCCCGGGGTTCAAAATCCCCGTCCGCGTCCACCCGCTTCGCCCGGGGCACGTTGCGCTCGATCCGCCCCACCCGGGGGGCGTTGCCCGCGGCGTTCGGATAGGTGCGCCGTCCCGCGCCCTGCATGCGGTTTCCGCCGTTCGGGCCGCGGTCGCGGCGATTGTTGTCGTTGCTCATGTCTCAGTCTGCTCCTTGAGATGGTTGAAGGGACGCGCTCCGGCGCCCGTTTTGCCGTTCAAAACCCTTCCTCCGGCAGCGCCGTTTTCAGGATCTCGTTCATGCGGTCCCGCTGGCCGGTGACGTAGAGCCACCCGATCAGCGCCTCCAGGGCGGTGGCCCGGTGGTACTCGCCGGGATCGGCGTTCTTCGGCGGGTTCTGGTGGACGTTGCGGGCGCGGCGCACCACGGCCTGCTCCTCCTCCGAAAGTCCGTCCTGGACCCGCGCCAGCGCCTCGCTCTGGGCATGGGCGCAGACCAGGGCGATGGCCTCGCGGTGCAGCTGGCGCACCCGGCTGCCGCCCTTGGCCACCAGGTGCTCCCGCACATACAGGTCGTACAGGCTGTCGCCCAGGTAGGCCAGCTCCAGCGAGCCGGGCAGGGCGTTGTGTTCAAAGTTGAATATCATAGACTTCCTTTTTGAATTGAGAATTGGGAATTAATAAATTGAGAATTGAGAATTGGGAAT
>JAUMVG010000072.1 GCA_030530315.1 Clostridia bacterium | reverse complement strand
GTGCTAAGTCAAGGGGAATCAACGCTGAAATGCAGTTCAAGACGCCGAAAATGCATTTCGGCGAATTTAGAAACACACTCTAACCTTTGTTTCCAATTATTGACGGGTCCCGGCCCTTTATACAGTTGCCGCACATTATTGCCGCGGCCAGCCGAACCCCAGAATAATTATAACATGATATCGCATCAACTTTGCGGTAAAATCGGGACTTTTCGACAAAATATGCACATATTTCGTCATAATTTCGAACGACCTGCGGGTCCTGAGCAGGTTGAAAGATGCGAAGAGGGAGTTTATAATGTAGAGTGGTTGAATATTACCGGCGCAATGCCGCGCGGCGGGAAGGGACGGTGAAGCCGCGATGAGCCAGGATATCTATGAGCTGTTGGCCCTGGGCGCCCGCTACGTTTTCGCGGCCCTGATGGTCCTGATCGTGCTGCGCGCGTGGCGCATCACCCTCGTGGACAGCCGCCGGGCGGACACGCTGCGCCGCATGTCCCCCCAAACGGGCCTCAGCGGCGAGCTGGTGGTGCTGGAGGGCGGCGAGAAGGCCCGCCGGGGCATGCGCTACCCGGTGATCCGCGAGGGCATGATCGGCGCCTCCCGCCGGGCGGACATCCGCATCCGGCACAGCAGCGTCCGCCGCAGGCACGCCTACTTCCAGCTGACGGAGGAGGGCCTGAGTCTGCGCAGCCACGCCGGGGCATCCCTGCGGGACGGCGAAGACCAGCCCGCCCGCGCCCTGCTGCTCCGGGACGGCGACGAGTTCTCCCTGGGCGGCGTGCGCCTGCTGCTGGTGCTGACCGCCGCGCCGGAGCCCACCCACCGCCGGCACGAGCGCCGCGGCGCGGCTTCCGAGGGCAATTATGACGACATCACCACCGGCGACGCCCCGGAGGACCTCATTCCCGAGGCCCCCGACGCGCTGTTCGACGCCCATCCCGCGATGCGCCGGGAGGAGCGCCGACGCGCCAGGGCGGTGAAGCCGGCAGAACACTTCGATACGGACGAGGACGACTGGTGATCCCATGGCAAGAGACAGAGTCGCTAAGATGAAAAAGGCGCTGATGCGCTCCAATACCCACCTGCTGCTCTCGGCGGTGATGCTGTTCCAGGCGCTGGCCATGCTGCTGATCGCCTTCCAAAAGGAGGCCGTGAACCCGCAGGCGCTGGCGCTGGCCGTCGCGCTGCCGCTGGCGACCTGGCTGGTGACCACCCTGATGGGCCGGGTGTGGCCGGTAGACCGGGCCATACTGATCATGGTGCTGTTTTTGTGCAGCGTGGGCATCATCACGCTGTCGGACATCGCCAAGTCCAATATCACTCCCCGGACCCAGGCCCTCTACGCCCTGGTGGGCCTTGCGGCCATGTTCGTCGGCGCGGCGTTCATCCGGCATTTCCGGCACTGGAAGAAGTTCACCCCGGCGCTGATGGCGCTGTGCCTGCTGGCGCTGCTGGCCCCCTGGGCTCCCGGCATCGGCGGCTGGTACCAGGGCGCGCGCAACTGGGTGCACCTGGGGCCCCTGTCCGCACAGCCCAGCGAGTTCGTCAAGCCGCTGATGATCCTGTGCCTGGCCAGCGGCTTCTCCAACCGGCCCCGGTTCACCCGCTGCATCCCCACCATCGCCTTCGCGGCGGCCTGCTGCGGCATACTGCTGACGGAGCGGGACCTGGGCGCGGTGCTGCTCTACTTCCTGACAACGGTGTTCATGTACTACGTGGCCACCTCCAACGCCTTCATCACCCTGTCCGGCCTGGGCATGGGCGCGGCGGCGGCGGTGATCGCCTACCAGGCGCTGCCCTACGTGCAGGACCGCGTGGCCATCTGGCAGAACCCGTGGATCGACCCCGAGAAGACCGGCTACCAGCTGATCCAGGCGCTGATCGCCATCGGCAGCGGTGGCACGTTCGGCATGGGCCTGGGGCTGGGGCGCCCGCGCAACATCCCCCTGTACCACTCGGACTTCATCTTCGCCGCCATCTCCGAGGAGTTCGGGCTGATCTTCGCCATCGGCCTGCTGGCGGTGTACGTGATGATCATCATGCGGGGGCTGATCGTGGCCTACAACGCCCGCACCTCCTACCATTCGCTGGCCTCCTTCGGGCTGGTGGTGATGCTGGGCCTGCAGACCATGCTGATCGTCGGCGGCAACACCAAGCTGCTGCCCCTCTCCGGCGTGACGCTGCCGCTGGTGTGCTACGGCGGGTCCTCGCTGCTGAGCACCTTCTTCTCCATGGGGCTGCTGCTGGGCATGTCCTCCATGAACGCGGAGGACGAGGCCCGGGACATCGAGCAGCTGGAGCTCCAGGAGGAGATGCTCTGACCCCGCGCGTCTGTCATGTCGCGCTCGATTGGGAAACGAAGGATTCTTCGCTTCGCTCAGAATGACAAACCACCTTGACCGAATAACACGGACGACGTTCCGAAGGCGTCATCCTGAGCGGAGCCGCGATAGCGGCGCAGTCGAAGGATCCTCCCCCCAGAGCGTTTTCTCAGTAAACGCCGTGTCGGGAACAACGAAGTATGAAAGGTTTTTCGCTGCGTCCATTGTGAAAGGCGCATTCGTAACAGCGGAGCAGGGAATATCCGGGAACGACGCAAATATTATCCATGATCCCGGACCGGAGGTGATCGAATGAAGGAGCTGCGGCGCAACATGCGCTTTGTCGGCGCGGTGCTGGTGGTGCTGTTCGTCGGCCTGGCGGGCTGGTTCGCCATGACGGTGTTCACCCAGGGCACGATCTGGGCCTCCGACGTGCGCAACACCCGGCTGTCCGCCTCCAACAGCCTGCGGGGCGACATCACCGACCGGGACGGCTACCTGCTGGCCCACACCGACGAGGACGGCACCCGGCAGTACCACGCCAACACCGCCGCCCGGCTGGCCCTCTCCCAGACGGTGGGCGACACCGCGGGCATGAGCGGCACCGGCATCGAGACCTTCTATTCCGCGACGCTGCTGGACATCTCCACCTCCCTGCTGGACCGGCTGAGCGAGCTGTTCAACAGCGCCCGCCACGTGGGCAGCAGCGTGCAGATCACCGTGGACGGCCCGCTGCAGACCTACATCGCCGGGGAATTCCCCGCCGGCTACCGCGGCGCGGTGTGCGTGATCAACTACAGGACCGGCGAGATCCTGGCCATGGTCTCCCTGCCCGCCTACGACCCCAACGCGCTGACCGGCCGGTCGGAGGCCGAGGTGGAGGACACCGCCTACCTGAACCGCTGCCTCCAGGGCCTGTACACCCCCGGCTCCGTGTTCAAGATCATCACCCTGGCCTCGGCCCTGTCCAACGATCCCAACGTGACGGGCCAGAACTTCAGCTGCTCCGGCGAGTGGCAGTATGAGGGCGGACACATCGTCTGCGCCGGCGGCACCGCCCACGGCACTCTCGACCTGAAGCACGCCTTCAAGCGCAGCTGCAACGTGACCTTCGGAAAGCTGGCCTACCAGCTGGGGCTGGAGCGTCTGCGTGCCACCGCGGAGCGCTTCGGTTTCAACGAGAACTTCAAGTTCGGCGACTTCGTGGTCTACAACTCCGCCTTCCCGGAGAGCGTGGGCAACATGAACGGCCTGGTGTGGGCAGGCATCGGCCAGGGCGAGGTGCTGGTCACCCCGCTGCACATGGCCATGATCTCCGGCGCCATCGCCAACAACGGCACGATGATGAAGCCCTGGCTGATCAAGCGCATCGCCAACTCCCTCGGCGCCACCGCCAGCACCGGCGCGCCCCAGGCCTATCGCCAGGTGCTCAGCGAGTCCGCCGCCAGCGTCATCGCTGGGTACATGTATGAGACCGTCCAGAGCGGCACCGCCACCCGCGCCGCCGTGAAGGGCTACACCGTCTGCGGCAAGACCGGCTCCGCCGAGGTCAGCGACGACAAGACCGTGGAGACCAACGCCTGGTTCACCGGCTTCGTCTACGACGAGGCCCACCCCTACGCCATCTCGGTGGTCATCGAGGGCGGCGGCGCCGGCGCGCGGATGCCCAGCGAGCTCGCCTCCAAGGCCCTGAAGAAGACCATCGAATACGTGGGCTGACCCGGCCCGGGGAGGCGCGCCATGGCGGATATCATCACCCAGGACATCCTGTTTTTCTTCGACGGCAGGCCCCGGGAACTCGCCCTGTACGAGCGCCTGGCGGAGGCCCTGCTGTCCCGGTTCCCGGAAGCCGAGGTCCGCGTGAAGAAGACGCAGATCGGCTTCCATGACGGCGGCCTGTTCGCCTGCGCCTCCCTGACCCCGGTCCGGCCCAGGGCACAGCGGCCCGACCGCTTCATCACCGTCACCTTCGGCCTCGACCGCCCGCTGGAGGACCCACGGGTCCTGGCCGTGGCCGTGAGCCCGCGGCGGTGGACCCACCACGTGATCGTCGGCAGCGAGGCCAACGTCGACGATACCCTGCTGGACTGGATCGGCCAGTCCCACGCATTCACCAACCGACGAAAGGACAAGAAGAAGCAATGCTCGAACTGAACCACGTGACCAAAAAGTACCTGCGCCGCACCGCGCTGGACGACGTGTCGCTGGCCCTGGAGCCCGGCAGGACCTGCCTGCTCCTGGGCCCCAACGGCAGCGGCAAGACCACCATGATGAAGCTGATCGCCGGGCTGAGCCGCCCCACCTCCGGGGAGATCACCCTCGAGGGCGTGCCCATCGGCCGGGAGACCAAGGCCCGCGTCGCCTACATGCCCACCGAGAACTACTTCTATAACTATATGCTCGTGCGGGACATCGGCAAATACTACGCGGATTTCTTCCAGGACTTCGACCCCCGGCGCTTCGATTCCCTGCTGAACCAGATGGAGCTGGACCCCCAGGACCGCATCCGCCAGCTCTCCTCGGGCATGGCGGCGAAGCTGCGCCTGTCGCTGACCCTCAGCCGGGACGCGAAGCTGATGATGTTCGACGAGCCGCTGAACGGCGTGGACATCCTCACCCGCACCCAGACCATCGACGCCATACTGGCCGGACGCCGGGAGGGCCGCACCATGCTGATCTCCACCCACCTGGTGGACGAGCTGGAGGACGTGGTGGATACCACCGTGTTCCTGAAGAAGGGACAGCTGGTGATGGCGGGCGACAAGCGGGAGATCTGCGCGGGCCGCACGCTGAAGGAGCTCTACATCGAAGTCTACGGCCACGCCTCGGCGGAGACCGCCGGAGAGGAGGTGCGCCGCGATGCTTAAGCTGATGAAATATGAGTTCCGCAAGCTGCGCACGCCGCTGCTGGTCATGGTGCTGATCCTGGCGGGCCTGGAGATCGGCTTCCTGGTCGGCTACAAGCTGGAGAAGGCCGCGCTGGTCGCCATCAGCGTCACGCTGCTGACCACGCTGGTGTTCGTCTCCTACGCCTTTTTGCTGATCGCCGGCATCGTCAGCTACTCCAAGGAGCTGACGGACAAGTCCGGCTACCTGGCCTTCATGGTGCCGGTGCGGCCCATCTCCATCGTGCTGTCCAAGCTGCTGTTCACCGCGGCGGCCGCCATCGTAGCCACGGTGTTCTTCGGCACGGCCGCGTGGCTGGACATCGGCATACTGCTGGACCGCTTCAACATCGGCCCCGCCCTGGTCGAGCAGGCCAACGCCCTGCTGCGCCTCGCCCTGAACGGTGCGCTGCCCAGCGTGCAGCAGACGGGCCAGTTCATACTGTACGTCGCCGGCACCGTGTTCATCGAGTTCCTGCTGGCCATTTGCACCGCCTACCTGGCCATCACCCTCAGTGCCACGCTGCTGCAGAACCGCAAGGGCTTCCTGCGCGCCCTGATCAGCCTGCTGCTGTTCGTGGCCCTCAACTGGGGCGCCAGCTGGCTGGCGGACAAGCTGTTCTACCGGCACGCCAGCGTCGCCTCCACGGTGAACGCGCTGCTCGCCAACCTGGGCGGCTCGCTGCTAATGAACCTGGCGCTGTGCGCCGTGTTCACGGCGCTGGCTGCCTGGCTGCTGGACCGCAAGGTCAACCTGTGATCCGCCGCGCCGCGGGGCCCTGGCCCCGCGGCGCTCTGCCTTCCCGGCGCAGACCCCCTTCCCACCGCCGACATCACGGAGGTTTCGCCCATGAAACGCGCGCTCGCCCTGCTGCTGGGCCTTGTCCTGCTGCTCTGCGCTCCCTTCGCCCTCGGCGAGGCCGCCGGGGAGGAGAAGGTCCTGACGCTGATGGTCTACATGACCGGCAGCGACCTGGAGACCAACTTCGGCGCGGCCACCGCCGACCTCGCGGAGATGACCGCCTCCGGCTTCGATGCCGGGCGCGTCAACGTCCTGGCGATGCTGGGCGGCTCCCAGCGCTGGGACCTGGGCTTCGACGCCAGCCAGAATACCGTGGTGGAGCTGGGCCCGCGCGGCATCCGCGCCGTCCTGCGCCAGCCCGCCGCCAACATGGGTGACCCGGACACCCTGTCCGGCTTCCTGAACTACGCCGCCGAAAGCTATCCCGCGGACAGCTACGCCCTGATCCTGTGGAACCACGGCGGCGGCCCGATGGAGGGCGTCTGCTTCGATGAATTGAACGACCGGGACCGGCTCTCCCTCGCGGAGCTGGAGCAGGCCCTGTCCGCCAGTCCCTTTGACGAGGTGAACCCCCTGGCCTGGATCGGCTTCGACGCCTGCATGATGGCCTCGGTGGAGACGGCTCACATCTGCTCCACCCACGCCCGATACATGATCGCCAGCCAGGAGACCGAGCCCGCCAGCGGCTGGAACTACTCCTTTCTCGCCGGGGCGGAGGACGCCGCCGACGGCGCGGACATGGGCCGGCGCATCATCGACGCCTACATGGCGGACGGGGACGAAAAGCACATGCTCACCCTGTCCTGCGTGGACCTGAACCGCCTCGGCGCGGTCAAGTCGGCCATGAGCGGCCTGTTCCTGAATCTCATCGGCCAGATGGACGAGGACAGCTTCTCCAGGCTTTCCAACGATCGCCGGGACGCCAAGGGCTTCGGCCGCGCCGCCACCACCTCGGACTACGACCTGGTGGACCTGCACCACCTGGCCGGGCTCTACGCCGAAGCGGCCCCGGAGCAGGCCGCGGCGCTACAAAGCGCCGTGGAGAAGGCCGTGGTCTACAGCAGCGGCAACCAGAAGGACGCCCACGGCCTGTCGGTCTACTCCCCCTACTACAACAAGGACTTCTTCACCGACAAGTGGCTGGAGGCGTACAGGGATCTGGATTTCCCCTTCACCTACCTCAACTACATGAGCCGCTACGCTTACTACTGGCTGGGCGACCAGCTGGCGGACTGGAGCAGCCTGGAGGGCGTCGCGCTTCCCGTGGGCGAGGACAACGTGCAGTCGCTGGAGCTGCCCCTGACGGAGGAGCAGCTGGAGCACTTCGCCAGCGCCAAGGTGGTCATCCTGCGGGACCAGGGCGTGAAGGACGGCTACATGGCCGTCTATGAGATTGGCGGCCTCTTGCCGGAGGACGGCGTGCTGCGCGCGGATTACGACTACCGCGGGCTGTACGTGCTGGATGAGAACGGCGTTCCCGTGAGCGACATCTACCCCTTCTTCCTCCACGACGAGTACTACCTGCTGGTCGCCTACCTGGAGGAGAACAGCACCTATGCCGACATCGTGCTCTCCTACCAGGACGAGGAGGCCGAGGGCGACTGGATGTTCGTCAACCTGATGTGCCAGCGGGACCCCGAGACCGACGCGCTGGAGGTGCAGCAGGTCCTCACCACGCCCGACGACCCGGACGAGCTGAGCACCGGCAAGCAGTACCTCACCACCGACCCCACCGATTGGCGCTACATCTACTTCAACGCCAACAACTTCTCCTATTTCCTGACCCAGGACGACGACGGCCGCATACTGCCCTACACCCTGTGGCCGTCCGAGGCCATCAGCATCCAGAACAACGACCTGATCGGCCCCGACGGCGAGGTGATCCCGCTGTCCGAGTGGCGGCGCAACGCCGTCGACCAGACCGCCGCCGAGGCGGGCTACCGCATGTTCAGCGAGGTGGACAACACCCGGCCCTGGTCCCTGCAGTTCCTGAAGGGGCGCTACGGCCCCCAGAACCTGTACGCCCAGTTCATCGTCACAGACACCCAGGGCGTCGAGTCCGCCACCGAGCTGATCCCGCTGTACAACCCCGCCGTCACCGACAGCCAGGACTTCGGCCTGGAGCTGCACCGGGATGGGGACGTGAGCATGACCCTGGAGGGCATCGACGTGGTGAACGCCGCCACCAATCCCGGGCTGTACTTCCGTTTCCTGCTGGAGAACAACACCGAGCGCAAGCTCAGCTTCTACGCGCTGGACATCGCCCTGAACGACACGGTCGTCGACAACTCCTTCTCCTACGCGCAGGCCATAGAGCCCCACGCCTCAGCCCGCGTCAGCCTGTGCCTGCCCGCCAGCGACATTCCCCACCTGAAGGGAGACGCGCTGACCCGCGTTGAATTCCGGCCCGCGATGTGGAACTCCGGCGACGCCGCGGCCTATTACACCGTGGCGGACACCGTGTATCTGGACGTGGACCTGGACGTGAGCGCCCTGGGCATCCCCGACGCCTCGGAGGCCGAGCTGTGGGGCGAGACGGCGCTCCCCGAGGCGGCCTTCCAGCTGGTCGACCTGGAGGAGGCGGCGGACGGCAGCCTGCGCGGGCTGCTGCGGGCCCTCAACACCTCCGACGAAACCCTGGAGATCAGCATGGCCTTTGACAGCTCGGTCACGGGCAGCGCCTCCGTCAACCATCACTTCCTCAAAAGCTCGATGCAGGCGGCCACGGATCTGCCCCTGCCCGCGGGATACGACGTCTACATTCCCTTCACCGTCAACCGGGACATGCGCCTGGACCGGCTGGGGAACGCTACGGACAGCCTGTTCGACGTCGCCGACGCCTTCGACTACTGGTCCATCGCCCAGGTCGAGCAGCTGGGCCTGTGCTGCTACGTGAACGACGCCTTCACCTACCTGAGCTTCGACCTGCCCCGGCCCCTGGAATTGCGCAGGCAGCCCGGGGCCTCCCTGCCCGAGGTGTCGCTGCTGGACAGCGACGGGCTGAGCCTGACGCTGCGCCGCCTGGAGCGGACGGAGGACGGACGCCTGCGCCTGCTGCTGGACGCCTGCTGCGCCGCCGACCACTCGCTGCTGCTGCAGGCGTATTCCGCCGTGGTGGACGGCGTGCCCGCCAGCGCGGGCCTCTGCTCGGAGGTCTACGCCACCACCGCCGACTTCCAAACCGACCCGGTGGTCATCACCCCCGAGGAGGGCACCCACCGCATGCTCCTGGAGCTCGCGCCCTGGGAGGGGACGCTGCCCGGGCCCGATTTCGGGCAGATCGCCCTTTGGTTCCGGATCGCCGACGATCCAAACGTCTGGCTTTACGACTGGCAGTACGACTGGCGCGTCTGCGACACGGCCACCCTCTCCCCCGCAGAACCTGTGCGCGCGGAGGACTATCCCCTCGCCGCGGACGCGCTGCGGGTGAAGCCCTCGCTGCCGATGGCGCCGCTGGACGTGGACGCGCTGATGGGGGCCGCCGCCGCATTGCCCGAAGGCGCCGCGGATCAGGCCGTCACGCTGGGACTGGATTTGACCGAGGCCCAGAGCGCGAACATCTGGGACGTGCGCGCCTACCTGTTCCTGCTCCTGCCCGAAGGCGGCTGCCAGCTCTGCGGCGCGCTCTCCGGCCCGCGGTTGGATGAAGCCGGCAACCTGGCCCTGGATTTCTGCGGCCTGTTGCCCGCGCTGAAGGGCGCGGAGCGCCCGCTGTCCTGCTTCTATGTCAAAATGAACGGCGACCCCTGCTTCTTCGTCCAGGACACCGAGCTGTGGACCGCCGACCCCGGGGAGGCCGACGCGGCGATCCTGCTCCGGCTGAAAAGCGTGAAGATGACCTTCCCGCTGCCTGAAGGCGAAGCGCCCGCGCGGTCCACCCACTACGAGGTGGACGACGACCGGCCGTTTGAGCGCGAGGACGCGAACGCCGCCGTGGGCTACCCGCCCGTGTTCGACCTCTCCCCGGAGTCCGAAGAGCCGCTGCCTTCTTTCGACGACCTGGTCCTGCTCCGCTACGGGGCCGAAACCGTGCCGCTGGCCCCCGGCCAGCCCCTGTTCGAGCTGCGGCCCGCCGCCGGGTGCGGCCTGCTCGCGTTCTTCGACATCACCGAAACGGACGGCACCCGGTACTCGGTCATGCTGCCCTACGAGCAGGCCGTCCGGCCGTGACCGCCAATAAACCATTTCACCGAAAGGCTGAATCACCATGAGCGAAAACCACGAATCCCTCCGCAGGCCCTGGAACGGCGCGCGCATGTCGCCGGAGCTGGAGTTCAAGATCGCCAACCTGCCGGACTCCCCGGGCTGCTACCTGATGAAGTCCGAGGGCGAGATCATCTACGTGGGCAAGGCCGTGAACCTGAAGAACCGGGTCAGCCAGTACTTCCACTACAACTCCCAGCACACCCCCAAGGTGCGGGCCATGGTGGAGAAGATCGACGACTTCGACATCATGCTGGTGGACGGCGAGCTGGAGGCCTTCGCCCTGGAGTGCAACCTGATCAAGCTGCACATGCCCCACTACAACATCAAGCTGAAGGACGACAAGGCCTACCCCTACATCCGCATCGACCTGCGGGAGACCTTCCCCCGGGTGGACCTGGCCCGCCGCCAGGAGAAGGACGGCGCGCGCTACTTCGGCCCCTACCAGGGGGCCACGGTGGTGCGGGAGGTGCTGGACGTCGTTCGGATGGTGTTTCCCATCCGCGTTTGCCGGCGGACGCTGAACCCCGCCAAGCCCCTGCGCCCCTGCGTGCACCACCAGGTGGGCCAGTGCCCCGCCCCCTGCGCCGGGCTGATCGACGAGGAGGCCTACCGGCAGACCATCGACCGCGTCATCGACTTCCTGAACGGGCGCTACGCGCCGGTGCTCGACGCGCTGAAAGCGAAGATGCTGGAGGCCTCCCGGGAGATGAACTACGAACGCGCCGCCCTGTACCGGGACCGCATCCGCGCCGTGGAGGCGGTGATGCAGAAGCAGAAGACCATCTCCACCGCCCAGGCGGACCAGGACATCATCGCCATGCTGCCCCACGAGGCCGACGCCATTGTGCAGCTGATGTTCGTGCGCTCCGGGCGCATGATCGGCTCCGAGCGCTTCACGCTGGAGGGCGCGGGAGACGAGGAACCCGGCGAGGTGCTGACCCAGTTCATGCTGCAATACTACGGGCCGGAGAACCTGCCGCCCCACGAGATCCTGCTGTCCGCCACGCCGCCGGAGCACGACGTGATCGAGCAGCTGCTGACCGAGCAGCACGGCCGCCGCACCTACATCCTCACCCCGCGCAGGGGCGAGAAGCTGAAGCTGGTGCGCATGGCGCTGAAAAACCTGCGGGACGAGGCCCACAAGCTGGACCGCAAAAACGCCAACAGTCACGCCCGCACCATCGGGGCGCTGGAGCAGCTGCAAACGATCCTGGGTCTGCCCACGCTGCCCCGGCGCATCGAGGGCTACGACATCTCCAACACCCAGGGCGCCCAGTCCGTGGCCAGCGAGGTGGTCATGGTGGACGGCGTCAGCGCCAACAAGGAATACCGCCGCTACCGCATCAAGACCGTGGAGGGGGCCAACGACTTCGCCAGCATGTACGAGGTCATCACCCGCCGCCTGTCCCACGGCCTGGACGAGCTGGCCGAGCGCCGGGAAAAGGGGCTCGACCCCCAGGGCGGCAAGTTCAGCTGGCTGCCGGACCTGATCCTGGTGGACGGCGGCAGGGGACAGCTGGCCGCCGCCCGGGAGGCCATGCTGGCCCAGGGGCTGGACATCCCCATGGTCGGCCTGGCCAAGAGAATAGAGGAGATCGTGCTGCCGGACGAGGAGGAGAGCATCCTGCTGGACCGCCACTCCCCCGCCCTGCACGTGCTGCAGCGGATCCGGGACGAGAGCCACCGCTTCGCCATCATCCACCACAGGACGCTGCGCGCCCGGGCCAGCATCTCCTCCCGGCTGGACGGCATCCCCGGCGTGGGCGAGAAGCGGAAGAAGGCCATATTGAAGCACTTCAAGACCGTGGAGGCCCTCCGCGCCGCCAGCCTGGAGGAAATCCAGGCGGTCCCCGGCCTGCCCGAGAGCGTGGCCGAGGCGGTGTACAGGTTCCTGAATGAAGGGGGCGAAGAGGCGGGCGGCGAAAGCTGAGTCCTCTCAGCTCCGCCGGATCATCGGGACGCACCGCCTTTACGCGCTGTTTGTTGACAAACAGATATGAAAGTGGGAGAATGATACCATATTGAAAACCCATGCCGGATCGGCAGTATTTCATTTGTTATGGAGGCAGTCACCATGAATTACGAAACCCTTGACAAGATCGTCGACTCCTACCGCGACGAACTGATCGAAAACATCCGCAAGTGGATCTCCATCCCCTCGGTGCAGGGCGAGCCCGCGGGCGAAAACGCCCCCTTCGGCAAAGAGGTGCGCCGGATGCTGGACACGGCCCTGGAGGACGGCCGGCGCTTCGGCTTCGAGGTGCGGGACGTGGACGGCTACGCCGGCGACATCAGTTACGGCGAAGGCCCCCAGACCCTGGGCATGCTGGCCCACTTGGACGTGGTGCCCCTGGGCGACGGCTGGACCCACGACCCCCTGGGCGGCGAGATCGAGAACGGCCGGCTCTATGGCCGCGGCACCACCGACGACAAGGGCCCGGCGCTGTGCACGCTATACGCCATGCGGGCGGTGAAGGAGGCGGGCTTCGCGCTGAAGGACGGCGTGCGCCTGATCCTGGGCTGCGACGAGGAGACCGGCATGAGCGACATGCGCCACTACGCCAGCAAGCTGAAGATGCCGGACTACGGCTTCTCCCCGGACGCCGAGTTCCCGGTGATCAACATCGAAAAGGGCGGCGTGAACATGCGCCTGTCGAAGGTCACCGGCGGCGAGGACGGCGCGCAGCTGCCCGTCTATTCCCTCTATGCCGGCGAGCGGCCCAACGTGGTGCCCGCCGAGGCCACCGCAGTGGTGGGCATGAACAGCCTGACGGTCGAGGCCCTGAACGGGAAGCTGGCTGAAATCGAGAAGCAGCACGGGAAGTTCCGCCTGAGCGCCGCCCCGGAGGGCGAGGGCCGGGCGAAGATCACCGCCACGGGCAAGAACGCCCATGCCGCCATGCCCGAGGGCGGCGTCAACGCCGCGGGCATGCTGCTGATCGCCCTGAAGGAGCTGGGCGCGGGCGCGGCGTCCACCCACGCGGCCATCGCCATGCTGGCGGATGCCGTGGGCATGGAGTACACCGGCCAGTCCCTGGGCATCGCCTGCGCGGACGAGCTGTCCGGCGCGCTGACCTGCAACCTGGGCATCCTCCGCTACGACGGCAACGAGCTTTCCGCCCTGCTGGACATCCGCTATCCCATCTGCGGCAACGAGGAGCTGATGCTGGGCCAGGCGGCCAAGCGGGTGGCTCCGGCGGGCATGAGCGTGTGCTGCGCCTCCAGCCACACCCCGCTGCACGTGCCCGCGGACAGCAAGATCGTCAAGGGCCTGCTGAAGGTCTACCACGAGGTCACCGGCCTGCCCGCCTACACCATCGCCATCGGCGGCGGCACCTATTCCCGCATGATGCCCAACACCGTGGCCTTCGGCGTGTGCTTCCCCGGGGACATGGACGTGTGCCACATCGCCGACGAGTACATCGACGTCGAGAAGATGATGCTGGGCGTGAAGATCTTCGCCCACGCCATCGTCGAACTGGCGGGCCACTGAGCCGGCCGCAATTCAACGAAAGAAGGAAATCCCATGTCAGATAAAGTCTTTTCCATCGCCATCGACGGACCCGCCGGCGCGGGCAAGTCCACCATCGCCAAGGCCCTGGCCCGGGAGCTGGACGCCATGTACCTGGACACCGGCGCCATGTACCGCGCCATCGGCCTCGCCCTGACCCGTGACGGCCTCGACCTGGCGGACGCCAGGGCGGTGGCTGCCGCCGTGGGCGGCGTGGACATCGCCGTGCGCTACGAGGACGGCGCCCAGCACATCTACCTGGGCGACGAGGACGTCTCCCGGGCCATCCGCGAGCCGGAGGTCTCCATGGCCGCCAGCGCCGTCTCCGCGGTGCCGGAAGTGCGCGAGCGCATGGTGGCCCTGCAGCGGAAGATCGCCGAGGGCCAGAACGTGGTCATGGACGGCCGGGACATCGGCACCAAGGTGCTGCCCAACGCCACGCTGAAGGTCTACCTGACCGCCTCCGCCGAGGAGCGGGCCCGCCGCCGCTGCCTGGAATTGAAGGAGAAGGGCATGGAAGAACCCTTCGACAAGGTGCTCCAGGAGATGCTCCAGCGGGACTACCAGGACACCCATCGGGCCGCCTCTCCCCTGTGCCGGGCGGAGGACGCGAAGCTGGTGGATACCTCCGACCTGACGCTGGATGAGTCCGTGGCGGCCATCCGCGCCCTGGCGCTGGAGGCCATCCGCGCCCGGGGCTGAACGGAGGCGAGCACATGAAAAAGGGCTTTTACCGATTCCTGTGCGCCTTCATGGGCGCGATCTACGCGGTGCTCTACCCCGCCCGGGTGGACGGCGTGGAGAACATTCCCGAGGAGGGCGCCTTCATACTGTGCAGCAACCACTGCAGCAACCGGGACCCCTTCTACCTGGCCATCCGCGCCAAAAAGCGCTACTTCCACTTCATGGCGAAGGTCCAGCTGTTCCGCTTCAAGCCCCTGGCGGCGATCGTCACCGCCCTGGGCGGCTTCCCGGTGGACCGGGGCCACAGCGACCTGAGCGCCATCCGTACCGCCCTGGGCCTGCTGCGGGAGGGCCACGGCCTGGCGGTGTTTCCCCAGGGCACCCGCATCAAGGACAACTCCCCCGCCCCGATGCTGGACGGCGTGTCCATGATCGCGCTGCGCTCCGGCGCGCCGGTGATCCCCGCCTACATCGGCGGTCCCTACCGCCTGTTCCGCAAGACCCAGGTCAGCTTCGGCCCGCCCGTAAGCTTCGAGGGCCTCGGCCGCCGCGTGGACAGCGACACCCTGGACAAGGCCACCCGGCGCATCGAGGCCGCGGTGTGGGGCTTGAAGCGGGAGATTTAGTGTTAAATTTCTGTAAGTTCAAAAATGAAGCAGGAATTATAAACTATACAATCGAACTAAATTGGATAGCATAATAGTATATTTATGCGTATACCGTGTGTAGAACGCCCATCATTGGGCACGGCTGGGGGCGATGATCCATCGCGCGCGTTGTATTGGCCAGGCACGCAGGCTTCTGCTTCGGCGTCCGCCGGGCGGTGGAAACCGCTGAAAAATCGGCGCCTGCCGTAACCCTCGGCCCGATCATCCACAACCCCCAGGTGGTGGAATCGCTGGAGGCCATCGGCGTCACCAGCATGAATAGCCCTATGCAGGTTCCCGCCGGCGCCCGGGTGGTGATACGCTCCCACGGCATTGGCCGGGCCGAGCAGGAGGCGCTGGAGGCCAGGGGCTGCGAGATCATCGACGCCACCTGCCCCTTCGTGAGCCGCATCCACGACATGGCCCGCAGGGCCAGCGAGGACGGCGTGCCGCTGATCGTCATCGGCGAAGCGGAGCACCCGGAGGTCCAGGGCATCCTGGGCTGGGCGGAGGGCCCCGCCTGGGCGGTGATGTGCGAGGCGGACATCGACGCCCTGCCCCCCCTGGAGCGCGCCCGGGTCGTGGCCCAGACCACGATGGTGGAGGGCCGATTCCACGAGCTGTGCGCCAGGCTGGCCGAGCGCATCGGGCAGCTGGAGGTCAGCGCCACCATCTGCACCGCCACGCGGGACCGCCAGCAGGAGGTCGTGGACATCGCCGCGAAGGTCGATGTGATGCTGATCATCGGCGGGCGGCAGAGTTCAAACAGTCGCAAGCTCTACAGGCTCGCTTCTGATATATGCCGCAGGACCTATTTCATAGAGACCGCGGCGGAATTGGACGGAATTCCCATAGCACCGTCCGATACCATTGGGATTACAGCCGGTGCATCCACGCCGGATTGTATCATTAAGGAGGTTGTTGCAAGAATGAACGACATCGAGAAGAAAGTTACCCCCGAAGAGAACCAGGAACTTGAAGTCATGTCAGAAGAAGCCATTGACAAGACCATAGTTCAAATTCGTCCCGGCCAGATCATCACTGGCAAGGTCGAAATGATCACCGACGATGAGGTTTGCGTCAACATCGGCTACAAGTCTGACGGTATCGTAAAGAAATCCGAGCTTTCTTCAACCGATGTCAAGGAGGGCGATGAGATCGAAGTCGAAGTCGTCAAGGTGAACGACGGCGAAGGCAACGTGCTGCTCTCTCAGAAGAACATCATCAACCGCAAGGCCTGGGAAGAGATCTGCGCCAAGGAAGAGGCCGGCGAGTTCGTCGAAGGCGTTGGCAAGGAAGCCGTCAAGGGCGGCCTGCTGGCGGACGTCGAAGGCATTCGCACCTTCATCCCCGCGTCTCAGCTCTCCCTGCGCTATGTCGAGAAGATCGACGAGTTCGTGGGCCAGCCCATGACCCTGAAGATCATCGAGATCGACAAGGCCAAGAAGCGCATCGTCGCCTCCCGCAAGGCCGTCCTGATGGCCGAAGAGGCGGAGAAGAAGAAGAAGATCTGGGAGTCCCTGGAAGTGGGCTCCGTCGTGAAGGGCATCGTTCGCCGCCTGGCGGACTTCGGCGCCTTTGTTGACATCGGCGGCGTCGACGGCCTCGTGCACGTCACCGACCTCAGCTGGGGCCGCGTGAAGCATCCCTCCGACGTGGTGTCCGTGGGCCAGGAGATCGATGTGAAGATCCTGAACATCGACCCCGAGCGCGAGCGCATCTCCCTGTCCTATAAGCAGACCCAGCCCCGTCCCTGGACCGTCGCCGGCGAGAAGTACCCGGTGGGCTCCGTGGTGGAGGGCAAGGTCGTCCGCATCACCACCTTCGGCGCCTTCGTGGAGCTCGAGCCCGGCCTGGACGGCCTGGTGCACATCTCCCAGTGCGCGCTGACCCGCATCGCGAAGGTCGAGGACGCCGTGAACGTCGGCGACATCGTGCGCGTCAAGGTGCTGGATGTCAACACCGAAGCCAAGCGCATCTCCCTGTCCATCCGCGAGGTCCTGGAGGACGAAGCGCTGGATTCCGTCAATGACGAGGGCGAGTACGCCATCGACGACATCCCCGGCGAGGAAGAGGCTCCTGTCGAGGAATAAGGTCTTTATACTAATCCCTGACTAAAACAAGACATTTCAGCGGATCTTTTCCGCGTTGG
>JAUMVG010000071.1 GCA_030530315.1 Clostridia bacterium | reverse complement strand
ATTGCCGGCTCCTTCATCAGTCCTTTTACCTTGTCGCTATTTTAGTGACATTGTGTCCCCAAGGGGGAAGGCTTTTTTAGGACGACGCACTGGACTTTTCCCGGACGTTCGGTTTCCCAACAGGGAAGGCTTTTGATCGATATTATCATTTTTCGCCTCGCATTTCCGCCATCCGCCCGTCCAAATCGCTTTCATTTCAGCCCCGCAGCCCTTTATTATTTTCATAAAGTGTGATAAAATACTGTCCATGAGTAAACGACACATGGGAGAGCACACATGGATCAGCAGCAGACGGGCAAGCGCCTGAACAAATATCTGGCCGACAGCGGCTATTGCTCCCGCCGGGAGGCGGACCGCCTGATCGAGGAGGGCCGCGTCCAGGTGGACGGCCGCCGGGGCGTGCTGGGCGACAGGGTCCAGCCCGGCATGTCCGTCACCGTGGACGGGCGTCCCCTCTCGGGCGAGAGCGAAAAGCTCTACATCCTGCTGAACAAGCCCCGGGGCATCGTGTGCACCGCCGACCCCCGGGAGCCGATGAACGTGGTGGACTACATCGGCCACCCCGCCCGCATCTTTCCCGTGGGGCGGCTGGACAAGGACAGCGAAGGCCTGCTGCTGCTCACCAGCGACGGCGAGATCGTCAACCGCATCCTCCGCGCCGCCGGCGGCCACGAGAAGGAGTATGAGGTGACCATCGACCGGCCCGTGACCCCGGAGTTCGTCCAGCGCATGATGGCCGGCGTGCCGATCCTGGACACCGTCACGCTGCCCTGCAAGGTGCGCCGCACCGGCGAGCGCAGCTTCAACATCGTGCTCGTGCAGGGGCTGAACCGCCAGATCCGCCGCATGTGCGAGGCCCTCGGGGCCAACGTCACCCACCTGCGCCGCATCCGCGTGATGAACCTGAGGCTGGGCAAGCTGCAGCCCGGGCAATGGCGTGAACTCACCCCGCAGGAGCGGGAGGCGCTCTTTGCCCAGCTGGACAGCCGGGAACAGCGCTGAACACTACAAATGCAGTGACGGCACGCGGCAAAATCTGCCGCGTGCCGTCATGGGAGAAATATGCGCAAGAAGAAGAAAAAACGGTCCCTGCCGGGAAGGATCCTGCGGGGGCTGCTGCTCATCGTCCTGACGGCGATGGTGTTCACCACCGTCGCCGGCTACCTGCCCTTCGCCCGGACCCCGGAGCTGGAGGACCGTTCCGAGATCGAAGAGCGCGCCGAGGCCATGCAGCGGGACATCGCAACCGCCGATCGCGCCGTCATACTGGAGTCCAGCGCCGACGCCCTGGACGAGCGCATCCGCATGATGGCCCGGGCACAGCGGGAGATCATCATCACCACCTATGAGTGCCACGACGGCGAGAGCACCCGGGACCTGATGGCCGTGGCCTGCCACATGGCCCGGCAGGGCGTGCGGGTGCGCTTCCTGGCCGACGGCATCGCCGGGCGCATGGACATCATGCCCAACGCGCTGTTCCAGGCGGTCGCCCAGTGCCCCAACGTGGAGATCCGCTTCTACAATCTGGTCTCTCCGTGGACGCCCTGGCGGCACATGGGGCGCATGCACGACAAGTATGTGATCGTCGACGACTTCGCCTACCTGCTGGGCGGGCGGAACATGTACGACGGCTTTCTGGGCGAATACCCCACCCACCGGCACTACAGCCAGGACCGGGAGGCGCTGGTGTACAACGGCGCCTGGGGCACGCCGGAGGGCAGTGGCAGCTCGCTGTTCGCCCTGAAGGACTACTTCGAGGCCATCTGGAGCCTGCCGGACACCTCCGTCTACGCCCCCGCCGCGCCGGAACCCGGGGAGCTGGAGGCCGACCTCGAGATGCTGGAGGCGCGCTTCCAGAGGATCCGGGCGGAGAAGCCGGAGCTGTTCGAGGACGCCGATTATTCGGCCATGACCCTGCCCACCCACGGCATCTGGCTCGTCTCCAACCCGACCACCCTCTACGCCAAGCAGCCGGTGGTCTTCGCCCAGCTCTGCGCCTTGATGAACCGCGCCCGGGAGGATGTGGTCATCCACTCCCCCTACGCCGTGCTGAACGGCGTCATGCGCGACGCCCTGGCAGGCATCGCAGCCAGGGTGCCCGTGACGCTGATGGTCAACGCCGTGGAGAACGGCGCGAACGTGGTCGGCAGCAGCGACTACCTGTATCACAAGCAGGACGTGCTCTCCACCGGCGTCAGCCTGCTGGAGTACGCCGGCGGCATCTCCTACCACGGCAAGTCCGTCGCCATTGACGACGACCTGTCCGTCATCGGTTCCTACAACCTGGACCTGCGCAGCACCTACGTGGACACGGAGCTGATGCTGGTGATCCGGGGGGAAGCCGTCAACGCCCAGCTGCGCGCCCACATGGAGGCGCTGCACGCCGACTGCCTGCGGGTGATCGACGCCGAACACAGCGAGGCCCCGGCGGGGCTGGTCGTCGAGCCGCTGTCCGCGGGCAAGCGGATCGCCCTGCGCGTCCTCGGCGCGCTGCTCCAGCCCTTCCGAAACCTCGTGTGACGGTTTTGTGATGGACGCCGAAGTATAATGGTCACAACAAAGCAAGAACACCGCTGAGCGCGGTGAAAAGGAGGATGTACCATGAATACCAACGAAAATGATGTCTTCGCCCCCATCTGAAACGAAAAGATCGAATTGACCCCCGAAATGCTGGACCAGGTGACCGGCGGCAAGCTGAACGTGCGCGTGATCCAGGTGCATGGCAACCACGTGAACATCCGCAGCAAGCCCACCACCGACAGCAAGTCCCTCATCAAGATGAACGATGGCGACGACCTGTTCTTCCTGGACGAGACCATCTTCGACGCGGACGGCTACCTGTGGGGCAAGGTCCTCGCCGGCGACCAGGTCGGCTGGATCCGCAAGGACCTGGTGCGCAGCAAGAAAAAGAAGTAATATCTGTAAATATAACGAGGGGACTGTCTCAAAAGAGGCAGTCCCCTCGTTTGTCCTGTCATATTATTACTCGTACAGCGGGAAGCGCGTGCACAGGGCGTCCACGCGCTCGAGGATCTCGGCCTGCCGGGCGTCGAAATCGGTGGCCGCCAGGGCCAGCAGCTCGCCGACCTCCACGGCCTCGGCCTCCTTGAAGCCCCGGGCGGTGATGGCGGGCGTGCCCACGCGGATGCCGGAGGTCTCGCTGGCGGAGCGGGGATCGCCGGGGATCTTGTTCTTGTTCACGGTGATGTGCACGCGGTCCAGGCGCTCCTCCAGCTCCCGGCCGCTGATGTCGGCCTCCTTCAGGTCGATCAGCATCAGGTGGTTGTCGGTGCCGCCGGAGACCAGCTTCACGCCCCGCGCCAGCAGCGTGTCGGCCATCGCCCGGGCGTTGACCACGATCTGGTGCTGGTAGTCCTTGAACTCCGGCTTCAGCGCCTCGCCCAGCACCACGGCCTTGGCGGCGATGACGTGCATCAGCGGGCCGCCCTGGGTGCCCGGGAAGATGGCGCTGTTGATCTTCTTGGCGATGTCGGCGTCGTTGGTCAGGATCATGCCGCCCCGGGGACCGCGCAGCGTCTTGTGGTTGGTGGTGGTCACCACGTCGGCATAGGGAATCGGGCTGGGATGCTCGCCGCCGGCCACGAGGCCCGCGATGTGGGCGATGTCCACCATCAGGTACGCGCCGACCTCTTTGGCGATGGCGCCGAACTTCTCAAAGTCGATGATCCGGGGATAGGCCGACGCGCCCGCGATGATCATCTTCGGGCGATGCTTCAGCGCCAGCTCGCGCACCTGGTCGTAGTCGATCAGGCCGGTCTCCGGGTCGCAGCCGTAGGAGACGCTGTTGTAGATCTTGCCGGAGAAGCTGGCCTTCGCGCCGTGGGTCAGGTGGCCGCCGCAGCTCAGGTCCATGCCCATCACGGTGTCGCCGGGCTGGCACAGGGCCAGGTACACCGCCGAGTTGGCCTGGGAGCCGCTGTGGGGCTGCACGTTGGCATACTTCACGCCGAACAGCTGCTTCGCGCGCTCGATGCAGACGTTTTCCACCTCATCCACGTATTCGCAGCCGCCGTAGTAGCGGTGTCCGGGATAGCCCTCGGCATATTTGTTGGTCAGCACCGACCCCATGGCCGCCATGACCGGCTCGGTCACGATGTTCTCCGACGCGATCAGCTCCAGGTTGCGACGCTGGCGCTGCAGCTCCTTCAACATGATGTTGCCGATCTCCGGGTCGTACTGGCGAATGAATTCCATGCTCTCCTGTACCATTTGATAATCCTCCCCTGTCGTATTGACGGAGCCCCGCCCGGGCCGCCGAACAAAAAACGGCCGGCGCAAAATGCCGGTCGCGGAGGGGCCTTCCCCGTGCGAATGCCCGATGGAAAGACCTGCTCTGTCCTTTTGCCTGAGAGATTCGCCCCGCGCGGCACGCCCCGCGACGCTTTCACCTTCGGCCCCCGCCCGGCGGGTGTCTCCAGAGTGCCGTCCGCATACAGTCCTCATTCCCTTCGGAACGCCTGAGAGTGTCTCTCCTTCGGCGGGACGTTGGTCCGCTCTCCTGCATGCATCAAACGGCTTTTATTCGATTGACCCAATTATAGCACTCGCCGCCGCCCGCGTCAATGAAGAACAGGTAAAACCGAGCGGTGCGCGGGGATTGGGGCGACGCCTCTGTTTCCGTCATTCCTCCGCGCGGTAGACGCACTCGCCCCCTATAAAGGTGGCGCGCACGTTGAAGTCCGCGTCGGCGATCACGATGTCGGCATCCTTGCCGGGCTCCAGGGAGCCCACGCGGCCGTCCACGCCGATGGAGCGGGCCGGATACAGGGAGGCCATGTTCACCACCTCGTACAGCGGCAGGCCGGTGTGGGCGCGGAAGTTGCGCACGGCTCCGTCCAGGGTCAGGCAGCTGCCCGCGATGGTGCCGTCCGGGAAGCGGCAGCGGATGCCGTCCACGATCACCGTCTGGCCGGACTGGTCGTGGGGGCCGTCCGGCAGGTGGGCCACCTGGATGGAGTCGGTGATCAGCACCAGCCGATCCCCCTTCTGCCGCGCCATGATGCCGAACAGCATCGGACTGACGTGGAAGGTGTCCGCGATCAGCTCGCAATAGACCCGGTCGTCCGACAGCGCCGCGCCGACGACCCCGGGCTCCCGGTGGTTCAGCGGCGTCATGGCGTTGAAGGTGTGGGTGGCGTGGGTGACGCCCGCCTCGACCCCCGCCAGCGCCTGGGCCGCGGTGGCGTCGGTGTGCCCCATGGAGAGGACCACGCCCAGTTCGGAAGCGGCGCGGATGAAGGGCAGCGCTCCCGCCACCTCCGGGGCGACGGTCATCAGCTTCACCACATCCGCCCAGGGCCGCAGCTTCTCCACGTCAGGCCGCTGGATGCTGCTCTCCGCCTGGGCGCCCTTGCGCTTCGGGTTGATGAAGGGTCCCTCGGCGTGGCAGCCCAGCACCCGGGCGCCCCGCCAGCCGGGCCCGGCGCTTTCGGCCATGGCCCCCCGGATGGCGGCGAAGCACCGCTCCAGCACCGGCCAATCCAGCGTCATGGTGGTGGGCAGCCAGGCGGTGGTGCCCCAGCGGACCAGCTGTTCGGACATCGCCCGCAGCTCCGACCCGTCGCCGTTGGAGGCGTCCCAGCCCATGAAGCCGTGGCAGTGGACATCCACGAGCCCCGGGGCCACGTAGCCGCCCCGGGCGTCGATGACCTCCGCGCCCGCGGGCACGGCGTCCACGAGCCCCGCGACGCACCCGCCCTCGATGGCCAGCGCCTTGCCCTGGACTTCGCCCTCCGGGAGGAGTATCGTGCCGTTTGCGATGTATTTCATGGATGTCACCCCTGTGAGAGATAGAATTCTTCGCTTCGCTCAGAATAACGCCGAAGCGCGGCGGCATGGTGGTTCCGGGCAGGAACGAGGCCGCGCGGCGGAGCCGCGAGCGCAGGCTCCTTGCCGCTTCAAGACCGGGATCGGCAGCTCCCCTTGCCGTTTCTATCATAGCACTTTTCCCACAAAAAGCCAAGGGGCGCGCTTGGCGTCCCTTGGCTGGGGTTGGGATATACATTCATATATCAGGCAGGAAGATTCTTCGACTCCGGCTTCGCCTCCGCTCAGAATGACATTTCAGGCGTTCGCCGGTCATTCCAGGCAGAGAGGCAGCCTCTTGTGAGATCATCCCGGCGGCAAAGCGGTCATTCTGAGCGCAGCGAAGAATCTTCTTCAATGCCCTCTTCAGCCAGCCGCGCGGTCATTCTGAGCGGAGCGAAGAATCTTCTTCAATCCCCTCTTCAGGCAGCCGTCCGGTCATTCCGAACATAGCTTTTTCTCAGAGACCCGCCCGATGGCATCAAACGGACGCGCTGGCCGCGATCTGGGGCGTGCTCCTGTGCAGGATGTCCATGAATTCCTCACCGGTGATGGTCTCGTGCTCGTAGAGGTACTTGGCCAGGGCGTGGAGCTGCTGGACGTTGTCCCGCAGGATGCCGTAGGCCTTGTCGTACTGGGCGGAGATCAGGTTGCGGACCACCTCGTCGATGCGGTTGGCGGTCTCGGCGGAGCAGGCCAGGGTGGTGTCGCCGCCCAGGTACTGGTTGGTCAGCTGCTCCATGGCCACCATGCCGAACTCATCGGACATGCCGTAGCGGGTGATCATGGCCCGGGCCAGGCGGGTGGCCTGCTCGATGTCGTTGCTCGCGCCGGTGGTGATCTGGTTAAAGATCAGGGCCTCGGCGGCGCGGCCGCCGGTGAAGGTGGCGATCTTGTTCTCGAGCTCCTCCTTGGTCAGCAGGAAGTGCTCGCCCTCCTCCACCTGCATGGTGTAGCCCAGCGCGCCGGAGGTGCGGGGAATGATGGTGATCTTGTGCACCGGCGCGGACTCGCTCTGCTTCGCCGCCACCAGGGCGTGGCCGATCTCGTGATAGGCCACCACCATCTTCTCCTTGTCGCTCATCACCCGGTTCTTCTTCTGGTAGCCGGCGATGATGACCTCGACGGATTCCTCCAGGTCCGCCTGGGTGACCAGGCGGCGTCCGTCGCGCACGGCCCGCAGCGCGGCCTCGTTGACGATGTTGGCCAGCTCCGCGCCGGACGCGCCGGAGGCGGCCCGGGCCACGGAGGAAAAGTCGATGTTCTTCTGCATCTGCACCTTCTTGGCGTGCACCTTCAGGATGGCCTCGCGGCCCTGCAGGTCGGGCAGCTCCACCGGCACGCGCCGGTCAAAGCGGCCGGGGCGCAGCAGCGCCGGGTCGAGGCTGTCGGGACGGTTGGTGGCGGCCAGGATCACGACGCCCTTGGAGCCGTCGAAGCCGTCCATCTCCGTCAGCAGCTGGTTCAGGGTCTGCTCCCGCTCGTCGTTGCCGCCGATGCGACCGTCGCGCTTGCCGCCGATGGCGTCCACCTCGTCGATGAACACGATGCAGGGGGCCTTTTCATTGGCCTGCTTGAACAGGTCGCGGACCTTCGCCGCGCCCATGCCCACGAACATCTCCACGAACTCCGAGCCGGAGATGGAGAAGAAGGGCACGTTGGCCTCGCCGGCAACAGCCTTCGCCAGCAGCGTCTTGCCCGTGCCGGGAGGGCCCACCAGCAGCGCGCCCTTGGGCATCTTCGCGCCGATCTCCTCGTACTTCTTCGGGTTGTGGAGGAAGTCCACGATCTCGCTGAGGATCTCCTTGGCCTCGTCCTCGCCCGCCACGTCGTCAAACTTGATGCCGCTGGTGGACTTCACGTACACCTTGGCATTGCTCTTGCCCATGCCGAACATCATGCTGCCCGCGCCGCCACCGGCCTTTTCCACCAGCTTCTTGCTGAAATACTGGCCCAGGCCGATCATCAGCACCAGGGGCACCACCCAGGAGATCAGGAACGAGAGTATCGGGGACATCTGCTCCACGATCTGGCTGGAGAACTTCGCCCCGGAGGCATAGAGCCGCTGGGTGAGGTCCGGGTCGTCCATCAGGCCCGTCTTGTACAGGCCGCCCTGGCCGTCGGCGAAGATGATCTGGTTGTCCTCGATCATCACCTCGGACACCTGGCCGGACTCGGTCATGCGCATGAATTCGCCGTAGTCCACCTCTGTCACTCTCGGGGAGAACAGCAGCGGGGCCACCAGGCCGTTGAACAATATGATCGCCACGAGCGCCAATGCGTAGTAGAACATCAGCGGTTTTCTCGGCTTTTTGATTTCGTTCACACAAACACCTTCCTATCATACTGAATTCCTTCCAAGAAATATACAAATGCGGAGTGGATTTTCCGTTCTGGCAAAGCTGAGCGGAGAAAGGCGATGCAGCGCATCGTTGACCGAAGCGAAGCAAAGCCAGGGCGGAAAAGGCGCCCGCAGTTGTGCATGGATTGGATGGAATTCAGTATTACTTGTGAAAGGATAGCACACGAATGTAAACTATTCATCAACACCTGCGCCCGAATTGATAAAATCCACAAGCGGCGCCGGCGCGGTGCAGGTGGCCACCCCGCCCGCGGGCCTGTAGAGGAAGGAAATCAGGTAGTCCTCCGGGTCCTCCAGCGGCAGGAGCACCGGCTCCAGCGCCTCGCCCGCCATCGGCAGCAGCTGGTACAGCTTCGTGCCGCCGGTGTAGTCCCGCAAAAACGCCGTCATCGCCCCGGCGTCCGAATCCGCCGGCAGCAGCCAGGCATCCTTCACCGCAAGGCCCGCCGGAGCCGCGGTTTCACTGGTGACGTTGAAGTGCTTCATTTCCGCCTGCAGGTTCCCGGGATCACAGGCGATCTGTACGCTGCTGAGCTGGCGATACAGCACCGCGCTGGGGAATTTTCCCGACAGGAACTGCACGTTCTCCATGGCGGTGAAGTCCAGAAGGCCGTCCCCGCCGTCGGTGATCCTGGCCATGTTCAGGGAGACCGTCCCCTCGGAGGTCCTCAGGGCGGGCACGAGTCCCGGGAACACGGCGGTGGCCTCGGTTCCATCCGGGGACAGTGCCAGGTCACCGGCCAGCTCGTACAGCAGCCACTCCCGGCCGTGGCCGAAGGAAACCGTCGCGGCGCTGGTCTGCGGATCGTTGGTGTTCAGCAGGTTCAGGCCGGACAGCTCCGTCTCCGAGCGCACCCGGCGCAGCAGCGCGTAGTAGGCGATCTCCATCGCCCCGCCGTCGGGCGGATTGAACGTTATTTCGATGGGCTTCGGTTCCCCGGTCACCCGCACCTCCGCCGCCAGCACATCCTCCGCGCCGTCCCCTTCGACGACATGTCCTTCCTGTATGACATAGTCCTCCGCAGGGGCGACGGCGTCGATGCCCTCCACCAGCGGACCGGCCTCCTCGGTGGAGATGGCGATCCCCTCCACCAGGGCGTTGTGGTTGGAGGCGCCGTCCTCGAAGATGTAGGCGTCGAAGCCCAGCGACCGGACCGAATCCTTGCCGTCGGACAGGGGCCTGACAGTGACGTAGGCGTAGCGGGTCTCCCCCGGCTCCAGATAGAGCCGGACGCCGGCGCTCTCCTCCCACAGAGGCAGGTCTGCGCCCAGGGACCTGACGATGTTGTTGCGTGCCGTGACGAAGGCATTGGTGGAACGGCCCATGGCCGCCGGCTCGCCGTCCATCGCAGCTCCGCCCAGGAACATGGCGCGCTCCTCCCCTGCATGGTTCTCGCAGCGCAGCAGCAGCACGCAGCTGCGGCCGGTCAGGAAGAAGCCCTGGAGGTACGCCTCGCAGTCCATGGCTGAGAACAGGCGCACGGCACCGGCCTCGTCCAGCGCGCCCATCTCCCGGCCGGCCTCCACCAGCGCGGGAGAGGGCAGCACGTCAGCCTCCTGGCAGAAGGCGGTCAGCGGGGCCTCCAGCGTGTACACCACCGGCATCACGATCGACGTATTATAGCCATCCGCCTCCACCCGTGAGATAGCCAGCCTGCACTCTATGCTCTCCACGGCGACGTCCGGGAGCAGCGGCTCGAGGTCCTCCCAGCGCAGCGCCACGCTGACGGAGCTGCGCTCGCCGGGGGCGACGCTGCCGCGCCCGAGGGGCGTGAGGCCGCCGGTGCCCTCGGCGCTGAGCTGGCCCGTGCTCACCGGCACGCCGTTGACAGCGATGTCCAGCAGGGTGAACACGATGTCGTGCCGACTTGTGTTCTCCAGGACCATGTTGAAGATCAGCCTTGAGTTTTCCGCGAACTGGCTCTGCTGGATGAAGGTCATCGCCCCGTAGCGCAGCGGCGCGCCGTCCAGGGCGGGAATGACCAGCTCCACATCCTCGTAATACTCGTATGCCTGATCGGGCGCGTCCTCCTCGGACAGCACCGCGCCCAGCGGGATGTCGGCGTTGACGGCAAAATGCGTCATATAGCCCAGCGTATCTCCGCCGGGCAGGCTCACCAGCAGCGTGCCGGTGAGCTGCCGCAGGGCGTCGCCCACGTCCAGGCCCTCCAGCATAGCCGCGTCGATTCGCAGCAGCACGCTTCCGGCCTCCCCCGGCTTCAGCGGCGCCGCGCCGCCCTCCCGCTCCGGAGTGCCGGTGCCGCCGTAGAGCATGCCGACGGCGCCCTCCAGAGGCACGCCGTTCAGCGCGATGTCACCAACGGTGTACAGCTGCTCCGCGTCGGAGCGGTTCTCCACCTCCAGGACGAGGGTCAGGGCGCCAGCCTCCCGGTCGGCATAGAACCAGGCGTCCACGCTGGGCATGTCGGTCGTGAAGGACGCCTGGGCCTCCACGGGCACGGGGCCGCCATCCAGCGGCACCCGCTCGGACATGTAGGTGTTGCCCTGGGTGTCCGTGATCTCAAAGGCCGCGTAGAGGTCCTCCGCCATGAGCGGCTCGAGGGCGAAGGAGGGCACAAAGTCCGTGCGGTCGATGTCCCGCCGCGCCCGCCACTGGGTGTCCCGGTGGGCGTCCTCCTCCCAGGCGTCAAAGGCCAGCAGCTCGCCGGCTTCGTTGGTCGTGGGCACGCGGTACTCGTTCCGGAAGGTGATGCCCCGGTATTGGGACAGGTCGATCTCCCCACGGGGCGACAGGGCTCCCAGCAGTGCGTCTTCGATGAAATAGCCCTTCGGCACCAGCCGCCCGGAGTCGTCCATCCTGTATTCGGCGTAGATGGGCTCCTCCCGCCGCACGCCGTCTTCATCGAAGGGGTAGAGCTTCAACACGTAGACGCCGTCCTCGGTCACGCCGTAGGAGATAGAGCTCGTCATCTGCTCCATGCCCGCGGCGTCCAGGATCTGCAGGCTGCTGCCCGCATAGCTGGCCATCAGCACGCTCCCGTCCACGGCGACGTCCGCCGAGGTGTAGACCCGGAAGAAGGCGTCGTCCTGCCAGTCGTACAGGTTCCTGCCCAGCACCACCAGCCGCGCGCTGGCCAGGTTCGCGGCCTGCGCCTCGGTCAGCCGCAGGGAGATCACGGACTCCGTGGCTCCCAACTCCGTCTGGTGGCTGAGGGCTTCGATCTGCGTAAGCCCGGTCCACTGGGTCAGCGGCACGCCCGCCATGATCCGCCCGTAGGCGTCCACGTAGGCGGCGTAGCCGGGGCAGAAGCCCAGGGCGCTGTAGGCGGCACGCCAGGCGGCCTTGAACTCCTCCCGGTTTCGGTAGGGGTGATAGACGGACAGGCCGCTGCCGCCCTTCACCTGGGAGCGGTTGTAGACCACCGCCCGGGAGACCGCCTCGCGGACCGCCTCCGCGCCCTCGGGGTCCAGGCCGGCGTAGCTTTCGCCGAGGGACACCAGGTCCACCAGGTCATAGCCGGAGGTGCGCACGTTGTCGCCGACGCCCTTGCCGAAGGCCGTGGCCTCGAAGCGCCGCATGGAGAGCTCCGGGAAGTTTTCCTCGTCCAGCGTCTGGGCGATGGCGCCGAACATGGCGTCCATGCCGGCTTCGACTTCGCCGATGGCGGAGAGGTCCACGCAGGCCATCGTCAGGTCGATGGGGTTCTTCTGGGGCGTTTCGAGGTACATATCCACGATGCGCCTGGCGGTTTCGGGGAAGTCGGCGTCCTTGTCGATGTCCCGCAGGAAGCCGTAGTTCCAGCCCGAACCCGGCTCCTGGGCCTGGGAGGCGACCATGTAGTCCGCGAAGGGCGCCATGCGGCTGGCCACCTCCACGGAGCTCATCAGGCAGGCGTCGAAGCCGATCCACGCCAGCTTCTCCCGGGCGAAGGGGCTGGCCTCCAGCGCCTGGGTCAGATCGTCCAGCGAGAGCCGGTCGGGGGCATAGAGATCGTCGAGGCAGACACCGCCCAGCGGCCCCGTGCCATGATCCCACAGGATCAGCGCGTATCGCTCCGCCGGGTATTCCTCGTGGGCGAAGTCCAACAGCCGCAGGAGCGTCTCTGGCTTGCCCATGCTGGCGCCCTCCTCCATGCCGACGGGCACCCTGCCGGTGTTCTTGAGCTCCAGCAGGGTCAGCTTGTCGCTTTTCAGGTTGAGGGTCCAACTGCTGCTGCCGCCCGCCATGACCACCACGGAGGTCTGCGAGGGATCAAAGCCCGAGTCGATGATCTCCATGATATCCGCGCTGGCGGAGCCGCCTTCGCTCTCCAGGGTGCTGCCGCACATGTACAGCATCAGCGTGAGCTTCCGCCCGTCGCCCTCCGCCCGCGCGGGCGCGGCCAGCGCGGCGGCGCAGGCCAGCAGCGCGCACAGCGCAAGGCCCAGCGCCATCATCCTCTTTTTCATGCATCGACACCTCGCTCGCGGCTTTTTTCCATTATAAACCAATTGATAGCGGTATGGCAACGCGCTTTTTTGGTGGGCGGGCATCGCCCCGGCGCATAAACGGCCCGGGATTGCATACACTGAAGCTGACGCGCCGCGCGCGGCGCAATCCATTCCAGACAGGAGAGTGGCCATGAATCCCTTTGAACTGAAACCCCGGAGCCCGGAATCGCTGATCATGAACTGGCGGCAGCTGACGTCCACGCCCTATGACAAGAACACCGTGGACCCCTACACCCGCACGCGGGTGATCCTGATGAACGGCACCGAGTTCGAGGCCGTCTGGTACTCCCACCAATTCTCCCGCCACTGCGGCGATAACGCGCTGCGGCGTCAGATCGCGCTGATGCGGCGGCTGGAGCAGCAGCAGCAAAAGCTGGTGGCCGCGCTGAAGCCCGCCGACGAGACGATATTGGAGCACACCATCGGCTACGAGCAGCTGGCGGTGGACCTGACGGCGATGCTGGCTCAGCGGGAGCCGAACCCCTACGTGAAGCAGGCGCTGGACTTCGCCCTGCTGGAGGACTTCGACCACCTGTACCGCTACGCCGACCTGATGGAGTTCGACGACCGAAAGCACGCGGAGACCCTGGTGGGGCGCTACACGGAGATCATGCCCGGCCGGCCCACCATCGCCCACCACCGCCACCCCTTCGATTCCATCAAGTTCCACATCCAGAACCGCACCGCCGCCCCGATGACCCGGCTGTGCACGGCCATCATCACCGCCGCCGAGCAGCAGACCATGAACTACTATATGAATGTGGCGGGCTTCTACCCCACCGCCTGGGGCCAGAAGCTGTACCGGGAGATCGGCATGGTGGAGGAGCAGCACGTCACCCAGTACGGCAGCCTGATGGACACGGACCAGACCTGGCTGGAGGGCTGCCTGAACCACCAGTACACCGAGTGCTACCTATACTGGTCGGCCATGGAGACGGAGACCGACCCCCGCGTCCGCGCCGTCTGGGAGGCCCTGTTCGAGCAGGAGGTCAGCCACCTGCACCTGGCGGCCCGCCTGCTGGAGCAGTACGAGGGCCGGGAGGCCGCCCAGGTCATCCCCGACGGCACCTTCCCCGATCCGCTGCTGCTGACCGGCAACGTGGACTACGTCCGCGCCGTGCTGGGTGGCACCGTGTGCGACACCGCCCTGCGGGAGGACTGGACCAACGTGAACAACCTGAGCCCCGAGGCCGACTTCTTCAAGTACCAGGGCATCGTGAACGCCGACCTGAACGACGTGGAGAGCCACGCGATCATCGAGCGGGTCATCCGCCGGGACGGCGAGGACTACCGCTTCGAGATCGCCCCGAACCCCGTGCCCGCCCTGCGCGACCGCAGGGCAGACAACACCGACGTGGGACGGGTGCAGGGGACGGAGTGCTGAGAGAATTGAGACATCGAGCGCCTGGAAAACGGCCCAGTGGGGCATTTTCAGCGAGATGGGACCGGCAGGCCCGGAGAATTGAGAATTGGGAATTGGAAATTGAGAATTAATGATTGCCTGAAGATGACGCAGGAGGACGCCTGAACGCACAACGACGGCCGGAGCCAATGGCTCCGGCCGTCACATATGCCGTCAAAGCGTTTGCAGCTTTTCCACGATCTCCTTGAACGCCATGGCGAGGCTGGCCTTGACCAGCACGACGTCGCCGGGGCGGATGAGGTCGTCCAGGCGTTCGAAGAGCGCGGGCTTATCCGCAAAATGGAGCGCCTCGCAGCCCCTGGCCCGCGCGCCCTCGACGGTGTTCTGGGAGAGGGGGCCGCAGCCGATCAGCAGGTCGACGCCCTTTTCCGCCGCGCACTCGCCCACGCCCCGGTGAAGCTCCGCGCTTCCGGGACCCAGCTCCAGCATGTCGCCCAGCACGCACACCTTCCGTTCGCCGTCCAGGTGCGACAGGGACTCCAGCGCCGCGCGCACGGAGTTGGGGTTGGCGTTGTAGCAGTCGCTGATCACGGTGCAGCGCCCGGCGTGGATCACCCGCGCCCGCTCGCCCACGGTGTGGAAGGCCGCGACGCCCCGGGCGATCTCCTCGCCGGTGAGCCCCATCTCCAGCCCCACGGCGGCGGCGGCCAGCGCCGCGCTGGCCAGGTGGCTGCCGTAGGCGGGAATCCGGATCGGGAACGCGCCGCCCGCGTGGCGCACGGTCAGCTCGACGCCGGCCTCGCCCAGGTTCCGCACGTCCTCGCCGCGCACGTCGCAGCCCTCGGACATGCCGTAGGTCACGCGGCGCATGTCGGGCCTGCAGGCGGCCAACAGCGGGTCGTCGCCGTTGAGCACCGCCAGGCCGTCCCGGCCCATGCCCTCGAAGATCTCGCCCTTGGCACGCAGCACGCCCTCCCGGTCGCCCAGGAACTCCAGGTGCGCGTCGCCGATGACGCTGAACACGGCGATGTCCGGCCGGACCATGTGGGTCAGCCGGCGCATCTCGCCGAAGTCGCTGATGCCCATTTCCACCACGGAGACCTGGTGGCGGTCCTCCAGCTTCAGCAGCGTCCAAGGCACGCCCAGCTCGTTGTTGAAGTTCTTCTCGGTGCGGTGGGTGTCGAACTTTTGCTCCAGCACCGCGGAGATCATCTCCTTGGTGGTGGTCTTGCCCACACTGCCGGTGATGCCGATCACCGGGATGTCAAACCGGGACCGGTGCCAGGCCGCCAGCGCGCCGATGGCCCGCAGGGAGGAGTCCACCACGATGGCGGGCGTCTCCCCCGCCTCCGGCTCCCGCTCGCTGACGCAGGCGACCGCGTCCTTCTCCAGGCAGTCCGCCATAAAGCGGTGGCCGTCCACGCGATTGCCCCTGAAGGCGACAAACAGCGCGCCGGGCCCGGCGCTTCGGCTGTCGCTGGTGACGAAGGACACGGTCTTGTCCAGCGCCTCGGGCTCGCCCACGAAGCGGCCCCCGGTCGCCTGCACGGCGTCCCTCAGCAAAAACGGCTTCATCGGTCGCTCCCTCCTCCGACGGCGGCTTCAATAATGCGGCTGCACAGGGTCTCGTAGTCGATGCCGGCGGCGGCGGCCTCCTGGGGCATCAGGCTGGTGGGCGTCATGCCCGGCAGCGTGTTGATCTCCAGGAAGTAGACGTCGCCCGCGCCGTCCACAATGAAGTCCGACCGGGAATAGGTGTTCAGGCCCAGCAGCTTGTGCACCTTCAACGCCGTCGCGCCCAGCTCCCGCTCGATCTCCGGCTCGATGGGCGTGGGGCAGATCTCCACCGTGGCCCCCGCCTGGTACTTGTTCTTATAGTCGTAGAAGCCCTGCTTGGGGATGATCTCGATGGACGGCAGGCTCCTGCCCTCCAGCACGCCCACGTCGATCTCCCGGCCCTGCACGTACTGCTCCACGATCACCCGGCCCAGGGCCTGGTTCTGGCGGAGCGCCTCGGCCAGCTCCCGCCGGGAGTAGGCGATGGACACGCCGATGCTGGAGCCGCTGTCCACGGGCTTGACCACGCAGGGCAGGGGCATCTCGCCGCAGAGGGCCTCCACCTGCTCCGGGGTGTAGCGCAGCACCCGCCACTGGGGCGTGCGCACGCCCGCCGCCCGGGCCAGCTGCTTGGTCAGGTCCTTGTCCATGGCCAGGGCGCTGCCCAGGTAGCCGCTGCCGGTATAGGGCACGCCCAGCAGGTCCAGCGCGGCCTGGATGCGGCCGTCCTCGCCGCAGGCGCCGTGCAGGCCCAGGAACACCACGTCCGCCAGGGCGCACAGCTCGAACACGCCCTTGCCTACCTTGCTGGGGCTCTTCCACTTGCGGGACGCCCGCACGGCGTCCAGGTCCGGGGCCTCCTCGGCCACCCGGGCGTCCTCCAGCGGGGGAAGGTTGTCAAACAGCTCCTCCAGCGGGGTCTCGATGTCCTCCAGTCCGAAGAACATGTCCACCAGCACCGCCTTGTGGCCCAGCTTCCGCAGGGCCTTGCAGATCAGCGTTCCGCTGGTGATGGACACATTGCGTTCCATGCTCAGCCCGCCGCACATAACCACTATATTCATCGGCAAAACCGCCTCCCAATCGTCGTATCCGGTGCCCATCCTGTCGGGCGCGTCACCGCGCAATAATGCGCTTATTTTATTATATCACAAATACACCTCCGCTTCTGCGCAATTTCTGAAAAGGCGGCATATTTAACAGTATGCCGGGAAAGGGCGGGGCGTGCGGGTAAAAGGGTGGCGAAGTTTGTTGTGGTAAAATGATGTCGGGAAGAATTTTCTTGGCAGCGAATCCCCAGCACAAGGATTCTCTGTGCTCCCCCACCCTGCGTTCGAGGTCCTTGCTTTAATCCTTTGAACGCTATATTGCAGATAATATGCACAAATACAGATACATGAAGGCAATAAAGCTATATATGGCAAAAATAAAGCTCCAAGCCGAGAATCTTGTAGAAATAAGGAAAAAGCACAACTGTTCAAAATAACAGGAACATGGTATAATTAATATGGCTTAGACGATAGCCCATATCCTCCTCCATCGAATATGTAGTTGCTTGGAGGAAGATCGCATAAGACTGTTTCTTATTCCTTTCCAAACGACAGATGTCTTTCTATACGGGGACACATTATACTTGGCAACATCAATGTCATAAGGAGGACGGTATATGAGATATAACCTAAGGCACGTCTTGAGTATTCTGCTCGTTCTCGCACTCATCATCACACAGACTAACGTACTTGCTGAAGCAAACGAGAAGAAAGGCGGTATCCTTGGAGCTGCAATGTCACTAAAATAGCGACAAGGTAAAAGGACTGATGAAGGAGCCGGCAAT
>JAUMVG010000134.1 GCA_030530315.1 Clostridia bacterium | reverse complement strand
AGCACGAACTCGCTTGTTCGTGCCCCTCGTTGCCCTATCTTAGTGACATTGGGTATTCAATCCCTCAATTTTCCGTGAAAAGCCTCAAAAAACGCCCCGACAATTCTGTCGGGGCGCCTATGATTCAATTGAGGTTTATTCGTAGTCCACCGGGGTGACGGGGGTGACCACCCGGCCGTCCAGCACGGTGAAGCTGACGTCGCCGCTGAAGGGATAGTACTTGTACTGCACGGCGTTGGTGTCGGGGGACTGGAAGCCGATGACCAGAGCCATGGAGTAGATGCCCTCCTGATAGGCGCTGATGTCCAGGTACACCTCGAAGTCGCTGGCGGTGGCGTTCTGGCACACCGCGGCGTCGTGGGGCAGTCCGGAGACGCCGTTGGTCAGCGTCAGCGGGTAGGCGATCTTCTGGCCGGAGGCCACCTGGGTGATGACCAGCCAGCTCTTGGCCTTGGTGCCGTCGAAGCCAGCCTCGTTCACGTAGCCGTAGCCGTTCATGTACATCAGCTTGTTGTCGTCCGCCGGGGACACGAAGCACTCGGTGATGCCGATCATGCCGTTCTCGGAGGCGATGCCGGGCAGGCGCTCCAGAGCGTCGCGGTCGGTCATCGGCTGGGCGCACTGGTCGGCGGGCAGCGCGGTGGGCTCGGGCGTCGGCTCGGGGGTGGGCTCCGGCGTGGGCGCCTCGGTGACGGTGAGATCCACCTCGTCCTCGGGCATCACGTATTCGGGCACGTCCTCGGAAGCTACGGCGGGCACGTCCTCGACGGGCGCGGGCTCAGCGGTGGCCTCGACATAGGGCCGCACGGAGGCCTCGGGATCCAGCCGGTCGGAGTAATCCAGCTTGGCCAGGGCGAACCAGATGACCGCCAGGATGATGAACAGAATGACCAGACCAATGATGAAATAGAGCACGGCAAGGCCCTTGGCCTCGCGCTTGCGTCCCTTCTTGAGCATGATATGTCCCTCCAAATCGCGGTGTGTATCATTATTACACAGACATCTTTATAGCTATCCCATATCATAATTCAACGGAAACGGTATTGTCAATCCAATTGGCGTAAAAGTACAGATAAAGTTACAAATTTCGCCCTGGCTTGGACCCGCCCCGGGCCGTGAGCCCACAAAGGCCGGAAGCGCCGCGCCAGGGGCCCGGAAAATCACCCGACTGTTTCCCAATCTTAACAGGAAGAAACGGGAAAGAAAGCGCAGTGGGGTGGTATGATTATTCACAAATTTACCGACAGGCGCTGCCGGCCCCCGGGCGGGCGGCGCCGGCACGGCAGAAGAGGGGGAATGGGATTGGCGATTCGGGAGAAGATCATCATACTGGACTTCGGCGGCCAATACAACCAGCTGATCGCCCGGCGCATCCGCGAGGCGGGGGTATACTGCGAGATCCTGAACTACGCAGCCCCGATCGAATCCTGGCGGGACGAGGGCCTGAAGGGCGTCATACTCACCGGCGGGCCGAACAGCGTGTACGGCGAAAACGCCCCGCGGCTGGGCCGGGAGGTGTTTGAACTGGGCGTGCCGGTGCTGGGCATCTGCTACGGCATGCAGCTGATCAATTACCTGTTCGGCGGCAAGGTGGAGTCCGCCGAGGTGGGCGAGTACGGCCACACGATGCTCTACACCGAGGACGCGCTCCTGTTTGCCGGCGTCGGCCGGGAGACCGCCGTGTTCATGAACCACAACGACCGCGTCAGCGTGCCGCCCGAGGGCTTCACCGTCGACGCGCGCACCGATCACTGCCCGGTGGCGGCCTTCTCCGATGTCTCCCGGGGCATTTACGGCGTGCAGTTCCACCCCGAGGTGCGGCACTCCGTGGAGGGCGTGAAGATGCTGCGCAACTTCGCCTTCGGCGTCTGCGGCTGCGCCGGGGACTACCGCGCCGAGGACATGATCGAGCACATGGTGCAGGACATCCGCACCGCGGTGGGCGAGGGCAAGGTGGTCGCCGGACTCTCCGGCGGCGTGGACAGTTCCGTGGCCTGCGCCCTTGCGGGCCGGGCGCTGCGCCGGGACCAGCTGACCTGCGTGTTCGTGGATCACGGCCTGCTGCGGCTGAACGAGGCCGAGCAGGTGATACGCACCTACCGGGACAACCTGGGCCTGAACGTGGTCCACGTGGACGCCTCCGAGCGCTTCCTGGAGGCGCTGAAGGGCGTGACCGAGCCGGAGCGCAAGCGCAAGATCATCGGCGAGCTGTTCGTGCGCGTGTTCGAGGAGGAGGCCCGCAAGACCGGCGCGGACTTCCTGCTCCAGGGCACGATCTACCCCGACAAGATCGAGAGCGGCATGGGCGGTTCCGCCACCATCAAGAGCCACCACAATGTGGGCGGCCTGCCAAAGGACAGCCTGTTCAAGAAGGACCACATCATCGAGCCGCTGTCCCTGCTGTTCAAGGACGAAGTCCGCGCCGTGGGCGAGGGCCTGGGCATCCCCCACGACATGGTCTGGCGGCAGCCCTTCCCGGGCCCGGGCCTGGCCGTGCGCGTGATCGGCGACATCACCCGGGAGAAGCTGGACCTGCTGCGCGCCTGCGACGCCATCTACCTGGAGGAGCTGAAGAGTGCCGGCTTGTCCGAAGCCATCTGGCAGTCCTTTGCCGTGCTCACCGGCGTGCGCACCGTGGGCTGCATGGGCGATGACCGCACCTATGGCTACTGCGTCGGTTTGCGTGCCGTCACCTCCGACGACGCCATGACCGTCGAGGCCGCCGAGATCCCCTATCCCGTCCTCAAGAGGTGTGTCAGCCGCATCATCGGCGAAGTCCCCGGCGTGAACCGCGTCGTATACGATATCACCGGAAAACCGCCGGGAACCATCGAGTGGGAATAACTGACAAAACCAGCAAAGCCTTGAAAACACTGGGGTCTTA
>JAUMVG010000133.1 GCA_030530315.1 Clostridia bacterium | reverse complement strand
TGATCCGGCCTGCGGCACGGGTGGCATGCTGATCGAGGCCATCCGTAACATGGAGGATCAGCGGGCCTCCTATGGCAAGATCTATGGTCAGGAGAAAAACCTGTCCACCTCCGCCATCGCCCGTATGAACCTGTTCCTGCACGGAGCGCGAGAATTTAAGATCATCCGGGAGGACACGCTGCAAAAGCCCCAGTTCATCCAGAACGGCGAACTGCAGCGCTTCGACTGCGTGCTGGCCAATCCGCCCTTCGGCCTGGATAAATGGGGTGCTGAGTTCTTTTCCAATGACCAGTGGGGCCGCAACATCTGGGGTTGTCCCTCGGACAGCAACGCGGACTATGCCTGGCTGCAGCACATGGTCTGCTCCATGAATCCCAAGGACGGGCGCTGCGCAGTGGTCATGCCCCAAGGTGTGCTGTTCCATGGCGGGGCCGAGGGTAAGATGCGCCAGAAACTGATCGAATCGGACATCCTGGAATGCGTCATCACATTGGTGGGCAACCTGTTCTACGGCGCGGGCGTCTCGGCCTGCATACTGTTCATGAACAACAACAAGCCCGCCGCCCATCGCGGCAAGGTGTGCATGATCGACGCCACCGGCATCTACACCGCCCAGCGGGCTAAGAATGTCATGACCGAGGCGGACACGGATGCGGTCTACAGGTTGTGGGAGGGCTACGAGAGCGTCATCGACCGCTGTGCCGTGGTAGACCTCTCGACCATTGCGACGAAGGACTACACCCTGTCGGTCAACCAGTACATCGAAAAGACGCCCGCGCCGCCCATCGACCCCGCGAAGGTGCGCCGGGAATTTATGCAGGCGGTGGAGGACGTGAAGACCGCCGAGGCGCGACTCAAGGAACTGTTGCAGGAGGGAGGCTGGCTCGATGAGTAACCGCATCACGCTGGAGGAACTGGAGTCCTATCTGTGGCAATCCGCCGTGCTGCTGCGCACGAATATCGACGCCGGCTCCTACAAGCAGTACATCTTCCCGCTGATGTTCTTCAAGCGCATCTGTGACGTCTACGATGAAGAGACCCAGGCCGCCGTGGAAAAGTACGGTGACGATGTGGAATTCTACCCCGAGGAAGAGTTGCACACGTTCATCGTGCCCAGGGGCCATCACTGGCGGGACGTGCGCCAGGTGACCGAGGACGTGGGTCAGGCCATCGTGGCGGCGTTTAGGGCTATCGAGAAGGAAAACGGCGAGCTGCTCACCGGCATATTCGGCGACGGCGCCTGGACCAACAAGAACCGTCTGCCGGACCGGCTGCTGAAGGACCTGCTGGAGCATTTCTCCTCTCGCACGCTGTCCCTGGCCAACTGCCCCGAGGACGAGCTCGGCCAGGGCTATGAGTACCTGATCAAGAAGTTTGCCGACGACAGTGGCCACACCGCCCAGGAATTCTACACCAACCGCACCGTGGTGCACCTGATGACGGAGATCCTCCAGCCCCAGTCCGGGGAATCCATCTACGATCCCACCTGCGGCAGCGCCGGCATGCTCATCAGCTGCATCGCCCACCTGAAGGCGCGCGGGCAGGAGTGGCGCAACGTCCACGTCTACGGCCAAGAGATCAATGCGCTGACCTCGGCCATCGGGCGGATGAACCTGTTCCTGCACGGCGTGGAGGATTTCCACATTGTCAACGACGATACCCTGAAAAACCCCGCCTTCATCCAGAACGGTCAGCTGATGCAATTCGACCTGACCCTGGCCAATCCGCCCTACTCCATCAAGCAGTGGGACCGGGCGGCGTTCGAGGGCGACAAATACGGTCGGAACTTCCTTGGCACGCCGCCCCAGGGCCGCGCGGACTATGCCTTCTTCCAGCATATCCTCAAGAGCATGAAGCCGGACACCGGGCGCTGCGCGATCCTGTTCCCGCACGGGGTGTTGTTCCGGAATGAGGAAGCCTCGATGCGTGAAAAGCTGATCAAGAGCGATCTGGTGGATTGCGTCATCGGCCTCGGTCCGAACCTGTTCTTCAACGCGCCGATGGAGGCCTGTGTCGTCATCTGCCGGATGCCGGGCAGCAAACCGGTGGCCCACAAGGGAAAGATCCTGCTGATCAACGCCGTGAACGAGGTCACCCGCAAGAACGCCCAGAGCTACCTGGAAGACCACCACATCCGCAAGATTGCCGACGCCTATAACGGCTATGCGGATATTGGGGGCTTTGCCCGCGTGATCGCCATTGAGGATACGGAGAAATACAATTATTCCCTCAGTATTCCACTATACATCAGCGCGCCGGTGGACGAAAATCCGGAGGGGTTGAAGAGCTTGGATCAATGCCACGCGGATTGGCTGGCCAGCAGCTATGAAATGCACGAGGAATACGACGAATTGTTGTCCATGCTGGGGATGGGAGGTGAGACGGATGCCGAAAGTGAAGCTGAATGACGTGGCCGTCGAGTGCAAGGAGACCATCAAGGGCGAGACCGGTCTGCCGGTCGTGGGCTTGGAACACCTGATCCCCGGCGAGGTTTGCCTGACCCAGTGGAGCGATGATTCTGACAACACCTTCACCAAGAGATTCCGCAAGGGGCAGGTGCTGTTTGGCCGCCGCCGGGCCTATTTGAAGAAGGCCGCCGTCGCGCCTTTCGACGGCATCTGCTCCGGCGATATCACGGTCATCGCCGCCAGGCCGGACGTATTGGAGCCGGAACTGCTGCCCTTCATCATCCAGAACGACGCGCTGTTCGACTATGCCGTCGGGCACTCCGCCGGCTCCCTCTCGCCGCGCGTGAAGTGGGAGCACCTGAAAAACTATGAGTTCCAGCTGCCCGACAGGACTCAGCAGCGCGAGCTTGCCCGCCTGCTGTGGGCAGTGGAGGACGCCCGGAGGGCCTATCAAATGCTGATCCAGAGGTCAGAGGAGCTCGTGAAATCGCAATTTA
>JAUMVG010000006.1 GCA_030530315.1 Clostridia bacterium | reverse complement strand
CGGCGGGGGATTCAATAGCCTCGCCGTCCGCGCCGGACTCGGCGGGGGATTCAGCTGCTTCGTTTCCTGAGCCGGATTCAGCGGGGGACTCGGCAACTTCGCCGCCCGCGCCGGACTCGGTGGGGGATTCGCTTTCTTCCGCCTCCCAGGTCGACGTGTGGCCGGTATCGATGGAAATGCTTTCCGCGTGGATGAAGGCGGGCGAGTCTTCCAGGTCCGCGCCCATGCCGCCGGCGCTTGGCCCATCGGCGTCGGGGCCGGTGGCGGTGGGACTCATCTCGAACACCACCTCCGTGGATATCTCACAGGTGTACACTTCCGATTCGCCCTCGCACACGTAGGCCGTGATCGTATAGACGATCTCGTCGTTCACCGCGTCGTGGGAATCCAGCTGCACCTCAAATTCATCCACAATTGTGTCGGCGTACCAGATATCGCTGTGCGCAACAGGCGCTTCAGTGCTGCCGGGGGAATACGCGCTGTAGTCTATCCTGCGCGGCGGCATCACCGGACCGTCGTAGCTGGCCTCCACGCGGATGAACGCCTTGTCGCCGGACTGCCACTTGCCGTCTTCATGGGTGCTCTCACTGATAATACTTGCGCTCACGACGATCTGCCCCTTGTCCAGGGGGGTCATGTTGAATTTCAGGATGTGCTCAGCGGTCATGTAATCCGTCGTGTCCGCGTCCTCCACGTTGGCCAACGCCCGGAAGACGAAATCGTGAGAGCCCCCTTGCAGCTCACCCTTGTCCAGCGTCAGGTGCACGGTGTCCGAGATGTGGTTCGAATTCTCGGCGCTGAGCGTGAAGGGCTGTTTTCCGGACGCGTCGGCGCCTTCGATGATCAGGCGCTTGGCTATGCCGCTGCCCAGGTAGTCGGCGCTGACTCTCACGTCCGCCACGTCACCTCCGATCCAGAAGCCGGCCTCGCGGGGCGGCAGGCTGCGCAGCTCCACCTTCAGGGACAGCTCCGCCTCCTCATCGGATGCCTGCATGATCGGCAGCTGTATCGTGGCCACGTTGGAGCGCGCGCTGCGGTTCTCGGTGACGTAATCGCCCTCGGCCACCCAGGAGGCACGGAAGGCGTCGCCCGTGAAGTCCTCCGGGATGGTGACGTCGATCACCATTGTCTTGTACTTGTAATCAATGGCCCCCATATCGCCGATCATGTAGCCCGACGCGCCGTGGCCAAAGTCGTGCCAGATCCTCTCGCTGAGAATGCCGGACTTTTGGTTGTCTCCCGTGGCGTAGATCCGGGTCCGGGTCAGCCGGCGGTTGGTGGTATCGCTGAGGGTCAGCCTAACGGGCACGGTCATGCCGGGGGTGTAGAGGGGTCGCTCCTCCTGTACCTGGGCGGTGAGGCTCAGGAACTCCGGCAGAATCTCCCGGCAGGGTATCGAGACGTGGATGCTGGGTGTGAAGATGGTCCTTCCATCTTTCAAAAGCATGCCGCGGACGTGGACATCCGCCTCCATGGAGGCAGCGTCGCAGTCCTCCTTTTGGATTGTGTAGCTCCAGCTCGCATCCGCCGTCGCGCCGGTCGTGAGGATCGTTTGTGCCGGGACGTCCTGGATATCATCCAACTTGGAGAGGATTTCCTTGTTGGGCCCGATGAAGCGCATCCCGAAGAGTTCCACCGGCTCCGGGCCGACGTTTTTCACGGTCATGTGGACGGTCACCCGGTCGCCGGGGCCGTAAAGGTTCTTCCAGGGGGTGACGTAGTAGTCCAGACTGATGCCCGGACTCTCTTTATCCTTTATGGAGGGGTTATAGGCCAGGGACACAACCTCGGATTCCACGACCTTTGACTTGCCCTTCTTGTCGGTATAGGTGCCGGAGAGCTGCAGGCGCAGGGCGCGGGGCTCTATGTAAGTGGGCACTGGGATGGTGGCCATCACCTGGGCCAGGTAGCCGAAGTCCTCGTCCGTGCCCATGTATTTGTTCTTCAGCTTGAATTCATCCGTCTTGAAGACTTCGTTGTGGTCTGTGTTGACCTGTTTGATCGTCAGCATCAGGTTGCGGACCTCGGCGAGCTCGGGGCCTTCGATGCCCACGCGAATGGGAATGTCGATCGTGTCTCCCGCATAGACGCGGCTCATATAGTCTTTTTTATCCACGGTCAGGGTGAGGGTGGGCTTGCTGGTCCCGCTCTCGTGCCCCAGCGAAACCTTCGCGGGACGCCAGGTCGGGCCAAACTCCACCGTCTCCTGCTCGAGCATGCCGGTCTGCTGGTTTCTGAGATACACCGTGGCTGCGCGTGTATTCCAGCTTTCCGGCGCCTCCTTGATGCGCATATGATAGGTAAAGTCATAGCTTTCGCCGGCTGACAGCGTCATGCCCATGAGCGTCCATTCATTCGCGAAGGCGTCTTCAGCGTAGCCAAGGCCAAACCCCTCAAGCTTGTAGCTGCTGTAATTGTCGATGGTCAGCCGCAGCTCCACTTTCACGTCGGCGCCGTCGTAGAAGGCACTGTCCCAATCGGGAATGTCGGTGACCACGAATCTGCGCACCGAGAAGACCTCGCCCGTGTCCTCAAAGATCGGAACGGACGGGTTTCCGCCGCCGTAGGTGCTGTTGATGCCGTCCGGCAGGGGAGCGTCGTCGTCGGGGCCCATGCCGCCGACCATGCCGAGCCACTTCTGCACGCCCGGCCAGGCGATGCCGTCGGGCTCAAAGTCGTGGGCCTGTTCCACCGCCTTCACCGCCGCCTCGGTCTTCTTGCCGAAGATGCCGTCGGCCGCGCCGCAGTTGAAGCCGCCGGCGTTCAGGGCTTCCTGCAGATTCTTCACGCCGTCGCCCCGGTCGCCCTTGCGGTAGGTGGGCTGGGGTTCCTGCTCCTCGTGCTGCAGCTCGCCGCAGCGCTCGCAGGCGCGCTCGCGCACGCCGATGGAGAAGTCGGTCATCTCGGCGATCACGGTCCATTCGCCGAACAGGTGGCCCCGCCGGGGAACGCTTTCGGTCTCCTCCAGGCCGCGCAGGCGTGGGTCTGGCTGCCTTCCTCCGTGCAGGTGGGTTCGAGGGTCACCGTCCAGTCGCCAAAGTCATGGGGCACCTTTTCGACGGACCCCATTTCCTCGAAGCCGCAGATCTGGCAGGTATGGGTGCGCCCGCCCTCCTGCGTGCAGGTGGGCTCGAGGGTCACCGTCCAGTCGCCGTAGGTATGGGGCAGGGTGTCGATGGCCTGGACATCCACGTGGCCGCACTTTTCGCAGGTGCGCGTGCGCTCGCCCTTCTCGGAGCAGGTGCTCTCCCGGGTGACGGTCCATTCGCCATAGGTGTGGGGGAGCCTGTCGATGTCGCGCGTCTTCTTCTTGCCGCAGACGGAGCACTTGCGCTCCTCTACGCCCTTCCGGTCGCAGGTGGCCTTCCGCGTGGTCTTCCACTTGCCCCACTTGTGATCGGCCAGGGGCGTGGAACGGGTCTCCGTCGCGTTGCAGCGGGAGCAGGCGCGAACCTCCTCGCCGGCCGCGACGCAGGTGGCGGCCCTGCTGGTGGACCATGAGCCGAAGCTGTGGCCCAGCGCGGCGGTCGCGCGGGTCTCCTTCGCGCCGCAGCGGGAGCAGGCGCGGGCCTCCTCGCCGCCGGCGGTACAGGTGGCATTCTTGCTGGCGGACCATGAGCCGAAGCTGTGGCCCAGCGCGGCCGTCGCGCGGGTCTCCTTCACGCCGCAGACGGAACAGGCGCGGACCTCCTCACCGCCGGCGGTGCAGGTAGCGGCCTTGCTGGTGGACCATGAGCCGAAGCTGTGGCCCCTCGCGCTGCCACTCTGTTCCCGCTTTGTTGTACCGCAGTAGATGCACTTGTAGTTATTATAACCGGGGGCGGTGCAGGTCGGTTCGCTGGAACCGATCTGCCGCCAATCGTGGTTGCCGCCGTTGGCGGCGGAATTGAGGCCGGGGCATTCTCCGGCCAGGGCGGATACGGGAACGAGGCCCGCGAGCATCAGCACCACGAGCAGGATCGCCAGGATTCTCCTCGGTTTCATCAGGATTCCCCCTTTTGGATTTGATCTGTACGCAGGAAATTATGATTGATGGGAACAGACGCGTCGTGCCGATCGAAGCCGGCGCGCCTTCCCAATTGATTACCGATTCCGTGGAGCGGGCGGTGGGGAGCAGCCACTGCCGGGAATCGCTCCTGCTCTGCGCGCGCAGCTCCGAGCTATCGTCCCAATGGGCTTGAGTTATCTGAAACAAAAATAAAAGTTTACCTGTCTGTTATAATTGTAACACAGAGGGACTGAATTGTCTACTGCAAGGAATAATAATGTTGGATCAAATGGAATTGTAATGCCGGGTCGAATTCTGCCCGGGGCAGACCCGTGGCCATGGAAAAAAGAGCCCCTAAGGGCGCAGATAAGGCTTGAGACATAACTGGTTGACTGTCACTTCACAGTATCTATAACATATTAACAATAGAAGCATCCTGAAGTTTTGCCTCAGGATGCTTCTATAATTGATTTGCGCTATACAGTCAATCTGACTGCAGCGCGTCGTAGCCCTCCTCGCCGGTGCGGACGCGCACGACGTTTTCCACATCGGTGATGAAGATCTTGCCGTCGCCGATATGGCCGGTGTGCAGCACGCGCTTGGCGGTCTCGACGACCATGCGCACCGGCACCTTGCTGACCACGATGTCCACCTGCACCTTGGGCAGCAGCGTGACCTCCACGGGCGTGCCGCGGTAATACTCCGGCTTGCCCTTCTGCGTGCCGTAGCCCATCACATTCGTCACGGTCATGCCGGTGATGCCGATCTTGTTCATGCTCCGCTTGAGGGGTTCCAGGCTGGCGGGGCGGCAGATGATGCGCACGTTGGTGTACACCGGCGCGTCGGGGGCCTTCTCCTTCGCCACCCGCACGGGCGCTTCGTAGTCTCCGGCGGGCACGGCCATGGGCTCGATATCCTCCAGGTTGCTGTCCGCCATGATGGTGAAGCCGGAATAGGCGGTGTGCAGGCCGTGCTCCGAGCGATCCAGGCCCATGACCTCGTCCTCCGCGCTGGCCCGCAGGCCGATGGTGGCCCGGATGATGGAGAACACGATGGTGATGATGACCGCCGTCCAGGCGATCACCGAGCCGACGCCCAGCAGCTGCACGCCCAGGAACTTGAAGCCGCCGCCGTAGAACACGCCCTTCATCGTGGAGACGCCGGTGGCGAACAGGCCGGTCAGGATCGTGCCCAGCGCGCCGCACACGCCGTGGACGGAGATCGCGCCCACGGGGTCGTCGATCTTCACGACCTTGTCGAAGAACTCCACCGCCAGCACCACCGCGAAGCCGCAGCACAGGCCGATGATCGCCGCGCCGAAGGGGTCCACCGCGTCGCAGCCCGCCGTAATGCCCACCAGCCCCGCCAGCGAGGCGTTGAAGGTCATGGACACGTCCGGCTTGCCGTAGCGCAGCCAGGTGAAGATCATGGTGGTCAGCGTCGCCACCGCCGCGGCCAGGTTGGTGTTGAAGAACACCAGGCCGGCGGAGACGATCAGCGCGTCGCTGTCCATGCCCACGGTGCTGGCGCCGTTGAAGCCGAACCAGCAGAACCACAGGATGAACACGCCAAGCGCCGCGATGGACAGGTTGTGGCCCAGGATGGCGCGGGGCTTGCCGTCCGCGCCGTACTTGCCGATGCGGGGTCCCAGCAGCTTCGCGCCGATCAGGGCGCACACGCCGCCCACCATGTGCACGCAGGTGGAACCGGCGAAGTCATGGAAACCCAGCGCGCTGAGCCAGCCGCCGCCCCAGATCCAATGGCCGGACACGGGATAGATGAACAGGGAGATCGCCGCCGAATAGACGCAATAGGCGGAGAATTTCGTGCGCTCGGCCATCGCGCCGGAGACGATGGTGGCGCTGGTGGCGCAGAACACCGTCTGGAAGATGGCGTAGGCCCACAGCGGCACGCCCGCGGGCAGGATGTGGCTGTAATCCTTCAGGATGAAGGGGTCGATCCATCCAAAGGCCGCCGTGCCCGCGCCGAACATGATGCCGAAGCCCACCAGCCAATAAAGCGGCGTGCCGATGCAGAAGTCCATCAGGTTCTTCATGAGGATATTGCCGGTGTTCTTGGCCCTGGTAAAGCCTGCCTCGCACATGGCGAAGCCCGCCTGCATGAAGAACACCAGCGCCGCGCCTAGCAGCACCCAGATCGTGTTTACCGCGGAAAATGTCATCGTAAACAGCTCCTTTCCTGGTGGATTCCAAAACATAAAGCGCAAGGGCGGCGGTGAGAGGAATCTCACTGCGCACCCTTGCGCTTCATTGGAATTGTGTGTATTTTATGCCGGTTGAGCCGAACTGTCAAGAAAAGAGATTGTTAAGTGATGTCCCGACCTCACTCTGTGACATAGTTTACCCCACCTACAGGTGTTGGGCTGTGATAAGGACAGAGCAGCCAGCAGCGACGAATAAGCGTCCTCCAAACCTCCTGAACATACAACGATTGTCAGTGTCTTCCTTTGAAAGCCGCCGACCCGCGCAACGGCCGCTTCGCAGCCCGTTCGCTAATCGTACCAAATACAAAAAGTCCTCTGGAAAACATTTTGTCGTTTTCCAGAGGACAACTTTTGCATTGTCCGATGATTTTCGGCGTGCTCGCTGCGCGGCCCGCCGAACCGGCCAAGCCTGCGGCTTGCCTAATCATATGGAATAATGAGAAACCTGGAAAATAGTATCAAAACAGTATCATCCGGTTGTCACACCCCTCGAAAAGCCCGTGTTCTCAGGCACTTTCGCGGATTGTACCTTATTCCCACTCGATGGTGGCGACGGGCTTCGGCGACAGGTCGTAGAGGACGCGGTTCACGCCCTTGACTTCCTTGAGGATGCGGTCGGTGATCTTCAGCAGCACGGGCCACTCGACCTGCTCCACGGTGGCGGTCATGGCGTCCACGGTGTTCACGGCGCGGAGGATGACGGGCCACTCGAAGCAGCGGGCGTTGTCGCGCACGCCGGTGGACTTGAAGTCCGGCACGACGGTGAAGTACTGCCACACCTTGCCGCGCAGGCCGGCCTTGTCGAACTCGTCGCGCAGGATGGCGTCGGCCTCGCGCAGGGCCTCGAGGCGGTCGCGGGTGATGGCGCCCAGGCAGCGCACGCCCAGGCCGGGGCCGGGGAAGGGCTGGCGGTAGACCATGCTGTCCGGCAGGCCCAGGGCTTTGCCGCAGGCGCGGACCTCATCCTTGAACAGCATCTTCAGGGGCTCGACCAGCTCGAACTTCAGGTCCTCGGGCAGACCGCCCACGTTGTGGTGGCTCTTGACCATCTTAGCGGTCTTGGTGCCGGACTCCACGATGTCGGGGTAGATGGTGCCCTGGCCCAGGAAGTCGATGCCGTCCAGCTTGCGGGCTTCTTCTTCAAACACGCGGATGAACTCCGCGCCGATGATCTTGCGCTTCTGCTCGGGGTCGGAGACGCCGGCCAGCTTGTCCAGGAAGCGGTCCACGGCGTCCACATAGATCAGGTTCGCGCCCAGCTGGTTGCGGAAGACCTCCACCACCTGCTCGGGCTCGCCCTTGCGCAGCAGGCCGTGGTTGACGTGCACGCAGGTCAGCTGGTCGCCGATGGCGCGGATCAGCAGCGCCGCCACGACGGAGGAGTCCACGCCGCCGGACAGGGCCAGCAGGACCTTCTTGTCGCCCACCTGCTTCTTGATCAGCTCGATCTGGTCGGCGATGAAGTTGTCCATGTTCCAGTTGGCCTCGGCCTTGCAGGTGTCGAAGGTGAAGGCGCGCAGGGCTTCCTTGCGGACCTCGTCGTCCTCGGGCCACTTGTCCAGGCAGACGTCGGCCTTCTTCGCCTTGTGGTCCACGGCCATCAGCGGCACGCCGCTGCCATACACCGCTTCGCTGGCGTCGATCTCCACGCCGTCCACCACGCGGTTCACGCCGCCGTTCAGCACGATGCCCTTCACGTTGGGCAGCGCCGCCAGCTGCTGCTCGGTGATGTCGTAGGGGTGAATCTCCGTGTACACGCCCAGCGCGCGAATCTCGCGGGCGATCTGAGCGCTCTGAGTGCTGCCGAGGTCCAGAATGACGATCATGTCCTGCTGCATAATGTGCCTCCTCAACATCGATGTAGTTAATGTTTACGGGGAACATTTTATCACTTCGTCGGCAAGCGCGTCATTAAGCGCGGGTTACAAACGGGGCAAGACGTGGAAAATTAAAGCGAGAATCAGGCAGGTCCGTGGCCCGTTAACACAGTTTACGCCCCGGCGCTTGCAGGCTTTACGGAGGGCGGGGATAATGGGGGTATATCGTTTGAGAACGCGAAAGAGGTGGAAGCATGGCGGACGGGACGGGCGCGGGCCGGTTTGAGCTGGCGGCGCTGGACATGGACGGCACGCTGCTGAACACCGCCCACGAGACCACCGCGTACACCCGAGGGGTGCTGGCGCGGGCTGCGGAGGCGGGAAAGGTGATCGCCGTCTGCACCGGGCGGTGCCTGTCGGAGCTGTGGGCGCATCTGGAGGCGATCCCCGGCATAGGCTACGCCATCTGCGAAAACGGCGGCTGCCTCTACGACGTGAGGGCGAAGCGGATCGTTGAGAAGGCCATCATCCCGGAGGCGGACGCCGACCGGGTGCTGGAAGCGGCCCGGGGCCTGGACGTGTGCGTCCAGTGCTTCATCGGCGACCAGTCCTACATGCGCCTGGAGGACGCGGAGGAACTCAAGCGGTACCACATATTCGACTTCTGGGAGGTCTTTCGCGCCGGGTCGATCTTCGTCCGGGACATGGACGCCCTCCGGCGGGAGGTCGGCAGGCCCGTGGAGAAGATCAACCTCTACTTCACCACCGCCGCAGAGCGCGACCGTTTCGCGGAGAAGGTGGGGGAGGTCGACCTGAACATGAGCGGCTCCCTGGGCATCGGCTATGAGATCTCGCCGAGGGAGGCCGCCAAGGGGCTGGGCCTTCAAAAGCTGTGCCGCCACCTGGGCATTCCCGTGGAGCGGGCCATGGCCGTGGGGGACGGCGGCAACGACATCGACCTGATGGGCGCGGCGGGCTTCGCCGTGGCCATGGGCAACGCCATCGACGAGGTGCGGCGGCTGGCGGACGCTCTCACCGAGGATTGCGACCACGACGGCGCGGCCCGGGCCGTGGAGCGCTGGCTGCTGGGCAGGACGGAGCCGTGAGGGGAGAGGCCCGGTTCCCGCCGGGCGAACGCCATCACAACATAATATGAAGATAAATTGACATTAACCCAACGAATATGCTATAATCGCTGTCAAACGCGCCGGTAAGACGCCGGCGCTCGGGAGGAGAGCATGGATACAAGGCTTGAAATCAAGGACCTGTTCGACCTGGAGCACACCCGCGCCGCGAGCCTCTTCGAGGGCGCGCGCTATCCCTGGGAGGTTCTGGGGCGGATCAAGGGCTATATCATGGAACTCGGCGCGACGCTGAGCGACGAGGCGTTCGACCACCCGGCGGAGGATATCTGGATCGCGAAGGACGCGAAGGTCGCGCCCACCGCCTGCCTGAACGGGCCGCTGATCGTGGACAGCGGGGCGGAGATCCGCCACTGCGCCTTCGTGCGGGGCAGCGCCATCGTGGGCAAGGGCGCGGTGGTCGGCAATTCCGTGGAGTTGAAGAACTGTGTGCTGTTCGACGGCGTGCAGGTGCCCCACTTCAACTACGTGGGGGACTCCGTGCTGGGCTGGAAGGCCCACATGGGCGCGGGCAGCGTGACCAGCAACGTGAAGTCCGACAAACGCAACATCGTCATCCATGCGGGCGAGGGCATCGAGACCGGCCTGCGGAAGATCGGCGCGATGCTGGGCGACCGGGTGGAGGTCGGCTGCAACAGCGTGCTGAACCCGGGCACGGTGATCGGCCGGGACTGCATCGTCTATCCCACCAGCTGCGTGCGGGGCGTGATCCCCGAGGCGCACATCTACAAGGACGCGGGGAACATCGTCCCGCGAAAGGAGAGGAACTGAACCATGGGCAGATTGTTCGGAACCGACGGCGTGCGCGGCATCGCCAATGAGAAGCTGACCTGCGAGCTGGCGCTGGAGATCGGCCGCGCGGCGGCCATGGTGCTGTCGGACAACTCCCGCCGCCGCCCGATATTCGTCGTGGGCATGGACACCCGCATCTCCTCCGGCATGCTGTCCGGAGCGCTGACCGCGGGCTTGTGCTCCGTGGGCGCGGACGTGTACCAGCTGGGTGTGGTGCCCACCCCCGCCGTGGCCTACCTGGTGGGCAAGTACAAGGCGGACGCGGGCGTGATGATCTCCGCCTCCCACAACAGCTATGAGTTCAACGGCATCAAGATCTTCTCCGGCGACGGCTACAAGCTGCCCGACGACCTGGAGGAGCAGATCGAGAGCATCATACTGGACAAGGCCGCGGCGCCGCGCCTGGGCCTGGGCAACGACGTGGGCATGGTGGTGGACAAGCAGGCCACCGCCGTGAAGGATTACATCGACCACCTGAAGAGCACGGTGCCCATCGCGCTGACCGGCGTGAGCCTGGCGGTGGATTGCGCCAACGGCTCCGCAGCCATGACCGCCCGGCGGCTGTTCAGCGAGCTCGGCGCGGACTGCCACGTGCTGTTCGACGCCCCTGACGGCCGCAACATCAACGACGCCTGCGGCTCCACCCACATGGAGGCCCTGTCCCAGTATGTGAAGGACAACGGCCTGGACATCGGCATCGCCTTCGACGGCGACGCGGACCGCTGCCTGGCGGTGGACGGCGAGGGTAACACGGTGGACGGCGACTTCATCATGGCCATCATCGCGCTGGACATGCAGAAGCGGGGCAAGCTGGAGAAGAACACCGTGGTGGGCACGATCATGACCAACATGGGCTTCAGCAAGTTCTGCGAGGAGAACAACATGCGCTTCATCCCCACCAAGGTGGGCGACCGATACGTGCTGGAGGAGATGCTGCTGCAGGAGTACAGCTTCGGCGGCGAGCAGTCCGGCCACGTGATCTTCCGGGACTTCGCCACCACCGGCGACGGCCAGCTGACGGCGATCCAGCTGCTGAGCCTGCTGAAGCGGGAGAACATCACCCTGGCCGAGGCCGCGAAGGTCATGCGGCGCTATCCGCAGGTGATGGTGAACGTGAAGGTCAGCCACGAGGGCAAGATGCGCTTCTACCTGGACGGCGACGTCAAGGCTGCCGTGGACTGGGGCAAGAACACCCTGGGCAAGGACGGCCGGGTGGTGGTGCGCGTGTCCGGCACCGAGCCGGTCATCCGCGTCATGGCCGAGGGCCTGGACTACGAGAAGATCGAGAAGGTCGTGAACCGCATCGCCGACGTGGTGCGCGAGCGGCTGGCGTGAACAGACTGATAATTTCAGTGGCTTGAACGCTCATCTGGGGCGGCTTCCGGCGGCGTGCCGGGGCCGCCCCTTTGCGCGCACACGGTCACCAGCCTTGCGATTCCATAGGTTTTTTTCGCCCGATTTGGGTCATTTGACTTTACATATTCTGAAGGTTGTGCTATACTTGGTACGTTGAAACTTAACATACAAAGGGAGGTTTTCCAAATGAAGAAAGTTTTGACGTTCATCCTGGTGCTGGCCATGGCGCTGTCCCTGGTGGCGGTTTCCGCCTCCGCCGAGGACTATTCCGGCTACACCATCCGCATCTACTCCAACTCCAACTCCCCGGAGCGCACCACGTGGCTGATCGACGCGGCCGCGAAGGCGGGCTTTACCATCTCCATTGACGACAACTCCGTCATCTCCGGCGACACCGCCGCCGTGCAGGCCGCCAACGAGAACAAGGACGCCGACATCATCTTCGGCCTGAACGAGGTTCGCTGGTCCCAGCTGGTGAACGGCACCTATGAGAACCTGTCCGTGCTGGACTGGACCCCCTCCTGGGCCGACAAGGTGGGCGTTTACAAGTATGACGGCAAGGCCTACGGCCTGGTCATCCAGAACATCCTGATGCTCTACCGCAACGACGAGCTGGGCACCAACGGCGAGGCGCTGCACTTCAGCCACTGGGCCGACATCGTGGACTGCGGCTACAACTGGTATCGCCAGGGCAAGGTCGGCGGCACCACCAACATGAACATCAACAACGCCATGCTGTACGCCTTCACCGATCCGGAGTCCCCGGCGGGCGGCATCAGCATCGACGGCTGGAAGACCCTGTGGGCTTACTGCGCCAACGGCAACAACACCGGCGATAAGTACGGCCTGGATCCGCTGATCCGCGGCGACGTGCAGGTTTCCACCTTCTATTCCTCCTCCCTGTACGGCAACATCGAAGCTGCTGAGGAGGCCGGCACCGAGGCGAACCCGCTGCGCGGCACCCTGGAGCCCGAGAACTGGGATCTGGTTGAGATCGACGACGGTACCTACTACATCGCCGAGTATATCGGCGTGATCGACAACCCGAATCGTACCGAGGAGCAGACCGAGGCCGTCAAGGCCTTCGCCGAGTGGTTCGGCTCCGCCGAGACCCAGATCGCCTGGTCCGACGAGTTCGACAGCTATCCCTGCAACGAGGACGCCGTCGCCGAGCTGTTCGACGAGGTTCCCGCCATCTACGCGATCCCGAACTTCTCCCTGAACACCGTCGAGGGCACCGAGATGACCTACGCCGAGTACGTGGGCGCTCACTCCTCCGAGTGGACCAACATCATGACCAACCTGGGCTTCTACTGGGCCGACAATGCCGACGCCCCCGCCGAGCCCGATTGGGACAACCTGGATTGGGCGACCCTGACCCAGGCTGCGCCGGAGGCGTAAACGCCATCGGGCAATGACCCGGAAAGGGCGGGCTCCAACGAGCTCGCCCTTTTGTCAAAGCCTGCTCCGCATGAGGGGAAGGGTTTGAAAGAATTGAGAATCGGGAATTGTAAAGGCATCAGGCAGAATGCCAGGGAAAAGGGAATAGGGAAAAGGGATTGCTGGAGCAATGTAAGAGATTCTTAACTGATAACGCCAAACAACAAATGGGTTGACAGCACAAGCGCGGCCCGCAAGGCGGGCATATTCGACGGGGAAAAGGGGAGCGGTACATATGATTCAATTGAAGGACATCGTGGTGAAATTCGGCGATTTCGAGGCGCTGCACAACATCAACGTGCATGTGAAGGAGGGCGAGTTTTTCACCTTCCTGGGTCCCTCCGGCTGCGGCAAGACCACCACGCTGCGCACCATCACCGGCTTCATCGAGCCGGTGGGAGGCAGCGTGTCCATGCAGGGCGAGGACATCACCCATGTGCCCATCGAGAAGCGCAACATCGGCATCGTGTTCCAGAGCTACGCGCTGTTCCCCACCATGACGGTGAAGGACAACATCGCCTTCGGCCTGAAGATCAAGAAGCTGCCCAAGGCGGAGATCGCGAAGAAGGTCGCGGACATCGCGCGGAAGGTGGACCTGTCCGACGAGCAGCTGGCCAAGGCGGTTTCCCAGCTCTCCGGCGGCCAGCAGCAGCGCGTGGCCATCGCCCGCGCACTGGTGACGGAGCCCGCCATCATCTGCATGGACGAGCCGCTGTCCAACCTGGACGCCAAGCTGCGCGTGCAGCTTAGAAACGAGCTGAAGAAGATGCAGCGGGAGTTCGGCATCACCACCATCTACGTCACCCACGACCAGGAGGAGGCCCTGACGCTGTCCGACCGCATCGCCGTGTTCAACAAGGGCTACATCGAGCAGATCGGCACGCCCAACGAGGTCTACAACCACTCCGCCACCGAGTTCGTGGCCAACTTCATCGGCGACATCAACCCGCTGGGCGAGGGCTTCATGAAGGGCCTGGGCCTGCCCGGGGACAAGCACCACTTCATCCGCCTGGAGCGGGTTCGGGTGAACCGCGCGAAGGACGCCGACGAGTTCCAGGTGAAGGGCGTCATCCAGAGCCGGGAGTACTACGGCCTGTACATCAAGTATTACATCGACGCCGCCGGTCAGACCATCAAGGTGATCGAGAAGAACGACGGCATCAACATCTACGAGCCGGGCGAAAGCGTCTCCGTGGGCATCCACCCCCAGGACGTCATGTCCTACTGAGAAGGGGGGAGAGTGGATGCAGCGCACTGTGCGGCGCAAGGGAGGCCTTGATCTTTCGAGGATCTACAAGGTCTTCGGCGCGGTATTGTTCATCTATCTTTTCCTGGGCTTCATGGTGCTGCCCTGCCTGAACACGCTGACCTCGATCTTTTCCACGCGGGACGCGGCGGGCAACCTGGACCCGATGGCGGTCATACGCTTCTTCTTCGCGGGCAACATGCCCTCCTTCGTCGTCAACTCCCTGAAGCTGGCCGTATGCCTGGTGATCACCGTCAACGTGGTGGGCATCTCCATCGTGCTGTTGACGGAGTACTTTGACATCAAGGGCGCAAAGATCCTTCGCCTGGGCTACATGACCACGCTGATATATTCCGGCGTGGCGCTGGTCACGGGCTATCAGTTCCTCTACGACAGCAACGGCATGCTCACCCAGTGGCTGGTGCGCATGTTCCCCACCATGAACCGGCAGTGGTTCTCCGGCTTCAACGCGGTGCTGTTCACCATGACCTTCGCCTGCACCAGCAACCACGCGCTGTTCTTGCGCAACGCCATCCGCGGCATCGACTACAACACCGTCGAGGCGGCCCGGAACATGGGCGCGAAGCCCTTCAAGGTGCTGTTCAAGGTGGTCATGCCCACGCTGCTGCCCACGCTGTTCAGCCTGACGGTCATGACCTTCATCACCGGCCTGTGCGCCATGTCCGCGCCGACCCTGCTGGGCTACAACTCCATCAACCCGGAGATCGTGCGCCTGGCGGGCTCGTCCGTCGCGGACGAGGCCTTCCCGCAGGCACGCGCGGCCCTGCTGTCCGTGATCCTGGCCCTGTTCACCATCGTGCTGCTGACGGCGCTGAACCACTACGAACGCAAGGGACACTACCTGTCCGTCAGCAAGACCAAGGCCAAGCTGGTGAAGCAGAAGATCCAGAACCCGGTGTGGAACGTGGCGGCCCATGCCTATGCCTACGTACTGTTCCTGATCTACATGACGCCCGTGGTGATGATCGTGCTGTTCTCCTTCCAGAACTGGCCGGCCATCCGCGCCAAGTCGCTGAACGTGTCCGACTGGACGCTGATCAACTTCTTTGGCACCCAGGACTACAGCTACACCACCTCCCGCGGCAAGCAGAGGATCCGCGAGGGCGTCATCTCCGGCGTGTTCTCCAACGCGGACACCGTCGGCGGTATCCGGCTGAGCTTCGTGCTGTCGGCCCTGGCGGCGGCGCTGACCTGCGTGATCGTGGTCATCGCGGTGAACTACATCTTCAAGCACCGGGGCAAGAAGCGCGGCGGACTCGTGGAGGCCTGCCTGCTGTTCCCCTGGCTGCTGCCCACGATCCTGATCTGCTATTCCTACCGCATCTTCTTCAACGGCGAGGTGTGGTATGTGCTGGGAAAGAACCTGTACTACCGTGAAAACGTGCGGTTCCTGATCGTGATGGCCTATACGGTGGTCAAGCTGCCATTCGCGCTTCGAATGGTGAAGGCGGCCTTCTACGCCATCGACGACGAACTGGAGGACGCGGCGCGGAACCTGGGCGCGAGCCAGCTGGTAACGTTCCTGCGGGTGAAGCTGCCAATCGTGCTGCCCAGTGTGTTGGCGGTGTTCGCGCTGAACTTCAACGCACTGTTCACCGAGTACGACATGTCGGCCACCTTCCACTCCAGCTACGGCAAGTCCTACGCCATGGTGATCCAGTCCATGACCGCCGAGGAGGGCCGCGACGGCTACAACATGAACGGCTCCGGCCGCCGGTGCGCCTCCACGGTGTTCATCATGCTGGTCTCCGGCCTGATCCTGTACCTGGTGTACGGCGTCGGCGCGCGGGATCTGGGCGAGCGCCTGGAGCGCCGCAAAAAGCGCAGGGAGTTCTTTGCCCGCCTGACCGGGAAGAGACAGAAGACCGCGTGACATTTGTGGGCCGCGGGCAGAGTGTGCCCGCGGCCCTTGCTATTGCAATTGTACATGATTAGGAAACCGGAACGTTTTCCGGGTCGGCGGGTTTTGAAGGAACACGCCGACAATCATAGAAAGACAGACGAATTGGGCGCCTATGTTAATTCCATATTGACAACGAGGTTAAATGCGGGTATAATAACATTGGTTGAAAACCAATAGAAACGGAGGTAACATACATGAAGAAACTGCTTGCTGTGCTGCTGGCCGCTCTGCTGGCGCTGGCCTGCTGCTCCGCCTTTGCGGAGGAGATCGACGCGGACCTGATCGCCGCCGCCCAGGAAGAGGGCGAGCTGGTGGTCTACGGTTCCTGCGAAGAGGACTATCTGGCCGCCGCGACCCGGCACTTTGAGGAGCTGTACGGCATTAAGACCCAGTATCAGCGCCTGTCCACCGGCGAGGTTCCCACCAAGATCGAAGAGGAAAACGGCAATCCCTCCGCTGACGTGTGGTTCGGCGGCACCAACAACCCCTATGACGAGGCCGCCGCGAAGGGCCTGCTGGACAACAGCTATGTGCCCGCCAACGCCGCGCACCTGACCAAGGACATCTACAAGAATCCCGACGGCTACTGGTACGGCATCTACACCGGCATCCTGGGCTTCATGGCCAACAAGGATGAGCTGGACCGCCTGGGCCTCGAGGCGCCCCAGACCTGGGACGACCTGCTGAAGGAAGAGTACAAGGGCCTGATCTGGCTGTCCAACTACAACACCGCCGGCACCGCCAAGCTGGTCGTGAACACCATGCTGCAGATGAAGGGCCACGACGAGGGCATCCAGTACCTGGTGGACCTGGACAAGAACATCCAGGTGTACACCAAGTCCGGCTCCGGCCCCTCCAAGAACGTGGGCACCGGCGAGTGCACCATCGGCATCGGCTTCCTGCACGATGGCGTCACCCAGATCGTGGACAACGGCTATGAAAACATCCAGCTGATCATCCCCGCGGACGGCACCACCTGCGAGATCGGGCCGGTGGCCATCTTCAAGGGCGCGAAGCATCCCAACGCCGCCAAGCTGTTCATGGAGTACGCCCTGTCTCCCGAGTGCGTGGAGCTGGCCGACGACAACGGCTCCTATCAGTTCCTGGTGCTGGACAACGCTGAGCAGCCCCAGGCTGCCATCGACTTCGGCCTGGATCCCAGCCTGGTTTGGGACGGCTATGACTTCGCGGAAGCCGCGGCCAACACCGCCGCCAATGTGGAGGCAGTCATCAACGCCCTGGGCGACGCCGCTGACGATCGCTTCCAGACGGAATAACAGCCTCGGCGATTAACGCTCGCTGACCGCTATCCCCGCCCCGTCCGGGGCGGGGATAGTTTTATAACCTGAGTCTGATTGGGAAAACGGAACGTTTTCCGGGTCGGCGGATTACAAAGGAATACGCCGACAATCAAGAAAGAGTGTGATTAGGAAAACGGAACGTTTTCCGGGTCGGCGGATTACGAAGGAATACGCCGACAATCAAGAAAGGAAGTGGCTGCTGATGGCACGTGGCCAAAGCGCGGCGCTGGATCGGAAGAAGCTGATGGCAGATCCCATTATGATGACCACCATCGTGGTTCTTATTGCCTTTCTGACGCTGTTCATACTCTATCCGCTGGCGATCCTGCTGGTGGACAGCCTTTACGGCACCAACGGGCTGTCCCTGGAAACCTTCCAGCGCGTCTTCCAGATGCGCACCTTCCGGAAGGCCATCACCAACACGCTGAAGGTGGGCTTCGTGGTGGGCATACTCTCCACGCTCATCGGCCTGCTGTTCGCGTATGTGGAGGTCTATGTGAAGATGCGCAAGGCGGTGGGTGGCCTGTTCAAGGTGGTCTCCATGCTGCCCGTGGTATCCCCGCCCTTTGTGCTTTCCCTGTCCATGATCATGCTGTTCGGCAAGGCCGGCCTGATCACCCGCTTCCTGCTGGGCATCTACGACAACAACATCTACGGCTACTGGGGCATCGTCATCGTGCAGACGCTGACCTTCTTCCCGGTCTGCTACATGATGCTGAAGGGCCTTCTGAAGAACATCGACCCCTCCATGGAGGAGGCCTCCCGGGACATGGGCGCCTCCCGCTGGAAGGTGTTCACCACGGTGACGTTCCCGCTGCTGCTGCCCGGCCTGGGCAATGCCTTCCTGGTGACGTTCATCGAGTCCATCGCCGACTTCGCCAACCCGATGATCATCGGCGGCAGCTACGATACGCTGGCCACCACCATCTACCTGCAGATCACCGGCGCGATGGACAAGCAGGGCGCGGCGGCGATGGCCGTGGTGCTGCTGTGCATCACCCTGGCGATGTTCGCGGTGCAGAAGTACTACCTCGAGCGCAAGACGGCCGCGACCCTGACCGGCAAGGCCAGCCGCGCCCGCATGCTGATCGAGGACAAGTCCGTCACCGTGCCGCTGACGATCCTCTGCTCGCTGGCGGCCTGCTTCGTCATCATGATGTACATCTGCGTGCCCATTGGCGCGCTGTTCCCCACCTGGGGCTACAAGTTTACCCCGCTGACCTTTAAGTGGTTCAACCAGGTGTTCACCAAGTACAGGGGCTTCAAGGCCTTCAAGGACTCCTTCGTGCTGTCGCTGATCGCCTCGCCCATCACGGCGCTCCTGTCCATGATCATCTCCTACCTGGTGGTCAAGCGCAAGTTCAAGGCCAAGGGCTTCATTGAGGCGGTCTCCATACTGGCCATGGCCGTGCCCGGCACGGTGCTGGGCGTGGGCTACATCCGCGGCTTCGCCAACGGCCTGTTCCACACCGGCGTGCTCAGCGGCATCTACGGCACGGGGCTGATCCTGGTCATCGTGTTCGTGGTGCGCTCGCTGCCCACCGGCACCCGCAGCGGCATCTCCGCCCTGCGGCAGATCGATAAGTCCATCGAGGAATCCGCCTACGACATGGGCGCCGACAGCCTGAAGGTGTTTACCTCCGTCACGCTGCCGCTGATCAAGGATTCCTTCCTCTCCGGCCTGGTCACCGCCTTCGTGCGCTCCATCACGGCCATTTCTGCCATCATACTGCTGGTGACGCCCAGTTACCTGCTGATCACCGTGCAGATCAATGAGTTCGCGGAGAAGGGCGCCTACAGCATCGCCTGCGCCTTCGCCACCATACTGATTCTGATCACCTACGGTTCGGTGGTGCTGATGAACGTGGTCATCAAGTATTTCGGCACCAGCAGAAAGCTTAAGATAAAGGAGGCTGAGTGATCATGGCCGATACGCGCGTTAAACAGCCCAAGGGCGTCAAACTGGATCACATTTCCAAAATCTACAAGGACCCCAAGACCGGCAAGGATTTCTATGCCGTGCACGACGTGGACCTGACCATCGAGCCCGGCACCTTCGTGACGCTGCTGGGCCCCTCCGGCTGCGGCAAGACTACCACGCTGCGCATGATCGCCGGCTTTGAGTCGCCGGACGAGGGCGAGATCTACCTGGGCGGCGAGCCCATCAACGCCCTGACCCCCAACAAGCGCGACACCGCCATGGTGTTCCAGAGCTACGCGCTGTTCCCGCACTACAACGTGTTTGACAATGTGGCCTACGGCCTGCGGCTGCGCAAGGTGCCGAAGGACGAGATCAAGCGCCGCGTGACGGACATCCTGGCGCTGGTGGAGCTCTCCGGCATGGAGCAGCGCATGACCAACCAGCTCTCCGGCGGCCAGCAGCAGCGCGTGGCCCTGGCCCGCGCCCTGGTGGTGGAGCCGGGCGTGCTGCTCTTCGACGAGCCGCTGTCCAACCTGGACGCCAAGCTGCGCGTGCAGATGCGCACGGAGATCCGCCGCATCCAGCAGCAGCTGGGCATCACCGCCATCTACGTGACCCACGACCAGTCCGAGGCCATGTCCATCTCAGACAACATCATCCTGATGAAGGGCGGCGTCATCGCCCAGATGGGCAGCCCCATGGAGATCTACTACCGTCCCAACAGCGAGTTCGTAGCCGACTTCATCGGCGAGTGCAACTTCCTGAAGGGCCCCGTGTCCGGCGTCGGCGCGGGCGAGGCCACGGTGAAAATCGCGGGCGTGGACGTGCCCGTGGCGACGGACAAGCACGTGAGCTTGGGCGATGAGGGCGAGATCGTGCTCCGGCCCGAGGCCATCACCATCTCTGACAAGGGCATGCTGCCCTGCCGCGTGGAGCTGAGCTGCTTCATGGGCAGCTACCAGAACTACCACGTTCGCGTGGGCGACACGCTGGTGAAGATCACCGACAACTGCCCGATCAACAAGGAGATCTTCAATGTAGGCGACAATGCCTACATCTCCTTCGACAAGAACTGCGCGCACCTGCTGTAAGCGGTTTCGCGCCGCGCCCCGGAGGCCATGCCTCCGGGGCGTTTCTGTCGCCGCGCGTGTTGAATTTTCGCGTCGGGTAACCTTTTGGCCTTGAAATCGGTCTTACAGATGGATCCTTTTTGGGGTCATTACTGCGAAGGAGCATGGAGACATGACGAGCGAGGAATTTGCCCGCAGGGTGGAGACGCTCCGGCCGGTGCTGTATCGGGTGTGCCGGGTGCAGCTTGCCATTCCCGCGGACCGGGAGGACGCCGTGCAGGAGGCGATCTTTCGCGCCTGGCAGAAGCGGAACTCCCTGAGAGACGCCCGCCGCTTCGACACCTGGATGATTCACATACTGGTCAACCAATGCCGGGACATCCAGCGCAGACACCGATATTACGTGGTGACGGACGCGGTCCCGGAGCCTTCGTCGGAGGGCGGCCGGGGCGGCGAGCTGCGGGACGCGCTGCTCCGGCTGGACGAAAAGCAGCGGCTGTGCATGCTGCTGCACTACATCGAGGGCTACAGGGTCAAGGAGGTGGCGCGGATGCTGGGGCTGGGCGAAAGCGCCGTGAAGGCCCGGCTGATGCGGGGCAGGCAGAAGCTGAGGGAAATGCTGTCGGAGGAGGCGTTTGAGAAATGATCCGTGGAGAGGATTTCAAGGCAGCCCTCGGCGCGCCCGACGCGGGCTTCAACGACGCCGTGGACGCGGCCCTTCGGCGCGTGCGCGCGGGGGAGAACGGGGGCGGCGCCCGCCGGGGATTGAGATATGGCCTGGCGATCGCGGTCGCGGCGCTGGCGCTGACCGGCGTCGCGCTGGCGGTGGCGGCGCGGCTGAACCTGTTCGAGGCGTTCAGCGGCTTCGACCATAGGTTTGCGGCAATCCCGGACGGGAACGGCCTGCCGCAGGAGGCTTCGATCTGCTTCCGAACACCGGAAGTGGGAGAGACCTGGATGCGGGTCAGCGACGCCTATTATGACGGACAGTCGGTCATCGTGGGCTATACCCTGGAGAACGGCCTGAGATGTGAGTCGTTTGCGCCTTCCGGGGAGGCGCTGGCGGGCATGGAGCGACTCGAAAAGGACATGCCCCTGAGCTTGCAGAATATGCTGGTCGGCGAATCCCAGCAATGGGAAGAGGCGCTCTATGCGGCGAAGGCCCGGGGCGAGGCCTTCGGCTTTACGGAGCACGTCGTCCTGCTGTCGCGCTTTGAATTGGAGGACGGGACGGCCGTCGGACAGAACCGGGGAGAGGGCATTGTCAACCCCCGGGGCGAGGCCTACTACCTGGAAGAGATGATGGAGCCGCTGCCTGAACAGGCGCAGGATCGGGACGAGCTGGTCTTTCGCCTGTGCCTGCAGCTGCAAACCAGCCATTTCTACACTGAAAATGGGATTGTCTACCAGGACAACGAGGCGCGGGAGCTTGGCGCGCTGGAGGTGAAGGTGCGGCGGATCGCAGGCGTAACGGCGCGCTATGCCGGAACCGGCGAATTCGGCGGCGCGGCGATTGAAGCGCAGGCCAGGGTCTCCCTGGTCTCGGCCTCCCTGGAGGTTGCTGCCCCAGAGGACGCCTTTGACGCTGTGCAGGGGAAAAGCCTGTTTGTCGTGCTGGCAGATGGGGAAACGGGGGAGTGCTTCCTCAACGGGAGCGGCATTGTCCGGGACGGCGCCATAGCCTACGATTACAGCGGCATCGGCCATGTGCCCGAGCGCCTCGCTCTGTACCTGGTCACCGACGCCGGGAACATGTGGGAGGCCGAGCAGGGGGTCGGCGGCATGGAGCCGGCGGTGACTTTGCGGAAAGAGGAATAATCATTTAAGCACAAACGCGGGAGCACCTTATAGCGCTCCCGCGTTCAAATTCCTTCCACAGTTCATTCCCCGGCCGCGGCCTCGCTGAGCTCCTCCCAGAGCTCGTAGAGGTCGTCCAGCCGCGCCTGGGCGTCCCGGTGCTCCCAGGCGACCCGGGCGGATGCCTCCGGGTTGGCGTAGATCTCGGGAAGGCCCATCTGGGCCTCCAGGTCAGAGATGGCCTGCTCGGTGGCGGCGATGTCCGCCTCGGCCTTGGCCAGCCGGGCCTGCAGCGCCTTGGCGGACTCCTTCGCCAGGCGCAGGCGGCGCTTCTCCTTGTCCTGCTGGGTGCGGGTCATGCCGCCCAGGGCGGCCTCCTCTTCGCCGGCCTCCTGGATGCGCTTCTTCTCCAGGTAGTCGTCGTAGTTGCCCAGGTATTCCACCGCGCCCTCCGGGGACATTTCGATGACCTTCGTGGCCACCTTGTTGATGAAGTAGCGGTCGTGGCTGACGGTCAGCAGCGTGCCCTCGAAGTCGTCCAGGGCCGCCTCGAGGACCTCCCGGCTGTCCATGTCCAGGTGGTTGGTGGGCTCGTCCAGCAGCAGCAGGTTGTCCTGCCGCAGCATCAGCTTCGCCAGGGCCACGCGGCCGCGCTCGCCGCCGGAGAGGGTGCCCACCCGCTGGAACACGTCGTCGCCGGTGAGCAGGAACAGCGCCAGCACGCCCCGGATGCGGTCCACCTCCAGGCGGGGGAAGTCGTCCCACAGCTCGTTCAGCACGTCCTTGTCCGGGTGCAGCTGGGCCTGCTGCTGGTCGTAGTAGCCCAGGTCCACGTTGCTGCCGAAGGCGACGGTGCCGCGGTCGGCGGCCAGCTTGCCCGCGATGATGTTCAGAAGGGTGGTCTTGCCCACGCCGTTGGGGCCGATGATGGCCACCCGGTCCCCGGCCCGCAGGTGCAGGTCGAAGTGCTCGAACAGCGTGCGACCCTCGAAGCCCTTGGCCAGGTCCCGGGCGATGAGCACGTCGTCGCCGGTGCGGCGCCGGGCGGTGAAGTTGAAGCGCACTTTCTGCTCGCTGACGGGCTTTTCCACCCGCTCCAGCTTCTCAAGGCGCTTCTCCCGGCTCTCCGCCAGCTTGATGGACTTCTCCCGGTTGTACATGCGGTACCGGGCGATGATGGCTTCCTGGCGGGCGATCTCCGCCTGCTGGAGCTTGTACTCCTTCAGCTGGCGCTCCAGGTTGGCCTGGCGCTGGACGGCGAAGCGGTCGTAGTTGCCGGTGTACTGGGTCAGCCGCTTCATGGAAAGCTCCGCCATGCAGTCGCAGACGGAATTGAGGAAGTAGCGGTCGTGGCTGATGACCAGCACCGTGCCGCGGTATTTTTTCAGCGTGTCCTCCAGCCACTGGGTGGAGGCGAGGTCCAGGTGGTTGGTGGGCTCGTCCAGCATCAAAAGGTCCGGCTGGGTCAGCAACAGGCGGGCCAGGCACAGGCGGGTCTTCTCGCCGCCGGAGAGCAGGTTGGCCTGCTGGGTTTCCCGGCCCCGGGCAAAGCCCAGGCCCGCCAGCACGCCCTGTATGCGGCTGGGCCACTCGTAGCCGCCGGCGTCCTCGAAGCGGTCCACCAGGCGGGTGTAGGCGTTGGAGAGCTGGGCGAAGGCGGCGGGGTCGCCGTGCTTCTCCGCCATCTCGGCCTCCATCTGGCGCATGCGGGCCTCCATTTGGCGCACCGGCTCGAACACCCGCTCCAGCTCCTGCTGGATGGTCAGCTCGCTCTGGATGTCGGCATCCTGGGTCAGCATGCCCACGGTCGTGCCCTTCACCAGAGAAATCGTGCCGGAATCCGGCTCCATCGCGCCGCTGATCAGCTTGAACAGCGTGGACTTGCCGCTGCCGTTCACGCCCACCAGGCCCATGCGCGAACCGGCCTGAAGGGTGAGGTTCACGTCCTTCAGCACCTCGTTCATCACAAAGGCCTTGTTCACGTTTTGCAGGGTCAATAGTATCATCTGGATGAATCCTCTGTCGGTTGTCTCTTCATGATGCGCATGCGCACGCCGGTGTCCTGGATCAGCAGGTCGCCGTCCATCCTGAGCAGCGCCCACGCGCAGTAGATGTCGCCCGCCGAGCCGGAGAGGTTCGAGATCTGCGCGATCCACAGGGGCCAGAACCACTTTTCCGGCAGCGCGAATAGCAATGCCTGGAGTACGACGCCCCAGACCACCACCGGCGCAAGGGCCGTGATCACGTGGGAGCGTCGGTCAAACCACACGGTGCTGCCAGCCCAGGCGTAGGGGAGCTTGAAACCGTAGGTGGGCGGAACGCCGGACAGCGCGAACATCACCGCGCCGTGGGTCAGCTCGTGCAGCGGGATATAGGTGATCAGCATCAGCGCCATCCAGAGCCACATTCGCCAGTCGCGGACAGAGGCCATGACCTGCGGCCTCAAAAAGCTCACGGCGACGCCGACAACAAAGGGGATCACCGTCAGCGCGACGGCGACCTTGAGCAGCGCCACGATCTGCTTTTTGTTCCGGGTGAAGTCCATCGTCCCGGCATAGCGATAGCCCCCGGGCAATTCCCTGTAGTTCATGTCACACAAGGCTGCCCGTATACCGGCCCGACGCGCCGCAGGGCAGCACGCCGCCCTCGGTGACCGGCAGCACGATCTCGTCCGCCTCCACATGGCCGCCGCGCCGCCGCGCCGCCGTCATGGTCAGCATGTTGTTCAGAACCGCGGGCTGCAGGCCCGTGGTGTAGCTGTTGATCAGCATGAACAGGGCGTCCTCGGCCAGCACCTTCTCGCAGGCCTCCACCAGGCCGAACAGCTCGTTCTCCAGCTTCCAGACCTCGCCGCCGGGGCCGCGGCCGTAGCTGGGCGGGTCCATCAGGATGCCCTCATAGGTATTGCCCCTGCGGGCCTCCCGCTGGACGAACTTCAGCGCGTCGTCGATGATCCAGCGCACGGCGGTCTCGTCGATGTTCGACAGCTTGCGGTTCTCGCCAGCCCACTGCACCATGCCCTTGGCGGCGTCCACGTGGGTCACCTTCGCCCCGGCCAGCGCGCAGGCGCAGGTCGCCCCGCCGGTGTAGCCGAACAGGTTCAGCACCTTCACAGGCCGGTTGGCCCTGCGGATCAGGCCGGCCATCCAGTCCCAGTTCACCGCCTGCTCCGGGAACAGGCCGGTGTGCTTGAAGCCGGTGGGCCGCACGTAGAACTCCAGGTCGCCGTAGCGCACCGTCCAGCGGTCCGGCAGCTTCCTGAAGAACTCCCATTCGCCGCCGCCCTTGCTGGAGCGGTGATACCAGGCGTCGGCCTTGTCCCACAGCTTCGGGCTCTGCTTCGGCCAGATGGCCTGGGGGTCCGGCCGGCGCAGCAATATATCCTTCCAGCGCTCCAGCTTTTCGCCGTCGCCGGTGTCGATGACCTCATAATCCCGCCACTGGGATGCGATATACATAGCTAAACACCTCACTATTCTACATTATAGCGCCTGCGGCGGGGATGTTCAATCAAATTTGTATAAAATAGGAATGGGAATCCCGCGCGTTTTTTTTCGCGGCCTATTGACGGGCGCGGGCGTTCCATTATAGAATGCAAGCAGAGGAATAAAATATGGAAACGGAGGATTGACCATGATATACTATGTTTCCGCCAGCGCCTCCAGGGGCGGCGACGGCAGCGAGCGGGCGCCCTTCCAGACCATCCAGGCGGCGGCCGAGCTTGCCCGGCCCGGCGACGAGGTGCGGGTGCTGCCCGGCCTGTACCGGGAGTACGTGAACCCCATCCACGCGGGCACCGAGGACGCCCGGATCACCTATCGCTCCGTGGAGCCCCGCAAGGCGGTCATCACCGGCGCGGAGGTGGTCAAGACCTGGCAGCCCTATCAGGGCGACACCTGGCTGGCCCGGATCCCCAACGGCCTGTTCGGAGGTTACAACCCCTACACCACCCGAGTGGAGGGGGACTGGTACATCGCCCACTACATCGCCCACACCGGCGAGGTGTACCTGAACGGCAAGTCCCTCTACGAGGTGACCGAGCTTTCCAAGGTGCTGGAGCCCGAGGTGTACGCCAAGTCCTGGGACCCGGAATTCTCTGTCTACACCTGGTACACCGAGCAGGACGAGGCGAAAAACGAGACGCTGATCTACGCCAACTTCCACGGCGCAGACCCCAACGCGGAGAACGTTGAGATCAACGTGCGCCGCAACGGCTTCTATCCGTCCCGGGAGGGCGTGGGCTACATCACGCTGTCCGGCTTCACGGTGAAGCAGGCCGCCACCCAGTGGGCCCCGCCCACGGCCTACCAGGAGGGCATGGTCGGCCCGCACTGGTCCAAGGGCTGGATCATCGAGGACTGCGAGATCTCCGACTCCAAGTGCTCGGGCATCTCCCTGGGCAAGTACCGCCAGCCCAACAACGACAACCGCTGGCTGTTCCACAAGCTGAAGCACGGCACCCAGACCGAGCGCGACTGCATCATCCAGGCCCAGCGGGAGGGCTGGACCAAGGAGAACATCGGCAGCCACATCGTGCGGCGCTGCGACATCCACGACTGCGGCCAGACCGGCATCGTCGGCCACCTGGGCGGCGTGTTCTCCATCATCGAGGACAACCACATCCACCACATCAACAACAAGCAGAACCTTGCCGGCGCGGAGATCGGCGGCATCAAGATGCACGCGGCCATCGACGTGATCTACCGCCGCAACCACATCCACCACTGCACCCGCGGCCTGTGGCTGGACTGGCAGGCCCAGGGCACCCGCGTGACCCAGAACCTGTTCCACGACAACACCCTGCCCTTCGATGCCAACGCCAACACGAATTGCACGGACGGCCTGGGCGAGGACATCTTCATCGAGGTCTCCCACGGCCCGACGCTGGTGGACAACAACATCATGCTGTCTGACCACGCGATGAAGCTGCCCACCCAGGGCGTGGCGGTGGTGCACAACCTGATCGCCGGCTCCCTGACCGCCGTGGGCCTGGGCGTGGACAACGGCTCCGGCAAGATCCCGTGCCCGCGCTACACGCCCTACCACATGCCGCACCGCACCGAGGTGGAGGGCTTCATGTCCATCCTCCACGGCGATATGCGTTTCTACAACAACATCTTCGTCCAGCGGCCGATCCGCCCCGGCATGGAGGCGATCCACCAGGCGATGCTGGACAGTCCCTGGAGCGACTGCAACCCGGTGGTGGGCACAATTCCCTATGAGGGCTATCCCAGCTGGGAGGAATACATCGCCATGTTCGAGGGTTACTGCGGCATGGGCGCCATGGGCGATCGGGACAAGTATTACTACAAGCTGCCCGTGTGGACCGGCGGCAACGCCTTCCTGAACGGCGCGAAGGCCATGTCCACCGAGAAGGACGGCTTCGTGGACGACAAAACCGACATCCGCATCGCCCTCCGGGAGGAGAGCGGCGCCTGGCGGCTGGAGACCAACCTCTACGAAGCGCTGGCGGGCTTCACCGGCGGCGTGATCTCCACCGAGACGCTGGGCGAGGCCTTCGAGCCGGAGGAGAAGTTCGAGAACCCGGACGGCACGCCCATCGTGTTCAACGAGGACTACTTCGGCGCGCACCGGCCCGTCAACCCGATCCCCGGCCCCTTCGTGGACGCCGAGGCGGCGGGGAAGGCCCTCTGGCAGGATTGACCGGGGTGAACGATTGTGGGCATGTCAAGGCCTGGTGAGGATTGCTTGACATGTTCCCGGGGGAACCCGTCGACGCTGACGGCATTTCGTTTCTCAGGTCCTGTACAATCCCTGGAAGATTCTTCGACTTCGCTCCGCCTCCGGCCCCACTCCGCTCGGAACGACCCCGTATCGCGTCGCGTGTACGCCTTCGATTCCGCTCGGAATGCCCGCGTATCGCGTCGCGTGTACTCCTTCGATTCCGCTCGGAACGACCCCGTATCGCGCCGCGTGTCATCCTGCTCGGAGCTTCAGCGGAGTCGAAGGATCTTGACGCGGCGTTTACGCAAAACGCCTGTATTTTCAGGAAAACAAACCCATGACGATAGTATCGGAGGGAGGCGGGCTGCGTCCGCCTCCCTTCACCAATTTTCCTCCGAAAGAAAAAAATCCGCCGAAGTGGTGGAATGCGGCGGAAGAATATGTTATAATACTCTATATCAAACTTTCGGAACACATGGAGGCACGCCCATGAAGATCGGCATCCTGGGAGGCACGCTGGACCCGGTTCACAACGGCCACATCGCCATCGCCCTGGCGGCGATGGAGGAGCTGAAGCTGGACCAGGTGATGCTGCTGCCCTCGGGGGACCCGCCCTACAAGCGCGTGCGCACCGACAAGCGGGACCGGCTGACCATGGCGAAGCTGGCGGCGCAGGGCCGGGAGGGCCTCTTCGCCAGCGACCTGGAGGTGCAGCGGGACGGCGCGACCTACACGGTGGAGACGCTGACGGACCTCTCCGTGGCCTATCCCGGCGTGGAGTGGATCTACATCGTCGGCGCGGACACGCTGGTGAAGCTGGACACCTGGCGGGAATTCCCGCGCATCGCGCGGCTGTGCGGCTTCGCGGCGGTGAGCCGCCCGGGCTGCGACAGGAGCCTGACGGCGCTGCGGGCCCAGGCCATCAGCGCCTGCTACGGCACCCGGGTGGATATCCTGGCGGTGGACGGACCGGAGATCTCCTCCACGGCCATCCGCAAGCGGGTGGCGGCGGGGGAGCCCATCGACGAGTGGGTGCCCCCGACCATCGCGGAGTACATCCGCAAAAAGGGCCTCTACCTGTGCGACTACAACGAGGCGCAGATCCTGGAGAGGCTGAAGGGCATGCTGACCGATCACCGCTTCACCCACACCCTGGGCGTGGCGGACACCGCGCAGCGGCTGGCGCCGAAGTGCGGCGTCGATCCCATGCGTGCGCGGCTGGCGGGGCTGCTGCACGACTGCGCCAAGTCCATGCCCCTGGACGAGATGCGCGATCTGGTGGAGGCGAACCTGACGGACCTGGACGCGGAGGAGCTGGACAGCCGCGCCATACTGCACGCCCCGGCGGGCATGATCGTGGCCCGGGATGTGTTCGGCGTGCGGGACCCGCAGATCCTCAGCGCCATCCGAAAGCACACCGTGGGCGACGGGCACATGTCCGCGATGGACGCGCTGATCTACGTTTCGGACTTCATCGAGCCGGGCCGGGAGGACTTCCCGGGGCTGGAAAAGGCCCGCAAGCTGGCCGAGAAGGACATCACCCAGGCCATGCGCTGCTGCGCGGAGCTGACCGCGAAGCACCTGCGCTCCCGGGGACAGAGCATGCATCCCCGCACGCAGCAGCTGTTGAATTCACTGAAGGCATGAGGAACCATCCACTGACGACAGACCCATAGGACAATGAAGGAGGCGCAACCATGATAGACTCCAAGCAGCTTGCCACGAGGATCGCCGAGGTTCTGGACAAGAAGGGCGCGACGGACATCCAGATCCTGGAGGTCGGCCACATGACCTCCATCACCGATTTCTTTGTCGTTTGCAGCGGCCGCAATGTGCAGTTCGTGCACACCCTGGCCGACGACCTGGAGGAGCACCTGGCCGAGGAGGGCATCGAGCCTCGCCGCAAGGAGGGCAAGAACGGCGCGCGCTGGATCGTGCTGGATTATGCCCACGTGATCGTGCATATCTTCCATCCGGAGGAGCGGCAGTACTACAACATCGAACGCCTGTGGCAGGACGGCACCAACGAGGAGCACTTCGAGAGCAAGGAATAACCGCTTGATGGGCGCAAGTCAACGCAGATTTAACTTGCGATCGACCGCATATATGATTATAATTTGTTTAACGCGATGAAGGAAACAAGTAGGCCATCCTCCCCGCACCAGAGAGCCGCCGGTAGGTGCAAGGCGGTTGCGCGGATCGGCTGAATACATTCCGGAGCGGCGCACCGAAGGGACGGCGGCGCGGGGTTTTCCGCACGGAGCCGGGCCTGGTAGGCTGCGACGGGGGCGCCCGATAGCGCGCGCGGGACGAAGCTCCCCTGAGGGCGTTCGCCGTGAGGCGGCGTCAAACTGAGGTGGTACCACGGGTTTATATTGGCCCGTCCTCTGCGATACGCGGAGGGCGGGCTTCTTGCATGTCAAGGAGGCACTCAAGCGCCGAAGCGCCTGCGGGCGGCGAGGCGGAAAACGAGAACGGAGGACGACGACCATGCCAATTACCGAGATTCTGGAGCAAAACGCGAAGCTGTACGGCGGCGAGACCGCCCTGGTGGAGATCAACCCCGAGGTGCGCGAGGATCGCCGCGTGACCTGGAAGGAGTACGAGCTGATCGAGCGCGGCACTTCCGACGAGTTCCGGCGGGAGATCACCTGGAGCGTGTTCAACGAGAAGGCGAACCGCTGCGCCAACCTGCTGATGAGCAGGGGCATCAAGAAGGGCGACAAGGTCGCCATTCTTCTGATGAACTGCCTGGAGTGGCTGCCGGTGTACTTCGGCATCCTCAAGACCGGCGCGCTGGCCGTTCCGATGAACTATCGCTACTCCGCCGACGAGATTCGCTATTGCGCGGACCTGGCGGACGTGGACGCGCTGTTCTTCGGCCCGGAGTTCATCGGGCGCGTGGAGGAGATCATCGACCGGATCCCCAGGGTCAAGCTGCTGTTCTACGTGGGCGACAACTGCCCGACCTTCGCCGAGAACTTCCTGCACCTGGCCTCCAACCAGCCCAGCAATTCCCCGGACGTGGCGCTGACCGACGCGGACGACGCGGCGATCTACTTCTCCTCCGGCACTACCGGCTTCCCCAAGGCGATCCTGCACAACCACGAGAGCCTGATGCACGCCGCCCGCACCGAGCAGAAGCACCACAGCCAGACCCACGAGGACGTGTTCCTGTGCATCCCGCCGCTGTACCACACCGGCGCGAAGATGCACTGGTTTGGCAGCTTCCTGGTGGGCGGCCGCGCCGTGCTGCTTAAGGGCGTGAAGCCGCTGACCATCATCAAGACCGCCGCCGAGGAGCACTGCTCCATCGTGTGGCTGCTGGTGCCCTGGGCCCAGGATATCCTGGACGCCATCGACCGGGGCGAGATCGACCTGGCCCAGTACGACCTGTCTCCCTGGCGGCTGATGCACATCGGCGCGCAGCCGGTGCCCAGGAGCCTGATCAAGCGCTGGAAGGAGAAGTTCCCGAACCACCAGTACGACACGAACTACGGCCTGTCCGAGTCCATCGGCCCCGGCTGCGTGCACCTGGGCGTGGAGAACATCGAAAAGGTCGGCGCCATCGGCGTGCCCGGCTACGGCTGGCAGGCCCGCATCATCGACGAGCAGGGCAACGACGTGAAGCAGGGAGAGGTCGGCGAGCTGGCCGTGAAGGGCCCCGGCGTCATGACCTGCTACTACAAGGACCCCAAGGCCACTTCCGAGGTGCTCCACGGCGACTGGCTGTGGACCGGCGACATGGCCATGCAGGACGAGGACGGCTTCATCTACCTGGTGGACCGCAAGAAGGACGTCATCATCACCGGCGGCGAGAACCTGTATCCCGTCCAGATCGAGGACTTCCTGAGGGCCCATCCCGCCATCAAGGACGTGGCGGTCATCGGCATTCCCCACGCGCGCCTGGGCGAGATCGCCGCGGCGATCATCGAGCTGAAGCCCGGCGCCACCGCCACCGAGGCGGACATCGAGGCCTTCTGCCAGGGCATGCCCCGCTACAAGCGGCCCCGGAAGATCATCTTCGCCGACGTACCCCGCAACCCCACCGGCAAGATCGAAAAGCCGAAGCTGCGCCAGATCTACGGCGCGCAGTACCTGGTCGCCGAGCAGGTTGGCCGGTGATCGACCGACATTCTTTACCACTTTAACATAGAAAACTAAAGAAAACGAAAAGATACTATGGTATAAGTGGGCTTGATGAGATTACACGAAAGGGTCTGATGGAAATGAGCCAGAGAGAACACAGGATATACAATCCCGCCGTGGAGTGCATCAGCCGGGACGAGCTGCACCAGCTGCAGAGCGAGCGACTGGTGGCCACCGTGAAGCGGGAATATGAAAATGTGCCCATGTACCGGGCCCGCATGGACGCCGCAGGCGTCAAGCCGGAGGATATCCGCGGCGTGGACGACTTGAAATACCTGCCCTTCATGGAGAAGACGGACCTGCGCGACTACTATCCCTTCGACCTACTGGCCTCGCCCAAGAGCGAGATCGTGCGCATCCAGGGCTCCTCGGGCACCACGGGCAAGCCCATCGTGTCCGGCTACACCCGCAACGACATCGAGATCTGGAGCGAGATGATGGCCCGCACGCTGACCGCCGCGGGCGCCACCAAGGACGACGTGGTGCAGGTCACCTACGGCCTGGGCCTGTTCACCGGCGGCTTCGGCGCATACCAGGGCGCGGACAAGATCGGCGCGATGGTCATTCCCATGTCCAGCGGCAACACCAACCGCCAGATCATGATGATGAAGGACCTGGGCACGACGCTGCTGTGCTGCACGCCTTCCTACGCCACCTACCTGGGCGAGACCATCCGCGAAATGGGCATCGATCCCAACAAGGACCTGAAGCTGAAGGCGGGCTGCTTCGGCGCGGAGCCCTGGACCGAGGAGATGCGCAAGCGCATCGAGGAGCTGCTGGGCATCGACGCCTGCGACATCTACGGCCTGACCGAGATCTCCGGCCCCGGCGTGGCCTTCGAGTGTCTCGAGAAGCACGGCATGCACATCAACGAGGACCATGTCATCGCCGAGATCATCAACCCCGCCACCGGCGAGCAGCTGCCCTACGGCAAGCCCGGCGAGCTGGTGTTCACCACCATCACCAAGACCGGCATGCCCATGCTGCGCTACCGCACCCACGACATCTGCACCCTCACCGACGAGAAGTGCGAATGCGGCCGCACGCTGGCCCGCATGGGACGCATCACCGGCCGCACCGACGATATGCTGGTCATCCGCGGCGTGAACGTGTTCCCGAGCCAGATCGAATCCGTGCTGGTGCGCGCCGACGGCGTGGCCCCGCACTACATGCTGATCGTGGACCGCGTCAACTCCTCCGACACGCTGGAGGTGCAGGTGGAGATGACCGAGGACATGTTCGGCGACACCGTTTCCCACATCGAGAACATTCGCAAGTACATCACCGACCAGATCAAGTCCGTGGTGGGCATCGCCTCCAAGGTGACACTGGTCGCCCCGAAGTCCATACCGCGCAGCGAAGGCAAGGCCAAGCGCGTGATCGACAACCGCAATTTGCACTGAGGAGGGTGAGCGATGTTTATCAAGCAGATTTCCGTGTTTCTTGAGAACAAGCGTGGCGCTCTGCGGGAGATGACCGAGCTGCTGGGCAAGAGCGGCGTGGACCTGCTGGCCCTGTCCGTGGCGGACACCCAGAATTTCGGCATCATTCGCATCATCGTCAGCTCCGTGGCCACGGAGCCCGCGCTGAAGCTGCTGCGGGACAACGGCTACACCGCGAAGGTCAACCACGTCATTTGCGCCGAGGTGCCGGACCGCCCGCTGGGCCTGTGCGAGCTGCTGTCGCTGATCGAGCAGGCGAACCTGTCCGTGGAGTACATGTACTCCTTCCTCCGCGCCTCCCGGGGCTCCGAGGGCGCCCACATGATCCTGCGCCTGTCCGATGGCGAGAAGGCCATGCAGGTGTTCCAGATGCACGAGGTGAACCTGTTCAGCCAAGAGGACGTGGACGCGCTGTGATTCGCGCCTCCGGCATGTGGTGTCCCCTGAATTTCATATGAAAAGCGCCGGCGCGCCGCCTGCGGGATTTGGCTTTGTAGAAGCCAATCCGTGGACGTCGCGCCGGTTTTGCGTGGTTCAGCGTTCAATTGGTTCTGATTTCGAGAATAAGATCCTTCGCGTTGCTCAGGATGACACGCCGACTAATCGTGGTCATTCTTCGCTTTGTACAGGATGACACGCCGACAAATCGTGGTCATCCTGAGCGCAGCGAAGGATCTTAATGCTTTGACTCAAAGCAACGAGGCGTCAGAAATATCCCTACGACACCGCCGCGGCGACGCCGGCGTCCCCGTCCTGCCGAAGGGCGGCCTCCAGCAGCGCCCGGTCGTCGGTGAAGCGGAGCAGCCGATTGCCATGATAGACGGCAAACAGCGTCGCCGCCCCGGGTTCGGCGCAGCGCAGGGCGGATTGCAGGCTGCAATCGTCGCCGATCGCCCACAGCCGCGCCTCCACGGGCTCGGACACCGGCCTCAGGGCGTCCAGCAGCGCGGAGACCTTTGCCGAGGACAGCGCGCTCAGCTCGTCCCGGCCTGAGGCCAGCAGGAACACGGCGGCAAAGGCAGGGGAGAGGTTCAGCCGGCCTTGTACGAGCCACGCCCAGGCGGCGAAGGCCAGCAGGAGCCCGGCGGCAACGCGCCCCAGCGCGACGCCCAGCCTGGCGGCGCGGGGGCGGCCCAGCCGGGGAAACAACAGCGCGTAGAGCATGCGCCCGCCGTCCAGGGGCAGGGCGGGGAGCAGGTTGAACAGCATCAGCACCAGGTTCGTCCTCAGCAGCGCCAGGGCGAAGTCGGGGGAGAGCAGCCGCCAGTGGGCCAGCGCAGCGCCGGAGAGCAGGGCCAGCAGGTTGGACGCGGGCCCCGCCGCGGAGACGGCGAACAGCCGGGAGGGCGGCAGGGCGTAGGGATTCTCCAGCGCAAGGGACCCGCCAAAGGGCATCAGCCTGAGCTCGCTGACGCCGATGCCCAGCGCCCGCGCCGCCAGTAGGTGGGCGGCCTCGTGGACCGCCAGCGAGATCAGCAGGGCGGCCGCGTCGCCGCCCATGCCCAGTCGGGACGCCATCACCGGAAACATCAGCATCAGCGGGTGGACCCGCAGGCGGGTCCTTCCGAGCTGCACCGTCATCTACAGGCCCAGCCTTTCCGTGGGATCAATGGGCTCGCCGTTGATCCGCAGCTCAAAGTAGACCCGTTCCCCAGCGGTCCCCAACGCTTGTCCCCGCGAGACCGGGTCGCCGACGGCCACCGAAGCCTGGGAGAGCCCGGCACAGACGCTCTCCATGCCCTCTCCGTGGTCGACGAGCAGGCCGACTCCGCCGGTGGAGAGGGGACTCACCGCGGTGACGGTGCCCGCCTCCGACGCAATCACCTGCGCGCCTTCGGCAGGCTCGAACAGCAGCCAGGGCTGGACGCTGCTCCAGGGATGGCTGACCGCGCCTTCCACCGGCAGGGCGAGCTCTGTTCCCGGGGATACGTTCAGGAAGACCAGCGCCGATTCTGGCATCAGCCCCTGCACGAAGGAGAGGCGGCCCAGGGATCCGTCCAGGTCGATGCGCATGGTCAGGGCCTGCTCGATGCCCTCCGCCGCCTTGGTGGCCCAGGGCTGGTCGATGTTTCCCAGCGCCAGCACGCCCAGCAGCACGGCGCAGGCGATGGCGCTGTTGCGCATCAGCCGGTCGCTCCAGCTGAGGCGCTTCGGCAGGGCGCGGCGGGGAATCGCCGGGCTGCTCCCCGCTGCCCTTGGCCTGCCCCGCCGCCTCCGGTGAAGGCGCGGCCTCTTGCGTACCTCGGCCGGCGCGGCTTGCGGCGCGCCCGGCGTCATTCGGGTGTGTATGCGCAGCGTGGTACCCTCGGACATAAAGACATCCCTCCCGTCGAGTAAAGACTATGCGGGAGGGATGTCCTTTAATGAGGCCGGCGATTAGTCGCGCTTGAGCTGCATCGTCTTGTCGTTGTCCACGCGCTGGGTCTGCTCGTGCTGGCGGGAGCGCATGACCACGTTCATCACCAGGCCGATGCCCATCATGTTGGTCAGCATGTTGGAGCCGCCGTAGCTGACAAAGGGCAAGGGGATGCCCGTGACGGGCAGCAGGCCGATGACCATGCAGATGTTTTCCACGATGTGGAACAGGAACATGGCCAGCACGCCCACGATCAGGTAGGAGCCGTAGGGGTCCTTGGTGCGCATGGCCAGGATGATCAGCCGCGCCACCAGCAGCACGTAGGCGAAGATCAGCGCCATGCCGCCCACCAGGCCGAAGGACTCGCAGACGATGGCGAAGATGAAGTCGGTGTGGTCGTCGGAGATATAGCCCAGCGAGGCGAAGCTGCCCGGGGAGACGATGCCCTTCCCCCAGATGCCGCCGGAGCCGATGGCGATCTGGCCGTTGATGATCTGGCGGGCCTCGTCGGGGTAGGATTCCGGGTCCAGCCACATCAGTATGCGGGTGAAGCGGAAGTTGCCCGAGGCGGAGTTGTTCATGAAGTACCACAGCGGGATCAGCAGCAGCACCATCATGCCGATGACGCCCCAGATCAGCTTGCTGTTGGTGCCGGAGACGAACACCATCACGCAGAACACCGCCAGGTACACCAACGCCGTGCCCACGTCCGGCTGGGCGACGATCAGCACCAGGGGGATGCCGATGTAGATGGCCAGCGGAATGATGTCGTGCATGGTCATGATGGGCTTGGTGCGCACGCAGAAGGCCTTGGCCAGAGCGATGATGATGGCGATCTTGCCGACCTCCGAGGGCTGGAAGCCGCGGTCGCTGCCCCAGTTGAAGAAGGCCGTCATGCCGCCTCGGCCAGCCTGGGCGATCAGCAGCGTCAGGCTCAGCAGCACGATGTTTCCGGCGTAAAAGACGTTGGCGTAGCGCTCGTACAGCTGGTAGGGGAAGAATATGATGGCGGCCATGGCGACCATGCCCGCGCCGATCCAGAGCAGCTGCAGTCGGGGATAGGTCACGGACTGGGTCTCCAGCATCTCGATGACATTGGCGGGCGTCTCGGTGACCTGGCTGGACGTGGCGCTGAAGATGCAGACCACGCCGAACAGCGAGATGGCGAGCACGTTGATCAGCAGAGGCCAGTCGAAGTACTTCATCAGGCTTCTGTCGAACTTGTTATCCCGGATGTATTTGATAAATGCCTTGATTCTGGATAGCATGGCTCAATGTCCTTTGTGGGTTGGAATGGGGGAGGCCGCCTCCCCGCGCGGGGTCAGAGTGTGCTTCTAAATGCTGGGAGATGCATTCAAATACGCTGAAAATACGTTTCAGGCATTTTGGGAACAGACTCTAATCCGCCAGCGTGAATTCGGAGGGCATGGACGCGTTCTCCGAATACTGCAGGCTGTCGAGGTAGTATTCGATGACAGGGCGCACGCCGTAGGCGGAATAGGCGCCGGCGTAGCCATTCTGGACGTAGCAGACCACCACGATCTTCGGGTCCTCGGCGGGGGCGTAGGCGACCATCCAGCTGTTGTTCTCCACGTCCAGCTCCGTTCTCTGGGAGGTCCCCGTCTTGGCGGCGATCTTGTACTTGCCGTTCGCGAAGTATTCAGACGCGGTACCGCCGGCGGTCTCGTCGGTAACGTCCTCCATGCCGGCGCGTATGGCGGCGTAGTAGCTGCCGTCGGTGTAGATCTGGTTGGCCACGGTGGGCTGCTTCTCCAGCACCACGCTGCCGTCCGGCGCGATGATCTTGTCCACGATCTGGGCGTCGTACACGGTGCCGCCGTTGACGATGGCACTGACGTAGCGGGCGACGGCCACCGGGGTCACCTGGGTGATGGACTGGCCGATGGCGCACATGATGGTCTCGTTGGGGGTCCAGTAGATGTCCGCCAGGTAGGTGACGAAGGTGTTGACCATGTAGTGGCCGGAAATGTAGTCCCGGGGCAGGCCGATGTCATACTGCAGGATCTCGCGGATGGGCAGGTACCACTGCTCCTTGGTGTTGTAGGTGATGGTCAGGGCCATCAGGTCAGACAGGGCCTTCTCCAGCACCTCGTTGCTGACGTTCATCCGGCGTTCCTCGAAGATCTGCAGTAGCGTGGTCTTCATGGCGTTGTAGGTCAGCAGGGGCTTGGCGGTGTTCTGCCAGTTCGGCGGGTTCTCCGGATCGTACAGCATATGCTGGTTGCCCACGAAGCTGGTGGCCTCGCCGGGCAGCTCGATGTTGGTCTTGGAGGTGAGGCCCAGGGCTGCGCCCCACTGGTAGAGGCGCTCGATGCCCAGCCGGTAGCCCACCGTGTAGAAGTACATGTTGCAGGAGTTCTTCAGCGCGGCCTCCAGGTTCTGGTTCTGGTGCTGCTCGGGGTGGGAGGTCCAGCACTTGGCGGGGCGCTCCGAGTTGGTCTCCACGAAGCCCTCCGCGCGGTCGTTGATGATCTCATCCGTGGTGATCACGCCCTCGGCCAGGCCGCCCAGCGAGGTGACCATCTTGAAGATGGAGCCGGGGGCGTCCTTGGTGCCGATGGCGCGGTTCAGCAGGGGGTTGTTGCCCTCCAGCACCTGGTTCCACAGGGTGGGGTCCACCTTGCCATCGTTGAACATGCCCAGGTCAAAGCTGGGCTCGCTGACCATGCCCAGGATCCTGCCGGTGTAGGGGTCCATGGCCACCATGGCGCCGGTCTCGGCCAGCTGGATCTCCCGGCCCTCCTCGGCGTACTCCTTGAGGATGTCCTCGTTCTCGCGCAGCCAGTGGCCCCAGTGCAGGGCGTGATCCTGCTCCTCGCGCATGGCGGAGATGGCGGTGCGCAGCGAACTGGCCATGTAGTTCTGCAGGTCCACATCGATGGTCAGAACCACGGAGTTGCCGTCCTGGGGCGCGGTGTAGGAGAGCTCCCGCACGGCCTTGCCTCGGGTGTCCACCTCCACGGTGCGGATGCCCTGGCGGTACTGTATGTAGGGGGAGAGCTGGTCCTCCAGCGAGCGTTCGATGCCGTCGGAGCCGATATAGGCGTCGTTGGGATAGCCCTGGTTCTGGTAGCTCTCCAGCTGGGAGGCGGAGATCTTGCTGGTGTAGCCGGTCACGTGGCAGGCAGTCTCGCCCTGGGGATAGACGCGGGAGGAGCTCTCCTCCACGTCCACGCCCAGCAGGTCCAGGGAGCGGACCTCGATTTCGGAGACGGTCTCATAGCCCACGTCGTAGGCGATGGTCACCGGGGTGGGCTTGAAGGCGTTCATGCGGGACTCCTGCCACAGGGCCAGCACCTTGACGATGCTCTCCTCGTCGGCGTCGTTGCCCAGCACCTCCAGCACCCGGTACTTCTGCAGCAGCGTCTTCCACAGGTCCTCCTCGTCGACGCGGGTCAGGTAGAAGTTGCTGCGCCACTGACGCTCTCGGGTGGTCTCCACGGCGGCGCTGTCGGAGCCGCTGTTGAAGCGCCACACGCCGTCCTCGTCCTTCTTCAGCCAGAAGTCGTTGACGGTGGACTTGCCGTTGGACTCCACCAGCCGGATGACCTCCGCCAGCGTTTTGGTGTAGGCCAGGCGGTCGGCGTCGCTGTTGCGCAGCGGGTCGCGGTAGAAGGTGACGTTGAAGCTGCGGCGGTCATAGGCCAGGGGCACCATGTTGTTGTCGTAGATGGTGCCGCGCATGCCATAGAGGGTGATGGTCTTGGTGGAGCGGGTGGACGCCCGCTCGGAGTAGGTCTCACCCTGGGAGTGGACCATGAAGCTCAGCCGGACAAACATGGCTGCAAAGGTGAACAGCAGTATGCCGGAGAGTATCAGCATGCGCTTGGTATAGGGCTTCAAAAGGACTTCACCTCCCGGTCGCGGACAGGCCTGCGCCTGCGGTCATCGCCCAGCAGCAGCCGGTAGGCCGCCGGGCGGAGAAGGATCGTCAGCGCCGTGCAGATCAGGGCCCTGACGACCATGTTCAGGAAATAGACCCACTGGAGGGTCGCGGTGTTAAAGTACTGGATGATGAACAGCACGATCTCGCCCATCATGGTCAGCGCGAACACCCACACGCCCCGCTGGAAGCGGCGCTTGCGGGCGTTGCGGCGGGCCATGCGCAGGTGCTCGCCGGGGTTGTACAGGATCAGGCCGATCAAGAAGCCGACGGCCATGAAGAAGAAGGCCATCATGCCCAGCGTGCCGGAGGTGATGTCGATCAGCAGGCCGCCGATGGTGCCGTATAGCAGGCCCTGCATGCGGCCCATCAGCATGCCGATGAGGAACACCGCCACCAGCGTCAGCGGCACGGTGTAGACGCCGCCGTAGACGATGGGCATCAGCGTGGTGTCCAGTATGAAGGTGGCCAGTATCAACAGCGCTGGCGAGATTCTGCGAAGCAAATTCAGATCCTCCGGGTGGATTGCGCCGCCCCCGTCGCGAAGCGCGGCCCGGGGCGGGCTTTAAGTCGGTGGTGGGGAAAAACTTACTGGTCCCTGACCCATTCGTCCTCGGGCAGGGATTCCAGGATCTGGGCCGTCGCGCCGGCGGAGGGATAGCTCCAGGTCTCCTCGGCGGGAGTGGGCGACGGCGTGGGCGTGGCCTCCGGACCGGGCGTGCTGGACGGGCCGACGGTGTGCACGCCGGCGTTGACCGCGGGCAGCATCTCATCGGAATCGGTCTCGATGACCTCGCGTAGCACGAAGACCTCCTCGATGTGGCGGAAGTCCACCGACGGGGTGACCACGGCGTAGCTGCCGTCGCTGCCGGCGTCCATGGACACGGCGGTGATGGTTCCGATGTGCAGGCCCTTGGGGAACAGCGAGTCGGTGCCCGAGGTGATGACCACGTCGCCGGGCATGACGCTGTTCAGGTTGGGCAGGTAGTAGACGTAGCAGGCCGCGTCATTGGAGGTGGCGGCCACCCGGCCGCGCATGATGCCGTTGTCGCGGGTGCTCTGCACCATGCAGGCCACGGCGCTGCGGGAGTCGATGATGCAGATGACCTTGGCGTAGTTCATGCCCGCCTCGTACACACGGCCGATCAGACCGTCGCCGTCGACCACGGACATGCCCGCGGTGACGCCGTCGTTTTTGCCGCGGTTGATGGAAAAGGTCTCAAACCACTGGCCGGGGTCCCGGGCGATGACCTTGGCGTAGATCGGGTCCAGGGCCTCGTAGCGGCTCTTGGCGTCCAGTGCCTCCTTGAGGCGCTCGTTCTCGAGGATCGCCTCCTGGGCGCTGTTCAATTGCAGGCTGAGCCGCTGGTTCTCCAGGGCCACGGCGGCATAGTCGTCCTCCAGCTTGTCGTAGTCCCGCCAGCGCTGGGTGAAGTGCTTGACGCCGTTGGCGGCGCTGGTGAAAACGCTCTGGACGCGGCTGAACAGCGAGCCGATGCCGTTCTCGGCGACGGAGATCTCGCTGCTATTGCGCAGGATCAGAAAGAATACGATGGCGGCAACCACCAGCAGCACCAGTATCGAGAACAGCACGCGGTTGCGCCGCAGGCGAATCCGCCGCTGCTCCTGCATCGAACGGCGCGCCGGGCGCTTGGGCGTTCGCTTGGTTGTGGTCTTCTTCTTCGGCATGGGCTATCTGTGCTCCCCTTTGAGGGTATTCGTTTCGTAAGGCGGCGGACCGCCGGTCAGATTTCGACCAGGCAGCCGCTCTGGGCCAGCTTCTGCATCAGCCGGTCGCTGGAGGCGATCATGCAGCAGCCCAGCGCGACGTCGTCCTGGGGGTTTTCACCCAGGGACACCCGCAGGCCCAGCATCTCGCCCAGCCGGTCGGCGAAGCCCTCCAGCAGCGCGCCGCCGCCGGACAGGTACAGCCCCTGGGGCAGTATGTCCTCGGCGAGCTCCGGCGGGATATTTTCAAAGGCGTCGCGGATGTTCTCCGCCAGGGCCTCCAGCGGGGGCTGGATGGCGTTGTGGATGTCCGCGGCGGTGATCTCCACGGTGGAGGGCTTGCCGCTGGCGGCGTCGCGCCCGCGCAGGGTGACCTTCTGGCGCATCAGCGTGGGCGTGCGCAGGGCGTTGCCCAGGTCGATCTTCAGGTCCTCCGCCGTGCGCTGGCCGATCACCAGGCCCTTTTCCCGGCGGATGTAGCGGGTGATGGCCTCGTCCAGGCTCAGCGAGCCGGTGCGCAGCGTGCGCGCGGCCACCACGCCGTTCATGGAGAGGATGGTGATGTCGGTGGTGGAGCCGCCGACGCAGACCAGCAGAGAGCCCCGGGGCTCCTCGATGGGCACGCCTGCGCCGATGGCGGCGGCCACGCTGGAGCGCACCAGCGCGCTGCGCCGGGCCCCGGCGGTGCGCACGGCATCCTCCAGGGCGGTGCGCTCCACGCGGGTACAGCCCTGGGACATGGAGACCACCAGCCGGTTCTTCTCCAGCGCGCGGCGCTTGCCCAGCGCCTTGTCGGAGAGCTGCTGGATCAGCGCGGTGGCCAGGGTGATGTTGCCCACGGCGCCGTCGGCGATGGGGGAGACCAGCACCACGTCCTTGGGGGTGCGGCCCAGCATCAGCCGGGCGTCCCGGCCCACGGCCAGGATCTCGTCGGTGTCCTCGCGCAGCGTCAGCACGTAGCTGGGCTCGCGCAGCACGATGCCCTCGTTTTCAAGGCATATGGTCACGTTGGCGGAGCCCAGGTCAATGCCCACGCCGCCGGATGAAAAAACGCCCATAACAAACCTCCGGAACTTTGAGAGTTAAGAGTTTGGACTTAAGAGTTTAGAGTTGAGTTTGCTGGAGGATACGGCTGCTGGCTCACAGGCCGAAGTGGGAGAGCATCTCTCGGACCTCGACCACGGGGAAGCCGATCACGTTCTCCAGCTCGCCGTCCAGCGCCGAGACGAAGGCCCCCGCGCCGCCCTGTATGGCGTAGGCCCCGGCCTTGTCCATGGGCTCGCCGGTGGCGATGTAGGCGTCGATCTCCTCCAGGGTAATCTCCCGGAAGGTGACGCCGGTGCGCACGGAGCGGGTCTCGCTCTCGCCGGTGGCGGCGTCTAGCACGCATACGCCGGTGAACACCTCGTGCTCCCGGCCGGAGAGCGCCGCCAGCATGCGATGGGCTTCCGCCGCGTCGGCGGGCTTGCCCAGGGGCGCGCCGTCCAGGGACACCAGGGTGTCCGAGGCGACGACGACGCCCCGCGAAATGTGCTTCGCGGCGGCATGGGCCTTGCGCTGGGCCAGGGTATAGACGATGTCCCTGGCGTGACCGGTCACGTGCTCGTCCACGTCGGGGGCGCAGATTTCAAAGGTATAGCCCATCTTCGCCAACAGCTCCCGGCGCCTGGGGGAGCCGGAGGCCAGGATCAGGGGCCTGTCTGTTCTGTCGGTCATGTTCAAACCTCGATTACGCATACTTCACTACATTATATACCATCAAACATTATATCACAGATCCAGCGAGAAAAAAAGCAATTCCCGGCTTTGACCGGGAATTGTCACGAACATATTACACACAAAAAACAAAGCGGGCGCGGGGCCGGGGATATGCGTCACGGCTCCGCCTTCCGGTACTCCATAAGGTCCCCGGGCTGGCAGTCGAGGATCTCGCACAGCTTCACCAGTGTGGACACCTTGACGGCCTTGGCCTTGCCGTTCTTGAGGATGGAGACGTTGGCCAGGGTGATGCCCAGCTTTTCCGACAGCTCCGTGACGCTCATCTTGCGCCTGGCCAGCATGACGTCGATGTTGAAGATGATTTCGCCTTCCATGCCGTTCCCTCCTCAGATGGTCAGGTCGCTCTGCTCCTGGAGCGCGGCGGCCTTTTGCACGAGGTGGGACAGGCAGGCGGCGGCGACGGCCACGGCCACGCCCGCGAACGCCACCAGCAGCATGCCTAGGAACACGCCCGGATGGCTCATGCTCAGCAGCAGCAACGCGACGTTTCCGAGGAACAGGAACGCCGCGTCCCCGGCGGCGAGGCGGGAGATCAGCGTCAGGCGGCGGGCGTTCCCGGCGGTGAAGGTGCGGTCCTGGCCGATGCTCGAGGCGATCCGCCAGCCGAGGAACAGCGCCGCGTAGCAGGGAATGCCGGTGGCCAGCAGGAACAGCAGCCACGGCCAGAAGCGCCCGGAGAATTCCGGGTAGTCGGCGACGAGGGACGCCCCATAGGAGGGGATCGCCACGCCATAGACGACGAGGCCGCAGAGGCCCACCCCGACGAGGATGACCTTCAGCCATTTGGATAAGGAATTCTGATTCATACTAAAACCTCCCCTTGGATGGAATCCAAGGGGAGTATAGCACGGAATGACATGAAAGTCAATAGAAATATATCGAAATACGATAAATTATTTTTGATTCTCAATCAACTGGGTCAGCAGGGCGTTGCTGCGCCTGAGGAAGTCCACCATGCGGTCGGCCACCAGGGGCTGGCGGGCCATCTCGGCCAGGTCGGCCACCTGGGCGCAGACGGTCTCGGTGCGCTCGTTCTCCTCGGCGGCCTGGAGCCATTTGACCAGCGGGTGCTTGTCGTTGAGCACCAGGGTGCGCTTCTCGGGCAGCTTCATGTCCATGCCGCCCCAGCGGCTGGACATCTCGGTGAAGCGGCGGTTCTGCTCGTCCACGGTGATCATGGCGATCAGGCCGTCGTCCTTGAAGGGCTTCAGCTGCACGTCCACGGTGTCGTCCGCCATGGCCTTGCGGAACAGGCCCTCCAGCTTCTTCCGGGCCTCCTCGCTGACCTCGCCGGACTCCGTCAGGCTGTCGGCGGCGGCGTCCACGCGCTTGAAGCTGACCTTGCCGTCCCGCTCGGTGTACTCCAGGAAGCTGATGAAGTTGTTGTCGATCAGCGTGTTCAGCAGGATGACGTCCCGGCCCTGGTCGTTGTACAGCTTGATCATCTGGGCCTGGCGCTTCTCGTCGCTGGCGTAGTAGACGGTCTTGTCCTCCTCGTCGCCGCAGTTCTTGTTCAGGTACTCGTCCAGCGTCACGTATTCGCCGCCGGTGGTCTTGTAGATCAGGGCCTTCTTCACCCGATCGTAGAACTTGTCGTCCTTGATGCAGCCGTACTTCACGAAGGGATGGATGTCGTCCCAGTAGCGCTGGTAGTCCTCGCGCTTGGTGTTGAACTCGGTCACCAGGCGGTCGGCCACCTTGCGGGTGATGTAGGCGGCCATCTTCTTCACGTAGCCGTCGTTCTGCAGGAAGGAGCGGGACACGTTCAGCGGCAGGTCGGGGCAGTCGATGACGCCCTTGAGCAGCAGCAGGAACTCGGGGATGACCTCCTTGATGTTGTCCGCCACGAACACCTGGTTGTTGTACAGCTTGATGACGCCCTCGCTGGCGCTGAACTCGTTCTTGATCTTGGGGAAGTAGAGGATGCCCTTCAGGTTGAAGGGGTACTCCGCGTTCAGGTGGATCCAGAACAGCGGCTCGTCGTAGTCGTTGAAGACCTTGCGGTAGAAATCCTTGTACTCCTCGTCGGTGCACTCGTTGGGCCGCTTCATCCACAGCGGGTGGGTGTCGTTGATCTGCTGAGGCTCCTCCGGCTTCTTCCGCTCCTCGCCTTCCTTGGGTTCCTCGGGCTTCTTCACCTCGGACACGAAGATCGGCACGGGCATGAAGGCACAGTGCTTCTCCAGGGTGCTGCGCAGCGTCCACAGGTTCAGGAAGTCCTTGTCGGCCTCGTCGATGTACAGCGTGATGGCCGTGCCGCGCTCGGTGCGGTCGGAGGGCTCGATCTCATACTCCATGCCGTCCTCGCTGGTCCAGCGCACGGCGGGGGCGTCGGTGTAGCTCTTGGAGTCGATGACCACCTTGTCGGACACCATGAACGCGCTGTAGAAGCCCAGGCCGAAGTGGCCGATGATGCCGGCGTCCTCGCCCTTGTTGTCCTCGGTGTACTTGGTGATGAAGTCCGTGGCGCCCGAGAAGGCGACCTGGGCGATGTACTTGACGATCTCCTCCTCGGTCATGCCGATGCCGTTGTCGATGAAGGTGAGGGTGCCCTTCTCCTTGTCGGCGATGACGTCGATGCGCTCCGGCGCGTCGTCCGCCGGGGCCTGGCCGTTGCTTACCAGCCAGCGCAGCTTGCGAATGGCGTCGCAGCCGTTGGAGACCAGCTCGCGCATGAAGATGTCCTTATCGGAATACAGCCACTGCTTGATGACCGGCATGATGTTCTCTGCATTTATGGAAACGGTTCCCTTGGACATGTTTGATTACCTCCGAAAGTGTCTTTTGATAGTCCTATTATAGTCCGATTTCGGGCGTTGTCAAGCAAAATTTAGCACTCATTGAGCCTGAGTGCTAATAAAAAATGACGATTCAACCGCGATTCTATGGAATTCTACTGTGAGTTGCTTGCGAATAAAAGTAGAATATGGTATATTGTATGCAGGCAAGAGCCTGAATACAAATTGACGCTTTGAAGGAGGCGGAAGATATGATTGACAACATCGCAGTGGGAAAGACCATCGCAAAGCTCAGGCAGAACAAGAACATGACCCAGCAGCAGCTGGCGGCGGCGTTGAACGTATCGCATCAGGCCGTTTCCAAGTGGGAAACGGGCGCGGCCCTTCCGGACGTACAGACGCTGATGGCCCTGACCCGCCTGTTCGGCATCACCATGGAGCAGCTGCTCAACGGCGAGGTGCCGGAGGATCGGGTGGAGCCGGCCAAGCAGCCCTCGCCCTTCGACGAGCCGATACAGAATATAGGTAATTTCGTGAACAACATCGTCAACGGCATCTTCCGCCCGCAGAAGGGCCCCGCCGAGGCGACGGAGGAGGATACGTCGGACGACGGCGCGACGGACGCTGAGATGCCCCAGTCCGACGCCGAGTACGAGGACGCGCCGAAAGCGGAGCCCGAGGCGGCGGACGGCGCCGAGGCCGAGGCTACCGAAGAGCTTGAATTCGACGTGCAGCGCCTGCTGCAGATGGCGCCCTTCATGAGCAAGGCGGCCGTGGACGAGCTGCTGCTGGAGAACAGGGAAAAGCTGACGGCGGCGGACATCGCGCGCTTCGCGCCCTTCGCCAGCCAGGAGTGCCTGGAAAAGCTGATCCAGAGTCACGAGGAGGAGATCAGCTGGGACACCCTGCGCAAGGTCGCGCCGTTCCTGAAGCGGGAGATGGTGGACAAGCTGGCCAAGAGCGCCTCCAAGGGCGGCCGCTGCGTCAAGCGCGCCGCGGAGCAGTCCGGCATCAATACCGATGACATCGGCCGTGCCATGCAGGATATGGGCCAGAAGATCGGCGCAGGCGTGGAAAAGGCCATCCGCAAGGCGGCCAAGCTGGGCGAAGGCGTCGCCAACGAAGTGACCAACGCCTACAACAACCTCGTTGACAGCGCCCGCCAGAAAGAGAGCCGCGCCGCGGCGCTGCGCCGGGCGGCCTGTGAGCGCGCCCTGCAGGACGAGAAGTGGGAGTGGCTGGCGGACCACGTGCCGGAGATCAAGGACGAGGAGCTGCTGCGCGAGATTGCCCAGAAGGCCAACGGCCTTGGCATGCACGACTGGGTGCTGGAGCACCTGAACGGCTACGCGGACACCCGCACCATCGACGCCGCCATCGAGGCGGGTAACTGGGGCTGGCTGGGAGACCACGTCTGGCAGTTCGAGGACGAGCTCCAGGAGAAGATCGCCCGTGCCGCCGCCCAGCAGGAAAACTGGCAGTGGCTTTCCACCTACGCCGAGCAGATCTCCCTGGAGCATTGCGCCGACGAGATCGGCATCGCCGCCTACAAGGCCGAGGCGCGGGTGCTGGCCAGCCAGATCGCGCGGCACTGCATGAGCGACGCCCAGCGGGAGAAACTGGCCGACGCCGTGGCCGAGGCGGGGGACTTCGAGTACCTCCAGCAGATGGTGGACATCCTGAGTCCCGAGTACATCGGCAGGATGCTGGTGGCCGCCGCCCAGGGCAAGGACTGGGACCGCGTGCGCATGTTTGTGGGCAGCGCGGACCAGGAAAGCGTCGAGCAGATGATGGAGCTGGCCATCGCCGAGGGCAACTTCGACGCGGTGGACCTGCTGGACGAGTACCTGTAAAGCTGAATAAAACCAAACAGGGAATACCCTGCGCGTCCGTCTGGATTCCGGGCGGACGCGCGTTTTGCCGTGGGGAGTTCCTCTCTACGCTCAGAATATGGCTTGCAGGGGCGGGCGGATCATGCTATAATATATAATGAATTAATATTATCGGAGGACGGAACTTGGACTCTAATCGTGAAATCCGCGTGCCTTCGGGCCAGACGGTTGGGCTTGTGATTCTCGCCGTCATCGTCGGTGCGCTGCTGCCGGTGGCGGCGATCTTCCAGCTGGAGCTGGCGGTGACGCTGCCGGTGCTGATGCTCGGGGGCGTCTACGCGGTGTTCCTGCACGCCCGGGCCGGCTGGGTGCCGGCGGGCGCGCTGATCGCGTCGGCGCTGGCCTCGGCGGCGTGGCTGCTGGGCTTCGAGCCGATGCTGATGCTCGCGGCAGCGGCGGTGCTGCCCGCGCTGGTCGTGATGCGCGGCGTGGCGCAAAGGCAGCCCTTCTTCCGACAATTGCGGCAGGGTCTGGTCGCCTTCGTGCTGGGGCTGCTGGCGGCGATGCTCGTCGCCTACGCGACCTTCGGCGGCAGCATGATCTCCAGGTTCATGGACGTGGTGCGCCAGATCATCGGCCGCATCCCCGACGCCTCGCTGCAGGCCATGCTGGACGCCCTGCGCGGCGCGCTGCCGGAGGGCGCGGAGATGGCTGAAACCCTGACGGTGGAGAACTATCGGGGAATGATGATGGGCGCGCTGGATATGCTCGAGCAGTTCTACGCGCAGATGCTGCCGGGGGCCCTGTTCAGCGGCGCGCTGTTCAGCGGCGCGCTGGCGGTGCTCTGGGGCAACTGGACCAAGGCCCGCCGCGGCATGGCCACCAACGACAGCTTTGTGGGCCTGAGCCGCTGGTTCCTGCCCGCGAACGTCGCCGTCGGGGCGATCGGCCTGTGGTTGGCCGGATTCATACTGCTGAACGCCGGCTACGGCTCCGGCGAGACCGTCTACGCCACCACCAACCAGATCGCGGGCACGGCGTTTTACATCCAGGCCCTCGCGGCGCTGGACCGGCGCCTGATTCGGGGCGACAGGCCCCTGCCGCGGCGCAGGCTGGCGATCACGCTGCTGGTCATCGCCTCGATGCTGATTCGCACGGTGGCGTCCGTCATGACGTTCGTTGGCCTGGCCTCCGCGCTGTTCGGCACGCGGGGAGCCGTCAAGCTGTGGGCGCAGCGCCGCCAGGGACAAGACGACCATTCGGATCGGGACGATCCAGACAGATAGGAGGCAATCGACATGAAAGTTATCCTGCTTCAGGACATCAAGGGCACCGGCAAAAAGGACCAGATTCTGGAGATCTCCGACGGCTACGCCCGCAATTATCTGCTGCCTCGCAAGCTGGCCAAGGAGGCCACCGCGGAGGCCATGAATTCCCTTGAGAAGGCCCGCAGCGCGGACCGGCACCGCGAGGAGGTGCGCAAGCAGGAGGCGGAGAAGCGCTCCCGCGAGCTGAAGGGCAAGGTGGTGCAGCTGGAGGTCAAGGGCGGCGAGAACGGCAAGCTCTACGGCTCGGTCACCAACGAGCAGATCGCCGCGGCCCTGAAGGCCCAGCACGGCATCGAGGTGGACAAGCGCAAGCTGGAGCAGGAGGAGCCGATCAAGAGCGCCGGCCAGTCCTTCGTGACGCTGAAGCTGTATCCGGGCATCTCCACCCGCATGATCGTCAACGTGAAGATTCAGGGGAAGTAATCGACGAGGAGCAGCCATGGAGCAGTACAATACACAGCCGGACATTGCGCGGACGCCGCCCAACCACCCGAAATCGGAGCGGGGCGTGCTCGGCGCGATGCTCAGGTCTCCCAGGGCGGCCCAGACCGCGCTGGAGAGCCTGCGCGCCGAGGATTTCTATGATCCGGCCAACCGGGAGATCTTCGATGCTATGGAGGCCATCGGCTCGGAGTCCCGGCCCATAGACCTGGTCACCGTGGACGAGGAGCTGACCCGCAGGGGCAGGCTGGACGCCGTGGGCGGGTCCGGCTACCTGGTGGAGTTGAGCGCGGGCGTGCCCGCCACGGAGAACGTGTCGGCCTACATACGCATCGTGGACGAAAACGCCACGTTGCGCAGGCTGATCGCCGCCGCGGAGCAGATCATGCAGGACAGCTATTCCGGCGAGAAGGAGAACCAGGAGATCCTGGAATCCGCCGAGAAGGCCATCTACGACATCACCATGCGCAAGGGCGGCGAGGAGCTGCAAAGAATCCAGCCGGTGCTGCTGAGCACCTTCGAAAAGATCGAGCTGCTGGTGAAGAACCACGGCCGCATCGAGGGCGTGCCCACAGGCTACACCGAGCTGGACGAGCTGCTCACGGGCCTGCACCCCGGCGAACTGGTGCTGGTGGCCGGGCGTCCCGCCATGGGCAAGACCAGCATCGGCATGAATTTCATCGAAAACGCCGCCATCCGGGCGGGCAAGAAAGCCGCGGTATTCTCGCTGGAGATGCCTGCGGAGCAGCTGGCCATGCGCATGCTGTGCACCGAGGCCCGCGTGGACATGCAGCGGGTGCGCCGCGGCATGATCGAGGACGACGAGTGGGCCCGCCTCAGCGACGCGCTGATCAGCATCGGCCCGGCCTCGATCTACGTGGACTGTACGCCGGGCATCACCGTGCCGGAGGTGCGCTCGAAGGCGCGCCGCCTCCAGCTGGAGCACGGCCTGGACGTGATCATGATCGACTACCTCTCCCTGATGACCGCCACCGGCAAGACTGGCAGCCGTCAGGAGGAGGTGTCCCAGATCTCCCGCACGCTGAAGGGCATGGCCTTGGAGCTGGGCGTGCCGGTCATCGCGCTGCAGCAGCTCTCCCGCGCGCCGGCGGGCCGATCGAACCACAGGCCGCTGCTGTCGGACATCCGCGAATCCGGCGCCATCGAGCAGGACGCGGACGTGGTCATGTTCATCCACCGCGAGGACTACTACGACCCGGAGACCCCGGACAAGAACATCGCGGAGCTGATCATCGCCAAGCAGCGCAACGGCTCCCTGGGCACGGTCAAGCTGGGCTGGAAGGGTGAGTTCACCTGGTTTACGGACATGTCGCCCCGGGCCAAGGAGGCCGTGCCGCCCAGCCTGTAAGGCAAAAATGGACATAAAAAGGGACTGCCTCAAAACAACGCTTTGCGAAAGGATCATCGGATGATCCGGAATATGCCGCGGGGGGCACCGTAATTGGCGCCCCCGGGCGGATGACGCAATGTTGTTTATTATGAAACAGTCCCGACCTGATGTCACGGTGGCTTGGCGGAGAACGGCTTTGCCTGCGATCAGAAGCCGCCCTCCAGGAGCTTTTGGTTCAGCTTGCTGTAGATGACCGACATCACAGGCTCCTCCCGGCAGTCCGCGGCCTCGGCCAGCGGCTTCCAGGCGACGGCGCTGTTCTCGTCCGGCTTGCAGTGAAGCGCTTGCCTGTCGTCCGCCTCCAGCAGGTAGGTGACGTTCAGGTGCAGGTGGGCCGACACGAAGCGCCCCCGCTTGACGTGGGGGTTCACCGGCAGCACCTCGATGGAGAAGATGTCCCGGGTGACGGGCGCGATTCGCGCGAGTCCGGTCTCCTCCCGGGCCTCCCGCAGGGCGACGGACAGCAGGTCCGCCTCGCCGTCGGCATGGCCGCCGGTCCAGGACCAGGCCTTGTAGATGTTGTGCCAGGCCATCAGGGCATGGGTGCGGGCCGGGTTGACGATCCAACTCGAGGCGGAGAAGTGGGCGATGGCGTTGTCCCGACTCAGGGGCGTCTCCAGCCGCCTGAGGGCGTAGAGCAGCATCTCCCGGTCCCGGGCCTCCTGTTCGTTCCAGGGGACATAGCGCTCCAGCTGGCTGATTAGCCTGTCCATGGCAAACCGCTCCTTTCCCGCGGGCGAACCGCGCCCGCGGATCCAGTATAGCCCAATTCCGGGCAATTTGCAATCCCACCGGGATGGAGGAAAGAATATGAAGCGCGTTATTACCTACGGCACCTTCGACCTGCTCCACTACGGGCACATCAACCTGCTGCGGCGGGCCAAGGCACTGGGGGACTACCTGATCGTGGCGCTGTCCACCGATGAGTTTAACCGGGTGGAGAAGAACAAGGTGTGCTACTTCTCCTACGACGAGCGCAAGCTGCTGCTGGAGTCCATCCGCTACGTCGACCTGGTGATCCCGGAGGAGGGCTGGGAGCAGAAGCGCACGGACGTGCACCTGTACCACGTGGACACCTTCGTGATGGGAGACGACTGGACCGGCAAGTTCGACTTCCTGAAGGAGGAGGGCTGCGAGGTGGTGTATCTGCCCCGCACGCCGGAGATCTCCACGACGCAGATCAAGCAGGATCTGAACTCGAAGAGTTGAGAATTGTAAAAGCCGTCCTGCTATAGTTTTATACAAAATAATCGTTCCGCCCGGAACGACCGCGCCAGCGCGCGATAATCGCTCCGGGCGGAGCGAAGTCATTTTTTGGGTTTCACCCTTGCGTCGTGTATCACAGCCGCTTCATCATATAGACGAGGCTGCGGGTGCTGCCGTCCTTCAGCATCACGGCGTCGGGGTGGCGTGCGACCTCGACAAAGCCCATCTTCTCGTACAGTGCCCGACCCCGCGCGTTGCCTTCGATGTAGTCCAGCTCCAGGAAAAGCACGCCCCGCTGCCGGGCCGCGTCCTCCATGGTACTGAGCATGGCCGAGCCGATGCCCAGGCCCCAGAATTCCCTGTACAGCGCGACGGCGATCGAAGCCTTGTGGCGGAACTTCATTTGCCCGTTGAATTGCAGGTTGCAGTTTCCGGCCAGCCTGCCCTCCACGAAGCAGCACAGCAAAAGGCTGTTGGGGTTGTCCTTGAAGTTTTGCAGGAGGGCCTGCTCCTGCTCCAATGTCCAGCGGCACTCCTCGGGGTAGCGCAGCACGAACTCCGTCTCGGCGGCGGTATCCGTGAGGTATCGAATCATGTCCGCCGCGTCTTCCGGCTCCGGCACGCGCAGCACCGCGCTGCGGCCGTCCTTGAGTCGGATTTCTTTCGGTGAAAATTGCATTGGACAAACCTCCCGAACCAAATGTTTAAAAAGAATCGTACAGATTCTTTGCTTCGCAATGCTTACGCGAACGCTCTGCGCAGGATAAAGCGCGTGCGCGGCGCAGTCATTCCGAACGAAGTGAAGAATCTGTACGTTTCGCTTTCAAGGGATGTCACGCAATCTCAGCAGGGGAGCGGGAACTGAACCATTCCCGCCCCCGGCCGTCTCATTACAGCTTGTTGCGCTGGATCTTGCCGCTGATGGTCTTGGGCAGCTCGTCGCGGAAGACAACAATGCGGGGATACTTGTAGGGCGCGGTGCGCTTCTTGACGTAGTTCTGGATCTCCTTCTTCAGCTCCTCGGTGGGCACGGTGCCCTTCGTGAGCACGATGGAGGCCTTGACCACCTGGCCGCGGATCTCGTCCGGGGCGGCGGAGACGCCGCACTCCAGCACGTAGGGCAGCTCCATGATGACGGACTCGATTTCGAACGGCCCGATGCGGTAGCCGGAGGACTTGATCACGTCGTCGGTGCGGCTGACGTACCAGTAGTAGCCGTCCTCGTCCTTCCACGCCATGTCGCGGGTGTGGTACACGCCGTCGTGCCACACGGCGTTGGTGGCCTCCTCATTGCCGTAGTAGCCGGCGAACAGGCCGCAGGGAACTTCCTTGTCGGTGCGGATGCAGATCTCGCCGGGCTCGCCGACCTTGACCTCGTTGCCGTCGGGGTCCAGCAGCACCACGTCATACAGCGGGCTGGGCTTGCCCATGGAGCCGACCTTGGGCGTCATGCCGTAGAAGTTGCCCAGCACCAGCGTGGTTTCGGTCTGGCCGAAGGCCTCCATGATGGACAGGCCGGTGTTCTTCTTGAAGATGTTGAACACCTCGGGGTTCAGGGCCTCGCCGGCGGTGCATGCGTTGTGGATGCTCGTCAGGTCGTACTTCGAGATGTCCTCGCGGATCAGGAAGCGGTACATGGTGGGCGGCGCGCAGAAGGTGGAGATGTTGTACTTCGCGAACATCGGCAGGATGTCGTGGGCGTTGAAGCGGTCGAAGTCGTAGGTGAACACCGCGCCCTCGTTCATCCATTGCCCATACAGCTTGCCCCACAGCGCCTTGCCCCAGCCGGTGTCGGAGATGGTCAGATGCAGGCCGTCGGGCTCCACGCAGTGCCAGTAGTGGGCGGTGATGAAGTGGCCCAGCGGATAGCGGTGGGTGTGCATGGCCAGCTTGGGATAGCCGGTGGTGCCGGAGGAGAAGAACATGACCATCGGGTCGTTGCCCTTGGCGGATTCTTCGGTGCGGGGGAAGGTGGAGCGGTAGCGCAGGTAGTCCTCGTCGAAGTCGCGCCAGCCCTCGCGCTTGCCGCCGCACATGATGCGGGTCTTTACGTAGGGACAGGTCTCAAACGCCTCCTCGGCGTGGGAAGCGGCGTCGCCCTCGGCGGTCATGCAAATGGCGGTGACGCCCGCGGTCTCAAAGCGGTACTCATAGTCCTTCTTGAGCAGCTGGTCGGTGGCGGGGATGGCCACGGCGCCCAGCTTGTGCAGCGCCATCATGACCACCCAGAACTGCCAGTTGCGGCGCAGCACCAGCATCACCCGGTCGCCCTTCTTGATGCCCAGGGCCTTGAAGTAGTTGGCGGCGCGGCTGGACTTGCGGGCGATGTCCTCGAAGGTGAAGCGGGTCTCGTTCTGGTAGCGGTCCAGGTACAGCATGGCCAGCTTGTCCGGCTTCTTCTCGGCCAGGGCGTCCACGATGTCAAAGGCGAAATTGAAGTTCTCGGAGTTCGGGAAGCTGATATGCTTCAGCTGGCCTTCATCGTCCTCGTCCAGCTTCACAAATTCGTCGTAGATCAGCTTCTGCTTCTTCGGGCGCACGGGCATGACCGCTTCGACCAGCTTGTCCTGCTCGGTCTCCTCGCCGGGCATCACCACGGCCACGAAGGTGCAGTCCCTGCCGCCGGTGGCGATCTCGCCGTGGGGGGTGGAGGAGTTGTAGTAGATGCAGTCGCCCTCTTTGAGGTGCTCCACGTGGTCGCCTACGCGCACGAGCAGCTCGCCGGAGAGGATCAGGTCGAATTCCTGGCCGGGGTGGGAGTGGGTGTGGATGGGCTGGTTCTGAAGCTCCTCCGAATAGCTGTAGGTGACCCAGAAGGGCTCGCCGATCTTCTGGCTGAACATCGGGGCAAGGTTGCCGATCTCGATGCCGTCCTCGCGGGCGGTGACGGTGGCCTCGCCCTTGCGGGTGACGGTGTAGGAGCGCAGGTTGGCGCTGCGGCCCTCGATCAGGTCGGTGATGTCCACGCCGAATATGCGGGCGCAGTTGTGGATGAACGTGAAGGGCAGGTCCGCCTTGCCGGCCTCGTACTGCATGTAGGTCTCGACGTCCAGCTTGGTCTGCTGGGCCATGTAGACCACCGAGTAGCCCGCGATCTCGCGCAGGGCCTTTATGCGGGTGCCCACCTCGTAGAGCATGCCGGTCATCTCAGATGCGTTCATTTCGATCTCCTCCTAACTTTGGCTGTACCGTGGGTCGATCAAATATTTCCGTTCCACAAAAGGCTGTTGCTCGTGGGGGAGGGGTGCAAAAAAAGCCCGTCCCAAACCATGTTTGAGACGAGCTGAAATCAACCCGCGGTACCACTCAAATTGCACGTTGCCGTGCCACTTCAGGCTCCAACAAGCCCTAAGCTTTTACGCAGCTTTCACGGGAGGCGCCTACTTGCGCGTTCGCCCTTGAACGGCTTTCGGACCTCCGGCTCGGAAGGGATGGGCGATCGAGCGCTCTGCGACCGGTCTTGCAGCAGGTGACCGGCTCTCTGGACGCAGGGGAAACTCCGCCGTCTTCGTCATTGCCTTTGAGAAATATTCGATTGCGGTCATTCTATCACTTTGTGCCGGTTTTGTCAAACCCCCGCCGTGTTAAGATTGTGATTGCAACACGATTTGCGATTGTGAAGTGCATAAAAATACAGAAAATACAAATTATGATGCGCTTAGCGGACTTGACAAGCGCGGGCAAAGCTGATAAATTATTGGAAATGCTGCCGGTGGGCGCGATGCCGAAGCGGCTTCGGCCCGCGCCGAGACCCGGAACACGCCCCGGGGCGCTTGTGAGAGGACGGCGAGGCGGATTTGAATCGTTTTGACGGCATTCGGGAGCCGGACCGGCGCATCCTGGTGGTCACCGGCCACTACGGCAGTGGCAAGACGGAGTTCTGCGTCAGCCTGGCCATGCGCCTCGCGCGGCGGGGCTTTGGCCCCTACGAGCGCCTGGCGCTGATCGACCTGGACATCGCCAACCCCTACTTTCGCTCCCGGGAGCGGCGCGAGCTGCTGGAGGGCGCGGGCGTGGGCGTGTACGGCAATGCCTACGATCACGAGATCACGGCGGAACTGCCGGCCCTGGGCGCGAACATCCGAGCGCCGCTGGAGGACGCGGGCTGCCGGGTAATCGTGGACGTGGGCGGCAACGACTCCGGCGCGGTGGTGCTGAACCAGTTCGGAAAGTACCTCGGCCCGGAGGACGCGCTGTTTTTGATCGTCGTCAACGCCAACCGCCCGGAGACCCGGGACCTGGAGGGCGCGCTGGCCCATATGGAGGCCATCGAGGCCAAGACCGGCCGGCGCATCGACGGCATCATCAACAACTGCCACCTGCTGAGGGAGACCGACGCGGCGTGCGTGGCCCGGGGACACGAGCTGTGCCTCAGGCTGTGCGAGGCCACCGGGCGATTCCTGTGGTGCGACACCTATCCCGAGGGCATCGTGCCCGCGGAGGATGTGGAGGGCCGGTACGAGCACCTTATGCCGCTGGGGCTGTATATGAGGCCAGACTGGATCGACAAGTAATTGGGAATTGGGAATTGAGAATTGGGAATTGAAGACGGCGAGCGCTGTTCCGTCGATTCTGTGATTCAGGTTTCCGATGGCCCAAAGCCTATGGGCAATGCCCACAATACAAGGGAGGCTATAGAATGGCAAAGAGGTTCAGGGTTGTCTTTGATCGGGAGCGCTGCAAGGGCTGCGAGCTGTGCCGCAGCTTTTGCCCGAAGAAGATCATCGAGATGGACACGCAGGTGAACGCCAAGGGCTACTGTCCGGCCACGATCATCGACCAGGAGAAGTGCATCGGCTGCCAGAGCTGCGCCACGGTGTGCCCGGACTGCGCAATTGAGATCTACCAGCTGGAGGAGGGGGAAGCATGAGCGAGAAGGTATTGATGAAGGGCAACGAAGCCTTTGCCGAGGCCGTCATCCGCGGCGGCGTGCGCTTCTACTTCGGCTATCCCATCACCCCGCAGAGCGAGATCCCCGAGTTCATGAGCCGCGAACTGCCCAAGCGGGGCGGCAGGTTCCTCCAGGCGGAGAGCGAGTTGGGCGCCATCAACATGGCCTATGGCTGCGGCGCCGCCGGCGGCAGCGGCTTCATCTCTTCGTCGTCCCCGGGCATCGCGCTGATGCAGGAGGGCATGAGCTTCCTGTGCGGCGCCGAGGTGCCGGTGACGCTGCTGAACGTGTCCCGGGGCGGCCCGGGCATCGGCTCCATCCAGCCCGGCCAGGCGGACTACAACCAGGTCACCCGCGGCGGCGGCAACGGCGACTATCGCATTCCCGTGTTCGCCCCCGCCTCCATCCAGGAGGCCGTGGACATCCTCTACGAGGCGCCCTCCATCGCCGACAAGTACCGCAACCCCGTGATGGTGCTGGCCGACGGCCTGATGGGACAGATGATGGAGCCCGTGGTGCTGCCCGAGCCGAAGGAGGCGCTGACCAGCGCCACGATCCCCGCGGCGAAGCCCTGGGCGATCTCCGGCAGCGAGAAGGGCGAGCGCAGCGTGGTCAAGAGTCTGCGCCTGCAGCCCGAGGTGCTGGAGGCCCACGTCGAGCACCTGTACGAGAAATACGCCGAGATGGAGCGGGAACTCGAGCGCGTGGAGTGCGAGGGCCTGGAGGACGCGGAGGTCGTGTTCGTGGCCTTCGGCACCATGGCGCGCCTGGCCCGCGAGGCCATGGAGCTGCTGGAAGCCCAGGGCGTCAAGGCCGGCCTGATCCGGCCCATCAGCCTGTGGCCCTATCCCTATTCGGCCTTTGACAAGCTCTCCGGCAAGACCAAGGCGGTCATCTCCGTGGAACTGAGCATGGGCCAGATGCTCCAGGACATCAAGCTGGGCGTGCGCGGCCGCGTGCCCGTGAAGCTGATCCACCGCGTGGGCGGCATGCTGCCGACCTCTCTGGAGGTCGTCGAAAAGACGAAGAAGATACTGGAGGAAGTGCGATGAAACCTGTATTTACCGTAACGAAGGGCATGCTGCCCGTCAGCACCAGCTATTGCCCCGGCTGCACCCACGGCGTCGCACACCGCATCATCATGGAGACGCTGGATGAGATGGGCCTGCTGGGCAAGACGCTGGGCGTCGCGCCCATCGGCTGCTCCGTCGTGGCGCACCAGTTCATGAACGTCGATATGTGCGAGGCGGCCCACGGCCGCGCCCCGGCGGTGGCCTCCGGCATCCGCAGGGTCCACCCGGAGAAGGTCGTGTTCACCTACCAGGGCGACGGCGACCTGGCCTCCATCGGCATGGGCGAGATCGTCCACGCGGCGGCCCGCGGCGAGAAATTCTCCACGTTCTTCATCAACAACGGCATCTACGGCATGACCGGCGGCCAGATGGCCCCGACCACCCTGATCGGCCAGCGCTCCACCACCTGCGTGGACGGCCGCACCCGGGAACAGGCCGGCATGCCGCTGAAGATCTGCGAGCTGCTGGCCACGCTGGATGGCCCGATCTACATCGAGCGCGTGGCGCTGAACTCCCCGGCCCACATCCGCGCGGCGAAGAAGGCCGTGCGCAAGGCCTTCGAATACCAGCTGAGCGGCAAGGGCTTCACCTTCGTGGAGATGCTCTCCATCTGCCCGACCAACTGGGGCCTCACCCCGGCCAAGGCCATGGACTGGCTGGAGGAGAACATGATGGCCTATTATCCGCTGGGCGTCTACAAGGACCTTGGGAAGGAGGCTGAGTGACATGGCGGCGACGAAGCTGTTCTTTGCCGGTTCCGGCGGACAGGGCGTACTCACGATGGGCCAGATGCTGACCTACGCGGCGATGTACGCCGACATGAACGCCACCTGGCTGCCCTCCTACGGCCCGGAGATGCGAGGCGGCACCGCGAACTGCACCGTGGTCATCAGCCCGGACAAGCCTGTCAGCTGCCCGCTGATCTACGAGGCGGACGACGTGGTGGTGATGAACCTGCCCTCGCTGATCAAGTTTGAATCGCTGGTCAAGCCCGGCGGGAACCTGTTCGTCAACAGCTCCCTGATCGAGCAGAAGGCGACCCGGGACGACATCAATGTCTACTATGTGCCCGCCAACGACATCGCCATGAAGCTGGGCAACGCCCGCACGGCCAACACCGTGATGCTGGGCGCGCTGGTGAGCGTGGCGCCCGTGGTGCCCGTGGAGATGATCTACAAGATCATGGAGAAGACCTTCTCCGGCCGCAAGGCGGCGCTGCTGGACATCAACAAGACCGCCTTCCACGCCTGGAAAAAGGAAGACTGAGGGGCAGAAAAACCTGATCAAAATATAAGATCCTTCGCTTCGCTCAGGATGACTGGCAAACCGTCGTCAGTATTACGGGCACGACGAAAGAAGATCCTTCGCTTCGCCCGGGATGGCGGGCAAACCGCTGTCGGCATCCCGAGGCATGACGAGAGAAGATCCTTCGCTTCGCCCGGGATGGCGGGATTGCACAGCTTGTGCGGTCATCCTGAACGCAGTGAAGGATCTTTTCTTTTCTGGTCTTTCCCGGCACGCTCGACGCGCGGAACAATCCCGGGTTCAGTCGAACTGCGTCACCCAGCCCGGGTCCGCCGCGGCGCCGAAGCACATGTCGATCTGCTCCCGGGTGGTCTTGCCGGTGGCGAGGGGAGAGGGGATCTCCTCCGGGCCGAAGAAGCCGCAGGCGACGGTCTCCATGTTTGGGGTGAACGCGCCGGAGACGTACTCGCACAGTATAAACGCGGAGCAGATGTTGAAGGGATACCGGGTGCTGTTGCGGCGGTTGTGGTCCTGGAGGGCGATCACCCGCACCGGGCGCACGACCATGCCCGCCTCCTCCAGCACTTCCTTCGCGGCGTTTTCGCGGAGCGTCAGGTCGTAGTCCACCCAGCCGCCGGGCAGCGCCCAGCGGCCGTCCTCCTCCTGAACCAGCAGCAGCCTGCCGTCGCGCAGTACCGCCGCCCTGGTGTCCAGCTTCGGGGTCTGGTAGCCGGACCCGGCACAGAACACGTCCTTGACATCATCCACCGGCAAGCCCGCCACGGCGGCGGCCATCTCCACGGAGATCTCCCGGATGCGCTGGAAGCGCTCGATGTCGTACTTGTCCTGGCAGTAGGCCAGGGCGCACTGGGAGAGGAATTGCAGCTCCGCGGCCCACTCCAGCCGCTTGTCTTCAAAGGTCATGCCGATGCCCTCCGTGTGATGGGATAAAACCAGTATACATCTCTGCCGCCGCCCGTGTCAATGCGCCTGTCCGCGTTGACACGGGCCTTTGTCTGTGATAAACTTAAATTTAGTCAAGACAAATCGCGGGCTTTCCCGCATCAAAGGAGTGTTGCACATGGTGCATTTTGTGGGCGCGGGCAGCGGCGCGGCGGACCTGATCACGGTGCGCGGCGCGCGGCTGCTGTCGGAGGCGGACGTGATCATCTACGCGGGCTCCCTGGTGAACCCGGAGGTGCTGAAATACGCCCGGCCTGAATGCGAGATCCACGACAGCGCGAAGCTGACGCTGGAGCAGGTCATCGACATCATCAAGGCCGCGGAGGCGGCGGGGAAGACCACCGTGCGCCTGCACACCGGCGACTCCAGCATCTACGGCGCGGTCCGCGAGCAGTTCGACGCGCTGGAGGCGCTGGGCATCGGGTATGATGTGTGCCCCGGCGTCAGCGCGTTTTGCGGCGCGGCGGCGGCGCTGAAGGCGGAGTATACGCTACCGGAGGTGTCCCAGTCGGTGATCATCACCCGCGCGGCGGGCCGAACCCCCGTGCCGGACCGGGAGAGCATCCGCTCCTTCGCCCAGCACAGGGCGACGATGGTGCTGTTTTTGACCACCTCCCTGGCGGACGACGCCCAGAGGGAGCTGATCGAGGGCGGCTATTCCCCGGAGACCCCGGCGGCCGTCGTTTACAAGGCCACCTGGCCCGACGAGCGCGTGTTCCGCTGCACCGTAGGCACCCTGGGGCAGACGGTGCGCGACAACGGATTGACCAAGACCTCGCTGATCGTGGTGGGGGACTTCCTGGGCCATGAATACGAGCGCTCGAAGCTGTACGACCCGGGCTTCACCACGGAGTTCCGGCAGGCGGAGCGATGAAGGCGGTCGTCTTCGCGTTCACCGAACGGGGCAAGGCCACGGCGCTGAGGATCGCGGAGGCCCTTGAGGGCGACATCCTCCTTCGGACGGCGAAAAAGCTGGAGGATACGCGCTTCGCGGCTTACGCGGGCGGCCTTTCGGAGTACGCCGGCTCGGTGTTCGACCGGGACGCGCTGGTGTTCGTGGGGGCCTGCGGCATCGCCATTCGCGCCATCGCGCCGCACGTGGCCAGCAAGCTCAGCGACCCGGCGGTGCTCTGTGTGGATGAAGCGGGGCAGTTTGTCATATCGCTGCTCTCCGGGCACATCGGAGGCGCGAACCGGCTGGCAAACCGGCTGGCCAAAGCGCTGGGCGCGACGCCCGTGGTCACCACGGCCACCGACGTCAACGGGAAGTTCTCCGTGGACGCCTGGGCGGCGGAGCGCAACATGGCCATCTCCAGCATGGCGCTGGCCAAGCGGGTCTCGGCGGAGATACTGACCCATCCCGTGCCCTTCTGCGCGGATGTGCCGGTGGACGCGTCGTCGCTGCCGGACGGGCTGGTCTGGGGTGAATCCGGGGAGCTGGGCATCTGCGTGTCCGTGCGCGACCGGCAGCCCTTTGAAAACACGCTGCTGCTGGCGCCCCGAGCGCTGCGGCTGGGCATCGGGTGCCGCCGGGGCACGCCAGCCGAGACCATCGAGGCGGCGGTCCAAGGGGTTTTCAAGGCGCGCGGCCTGCGCCTCGAGGCGGTGGCGGAGGCGGCGTCCATCGACGTGAAGTCGGACGAGCCCGGGCTGATCGCCTGCTGCTCGGCCCACGGCTGGCCTCTGGCCTTTTATTCGGCGGAGCGGCTGAACGCCGTGCCGGGAACGTTTTCAAAATCGGAATTTGTGCGGAACACCGTGGGGGTCGACAACGTGTGCGAGCGCGCGGCGGCGGCCTCCGGCGGAAGGATCATCGTGCCCAAGACCGCCGAGAACGGCGTGACCGTGGCGGTGGCGGAGCTGGAATGGGGGATTGACTTTGGCTAAGATTCGCGTGGTGGGCATCGGCCCGGGCGACTATCGTGAGATGACGGTGCGCGCGGTGGACGCGCTGAACGCCTGCGATGTGATCGTGGGTTATCACGTTTATGTGGATTTGGTGAAGGAACACTTCCCGGGAAAGGAATTCTTCACCACGCCCATGCGGCGGGAGGTGGACCGCTGCCGCATGGCGCTGGACATGGCCCGCGAGGGCCGGGACGTGGCGATGATCTGCTCCGGCGACGCGGGCATCTATGGCATGGCGGGCCTGATCTATGAGCTGCGGGGCGAGGATGCCTCCATCGAGGTGGAGGTCGTCGGCGGCCTGACGGCGGCCACCTCCGGCGCTGCCCGGTTGGGCGCGCCGCTGACCCACGACTTCGCGGTCATCAGCTTGTCCGACCTGTTGACGCCCTGGGAGAGCATCGAGAAGCGGCTGGAGTGCGCCGCCATGGGCGACTTCGGCATCGCGCTCTACAACCCCAGCAGCATGAAGCGCAAGGACTACCTGCGCCGCGCCTGCGAGATATTGCTGCGCCACGCGAAGCCGGAGACGGTGTGCGGCGTGGTGCGCAACATCGGCCGCGAGGGCGAGGCCACCGAGGTGATGACGCTGGAGGCGCTGAAGGACTACGAGGCGGACATGTTCACGACGGTGTTCATCGGCAATTCCCGCACGAAGGTGATCGACGGGAAGATGGTCACGCCCAGGGGGTATCGGGATGTCTGAGCTTTGCATCTTCGCGGGCACGACCGAGGGCCGGCGGCTGGCGGAGCTCCTGGCCGGGCAGCCGGTGCGGGTGCTGGCCTGCGTGGCCACCGACTACGGCGAGACGCTGATCCCCGAGGCTGAGAACGTGGAGGTCTCCGCAGGCCGGCTGGACCAGGGGCAGATGGAGGCGCTGTTCGCCGAACGCCGATTCGACGCGGTGATCGACGCCACCCATCCCTACGCCACCCAGGTCTCCGGGTTCATCGCCGGGGCCTGCGCGGCCACCGGCACGTCGTATCTGCGCCTGAACCGGGACGGCGGCGCGGAGGCGGCCGGCGCGGTCTATGTGGACTCCATCCAGGGCGCGGCGGATTTTTTGGCAGGGCAGCCCGGCAACGCGCTGCTGGCCACCGGGAGCAAGGAGCTGGCGCCCTACACCGGCGTGGCGGACTACAGGGAGCGCTTCTACGCTCGGGTGCTGCCGATGCCCGCGTCCCTGGACGCCTGCGCGGCGGCGGGCTTCGCGCCCTCCCACATCATCGCCATGCAGGGCCCCTTCTCCGTGGAGATGAACGTGGCGACGCTGAAGGCAATCAACGCCGCGTGGCTGGTGACCAAGGACTCCGGGAACAGCGGCGGCTTCCGGGACAAGCTGGAGGCGGCGCGCCTCGCCGGGGCCCGGTGCGTGGTCATCGGCAGGCCCGAGCAGCCCGGCGGCATGAGCTACGCCCAGGTTGCCGCGTGGCTTACGGAGCGCTACGGCCTGAGGGACGCGCGGGAGATCGACGTGGTGGGCATCGGCATGGGCGCGCCGGAGACGCTGACGCTGGAGGCGGAGAAGGCCCTGCGGGAATGCGACTGCGTGATCGGGGCTTCCCGGATGCTGGAGGCCGCGGCCCGGTACGGCAAGCCCTGTTACGCGGAGATCGCCCCGGCGAAGATCGCCGCCTGCATCGCGGCCCACCCGGAGCACCGGCGCGTGGCGGTGGCCATGTCCGGCGATTCCGGCTTTTTCAGCGGCACGAAAAAGCTGCTGCCGCTGCTGGAGGGCCACAGGGTCCGGGTGATCCCCGGGCTCAGCTCGCTGCAGGTGCTGTGCGCCCGGGTCCAGACCAACTGGGACGACGCTCGCGTGCTGTCGCTGCACGGCCGCGCGGGCTCCGTGGTGCCGGAGGTACTGAAGCACGGCAAGGTGTTCGCGCTGACTGACGGGGCGGACGCCCTGCGCCGGGTGTGCGCGGACCTGATCGACGCGGGCCTCGGGGAGGCGAAGCTGTCCGTGGGCCAGCGGCTGTCCTATCCCGACGAGGTCGTCCTTCGGGGAACCGCGCTGGAGCTGAAGGATACCGACTGCGCGCCGCTGAGCGCCCTCTTGATCGAGTGCCCGGCGCGGCCCCGGCCGCTGCCCGTGGGACTGCCGGACGAGGCGTTCCTCAGGGACATGGGGGAGAACGGCAGGGCCGTGCCCATGACCAAGAGCGAGGTGCGGGCGGTCTCCGTTTCCAAGCTGAGGCTGACCGAGGACGCCGTGGTGTGGGACGTGGGCGCCGGGACCGGCTCGGTGTCCGTGGAGGCTGCGCTGCTGTGTCCGAAGGGACAGGTGTATGCCGTGGAGTGCCGGGAGGACGCCGCCGACCTGATCGGCAGGAATGCCGGCAAGTTCGCCCTGCGGAACCTGACGGTCGTCCGGGGCGAGGCTCCGGCGGCCCTCGCGGACCTGCCCGCGCCGACCCATGTGTTCATCGGCGGGTCCAGCGGGAACATGGCGGAGATCATCGCGGCGGTGCTGGAAAAGAATCCTCGAGCCCGGATCGTCGTCAATGCTATCGCGCTGGAATCCGTGGGGGAGATCGCGGAGATCATCAGGAGGTTTGGGCTTGAAGACGCCGAGGTGGTGCAGATGAACCTGGCCCGCAGCCGCAAGGCGGGGCGTTATCACCTGATGGCGGGCCTGAATCCCATTTACATAGCCGCCATGCAGCGGCGGGAGGACGCGAATGAAGATTGAACTTGAACGGGTCGCACCCATGGAGATCGAGGCCCGCAGCTTTGAGATCATCGGGCAGGAGCTGCCGCATCCCATCGACGAGAAACTGGCGCCCATCATCAAGCGGGTCATCCACACCACCGCCGATTTTGACTACGCGGATACGCTGTGCTTTTCGGAGGGCGTGCTGGAGAAGGCTCTGGACGCCATCCGCGGCGGGGCGGCCATCGTGACCGACACCACCATGGCCATGTCCGGCATCAACAAGAAGGCCCTGGCGAAGCACGGCGGCGAGGCGTTTTGCTTCATCGGCGATCCCGATGTGGCCGAGGCCGCGAAGAACAGCGGCACCACCCGCGCGGTGCAGGCCATGGAGAAGGCCGCGAAGCTGGACCGGCCGCTGATCTTCGCCATCGGCAACGCTCCCACGGCGCTGATCCACATCTACGAGATGATCTCGGAGGGCAGGCTGGACCCGAAGCTGGTCATCGGCGTGCCGGTGGGGTTCGTGAACGTGGTGCAGTCCAAGGAGTTCATCATGACCGCCGACGTGCCCTACATCGTGGCCCGGGGCCGCAAGGGCGGCAGCAACGTGGCGGCGGCGATTTGCAACGCGCTGCTGTACATGCTGGGAAGATGAGATGGGAATTGGGAATTGGGAATTGGATTGTGCTGGTGAGGGACGGAATGAGTTAGATAGACTCTCCTCATCTGTGTCCAACCATGACGATTGTGGGGTGGGAGTGTGCTTCGCCACTACATTACCAAGAACGGCAAGACCATGCGCTGCGGCTATACCACCGGCTCCTGCGCGGCGGGAGCGGCCAAGGCGGCGGCGCGGATGCTGCTGACCGGACAGGTGGTTGAGGAGGTCGCGCTGGACACCCCCAAGGGGATCCGGCTGACCCTTGAGATCCTGAATCCGGAGATCGGGGAAAGCTTTGCCCGCTGTGCCGTGCAGAAGGACAGCGGCGACGATCCGGATATCACCAACGGCATATTGGTCTATGTGACAGCGGAAAAAACCGACGTCGGTATTGTAATCGACGGCGGCGAGGGCGTGGGCCGCGTCACCAAGGAGGGGCTGGACCAGCCCGTGGGCGCGGCGGCCATCAATTCCACCCCGCGGCGGATGATCGCCGAGGCGGTGGAGGCGATCAGCGCGGAAAACGGCTATACCGGCGGCATGAAGATCACCGTATCCATCCCGGACGGGGCCGAGCTGGCCAAAAAGACCTTCAATCCGCGAATCGGCATCGTGGGCGGCATCTCGGTGATCGGTACCACCGGCATCGTGGAGCCCATGAGCAACGCCGCGCTGGTGGACACCATCAGGCTGGAGCTGAGCGTGCTGTCCGCGGCGGGCCACAAGGGCGTGCTGCTGTGCCCCGGAAACTACGGAGAAACCTTCGCCCGGGAGACCCTGGGGCTCGACATGTCCCGGCAGGTCTCCGTCAGCAACTTCATTGGCGACGGCATCGAGGCCGCGGTCGGTTATGGCTTCAAGCGCATCCTGCTGGTGGGGCACATCGGAAAGCTGGTGAAGCTGGGCATCGGCCTGCATAACACCCATTCGGCCTACGGCGACGGGCGCATGGAGACATTGATCGCCTGCGCCCTGGAGTGCTGCGGGGACATCGAATTGCTGAGAGCCATCCTCAATTGCGTGACCACCGACGCGGCGCTGGAAACGATAACCGACCGGGGTCTGCTTGAACCGGTGTTGGCGGTGCTGGGCAGGCGCATCCAGGCGACGCTGGAGCGCAAGGTTCCCGTGGGCACGGAGATCGGGTTCATCTGCTTCACCAACGCCGAGCCCTGGAAGGGTGTGCTGATGCAGAGCGACAACGCCGAAAGGCTGGCCGCTGAGTGGAAGTGCTGAGGCATATGAAGGGGGAATATTGGATTCAAATTTCAAGCGTAAGATCCTTCGCTTTCGCTCAGGATGACAACAAATCGAAAAACCTGTTCCTCTGAGCGCGATGTCCGCGCAAGCATTGCGAAGCAAGGAGCCTGTGCGCTATGTCTGCTGACGGCATTGACAGAGGCCAGTCAAGGATTACTTCGTTTACTCCCATAAGATTCATAAAGAAACCCGATATTTGAAATTCGCGCGGCACAAAAAGCGACGGCAGTCTGTTTGCCGTCGCTTTGTCCTTTTTACCCTTACGCCTTCTTGACCTTGGGGCCCTTCGGGGTGTCCTCGATGACGTAGCCCTTCTCCAGGACCTCGGCGCGGATGCGGTCGGCCTCGGCGAAATCCCTGGCCTTCTTGGCCTCCACGCGGGCCTGGACCAGCGCCTTGATGTCCTCGGGCACGGTGTCGGCCTCCTTCATCAGCAGACCCAGGATGTCGCTGGCCATGGTGTTCAGCGCCGCGAGTCCGGCTTCGATGGCGGCCTTGCAGGGCTGCTTGGCGTCGGCCAGCGCGGTGTTCATGTCGCGCACGTACTCGAACAGCACGCCCATGGCTTCGGAGGTGTTCAGGTCGTCGCACATGGCGTCGTCGAACTGGTCCATAAAGCCCTTGCTGCGCTCGACAAAGGCCTGCTCCTCGGCGTTCAGCTCCCGGTCCGGGGCGTGGTCCAGGGCGAACAGGGCGTTGTTGCGGGCGGTGTACAGGCGCTCCAGGCCGGCCTTGGCCTGTTCCATCAGGTCGCGGGAGAAGTTGATGGGGCTGCGGTACTGGGCGGAGAGCATGAACATGCGCACCACCTCGGGGTCGAATTCCTTGGAGATGTCCCGCACGGTGAAGAAGTTGCCCGCGGACTTGGACATCTTCTTGTTGTCCACGTTGATGTGGCCGTTGTGCATCCAGTACTTGGCGAAGGGCTTGCCCGTGGCGCCCTCGGACTGGGCGATCTCGTTCTCGTGATGGGGGAAGATCAGGTCCACGCCGCCGCAGTGGATGTCGAAGGTCTCGCCCAGGTACTTCATGGACATGGCGGAGCACTCGATGTGCCAGCCGGGACGGCCCTCGCCCCAGGGGCTCTTCCAGAAGGGCTCGCCGGGCTTCTTCGCCTTCCACAGCGCGAAGTCCATCGGGTGGCGCTTCACGTCGCCCACCTCCACGCGGGCGCCGGACTCCAGGTCGTCCAGGTCCTGGCCGATGAGCCTGCCGTAGTTGCTGCGCCAGGCCTGGGTATCGAAGTAGACGTCGCCGTTCTCGGCGCGATAGGCCAGGCTCTTGAACTCCAGCTTCTTGATCAGGCCGATGATCTCGCCGATGTGCTTGGTGGCCCGGGGATGCACGTCCGCTTTGCGCACGCCGATGGCCTCGGCGTCCTTGAAATACTCCTCGATGTACTTGTTGGCGATGGCCTCGACGGTGGTGCCCTCCTCGTTGGCCCGCTTGATCATCTTGTCGTCGATGTCCGTGAAGTTCTGAACGAAGGTCACTTCGTAGCCCAGGTGGGTCATGAACCGGCGCAGCGTGTCAAAGATGATGAACGGGCGGGCGTTGCCGATGTGGAAATAGTTGTAGACCGTGGGGCCGCAGGCATAGATGCCGCACTTGCCCTCATGCACCGGTACGAAGGGTTCCTTCTTGCGGGACAGCGTGTTGTAGATCATCATCTGCTTCATGGCTTCTTCCTCCTGATGTCGCCCGGTGCCGCTTGCGGCGCGGGCAAAATAACGCGGCCATGCCCCCTTGACAGAGGCGTGGCCGCGGTTCCACTCTGTTTTTTACTCGATCGCCGGTAACGGGGCGAACCGTCCGCGCCTATACGTGTTCGGCGCGAAAGCTCCCGGGCGCACGCTTCGGCGATCTCCCACCGGCGGCTTCCAGCCGTGTCCGCCTCTCTCGGGGTGGGGAATGGTCGCTTACTCCTCCCGGTCATCGCTGATGGAGCCATTATAGCCAAATTGCCGGCGAACGTCAAGCCCCGCCGGGTAAAGAATCGCGGCGTCAGCCCCTCAGCAGGCCCCGAACCGCCTCGTGGAGAAGCCCGTTGGTGGCGACCACGTTGCCGGAGGCAAGGCCGTCCTCGCCGTCGTCCCAGCCGGAGAAGCGCCCGCCGGCCTCGGTGAGGATCACGTAGCCCGCGGCGTAGTCGTACAGGTTCAGCCCCAGCTCCACGAAGGCCTCCGCCCGGCCGGCGGCCACGGAGCACACGTCGTAGGCGGCGGTGCCGGAGCGGCGCACGTCGCTGATGGAGGCGATCATGCGGGGAAACAGGGCCAGCGTGCGCTCCAGGCATTTGGGGTCCCGGTGGCCAAAGCCCAGGTGGATCAGGCTGTTGCGCAGCGCGTCCACGCCGGAGACATGGATGGGCCTGCCGTTCAGCGTCGCGCCCTTGCCGCGCTCGGCCAGGAACAGCTCCTCCGTGCCGGGGCAGTAGACGCAGCCCACGACCAGCTCGCCGGCGTGCTCGTAGGCGATGGAGATGGTGTACAGCCGCTGGCCGCGCATGAAGTTGGCCGTGCCGTCGATGGGGTCCACCACCCAGCGGCCCTCGGCCCTGGACGCGCCGCCGGTCTCCTCGCCGAAGAACTCGTCCTCGGGGCAGGCGGAAAGCAGCGCCTCGCGGATCAGGGATTCGCTCTTGAAGTCCATCTCCGTCACGAAGTCGTTCTCGCTCTTGCGGCGCACCGTGAAGGCGCCGTGGTGCTCCAGCATCTCGCCCGCGGCGCGGGCCGCGCGCTCGGCCAGGCGGGCCTTTTCGCTGAAATCCATACAAAATTCATCTCCTGGCTGAAATGTGTTGGCAAAATGACTTTTTTGTGCTATAATCCAAATACAATGGTGTATTATGGTTCCATGATACAGCGGAAATATTACAGAATCGGCTTGGACGGTGTTATCTTCATGAAAATGATATCCTGGAACGTCAACGGCCTGAGGGCGGTGATCAAGAAGGGCTTCTATGAAAGCATCGCCGCGCTGGACGCGGACGTGATCTGCCTGCAGGAGATCAAGATGCAGAAGGGCCAGTGCGACGTGGACCTGCCGGGCTACGAACAGGTATTCTATTGCGCCGACAAAAAGGGCTATTCCGGCACGGCGGTGTTCAGCAGGGTGCCGATGAAGTCCGTTCAATACGGCATCGGCATCGACGAGCATGACCACGAGGGCCGCGTGATCACCTGCGAATTCGAGGCGTTTTACCTGGTGTGCTGCTACACGCCGAACTCCCAGAACGAATTGAAGCGGCTGGACTACCGCATGCAGTGGGAAGACGACTTCAGGGACTACCTGGTGAAGCTGGATGCGGTCAAGCCCGTGATCCTCACCGGCGATTTGAACGTGGCCCACGAGGAGATCGACCTGAAGAACCCCAAGACCAACCGCATGAACGCGGGCTTCACCGACCAGGAGCGCGGCAAGATGACCGAGCTTTTGGAGGCGGGCTTCATCGACAGCTTCCGCCACTTCTACCCGGAGGTCACCGGCGCCTACAGCTGGTGGAGCTACATCGGCGGCGCGCGCTCCAGGAACGCGGGGTGGCGCATCGACTACTTCATCGTCTCCCGGAAGCTGGAGGAGAGGATGGTCGACGCGAAGATCCACCCGCAGGTCATGGGCAGCGACCACTGCCCGGTGGAGCTGGACATCACGGCCCCGGAGACGGACGGTTGAGGGCAAAATTTCCGCCTTTTGGCGTGGAACGCTTGTCAATGGCGGCAAAATGACGTACAATAAATATGATACAGGCGGACAGGAGGCATTGCGATGAAGAAGGTACACTTCAAGTCGGCGATTCCAATCTATATCGCGGCGGCGGTATGGCTGCTGGTGGGGCTCATCGCCCCGAAGTTCCTGCTGGGCATCGGCGGGCTGCTGGTGACGGCGGCTTTGTCGGCGGCGGCCTATTTCGGGACGAGCAAGCTGTTCCCGGGGCGCGACGTTGAAGTCCAGGAGAAGATCGAGACCGGCGACGCGGCCGTGGACCGGGAGATCGCCAAGGCCCGGGAGCGCCTGGAAAACCTGCGCAAGGCCAACGAGGCCATTCCGGACCCGGAGATCAGCCGGAACCTGGACAGGATGTACACCTCAGGCGAGCAGATCTTCAGGGAGCTGGGCCGCGACCCGCGCAAGGTTGCGCTGGTGCGCCGCTTCATGAACTACTACCTGCCCACCTCTGAAAAGCTGATGGAGCAGTACCAGGTGCTGATGAACGCCTCCACCAAGGGCGAAAACATCCAGTCCGCGATGCGCACCATCGAGAGCAGCCTCGGCCTGGCCGCCGACGCCTTCGACAAGTGCGCGGACAACCTGTACAAGGACGACGAGATGGACATCGACGCCGAGATCAAGGTGATGCAGACCATGCTCACCGGCGACAACCTGATCAAGACGGAGATGAACTCCATCTACGAGGCCGTCACCGACACGGCGAAGCAGGCCGCGGGCGGCGCGGCGAAGGCTCCGGCCGAAACCGAGAAGACCACCAAGGAGGGCATCAAGCTGACCCTCGGAGGTCACTGACAGCAAGTTCATTCCACAACCCATACGACAGGAATAATGTAGGAGGTAATCATCATGGCAGACGGAATCAAGCTCACCCTGGAACCCTTCGAGGACGAGAACAAGCACGAGCTGGACAGCGCCGTTCAGGCGGCTGTGCAGGCGACCGAGGCGCTGGAGCAGGCTGAAGCCAATGTGCAGAAGGAAGTGCAGCAGGCGACCCTGCAGATGCAGAGCTTCTCCGACGAAGAGCAGCAGATGATCGACGAGTTCGCCGAGAAGATCGACGTGCGCGACAGCAACCTGGTGTTCTCCTACGGCGCCGCCGCCCAGCAGAACATCTCCCAGTTCTCCGACGCGGCCCTGAAGAACGTGCAGACCAAGGACCTGGACGAGGTCGGCAACATGATCTCCAACCTGGTGGTGGAGCTGAAGAACTTCGACACCGACAAGGAGGAGAAGGGCGGCCTGTTCGGCCTGTTCAAGAAGCAGGTCAACAACCTGGAGCTGCTGAAGGCGAAGTACGACCACACCGAGGTCAACGTCAACAAGATCGTCGAGGGCCTGGAGCAGCATCAGATTCAGCTGCTGAAGGATATCGCCATGCTGGACAAGCTGTACGACCAGAACCTGGTGTACTTCAAGGAGTTGTCCATGTACATCGTGGCCGGCAAGAAGCGCCTGGAGTCCTTCCGCGCCACCGAGGTGCAGGCGGCCCGCGACAAGGCGGCGGCCTCCGGCTTGCCCGAGGATGCCCAAGCGGCCAAGGACCTGGCCGACAAGGCGGATCGCTTCGAAAAGAAGCTGTATGACCTGGAGCTGACCCGCAACATCTCCATCCAGATGGCGCCCCAGATCCGCCTGATCCAGTCCAGCAACCAGATCATGGCCGAGAAGATCCAGACCTCCCTGGTGAACACCATCCCGCTGTGGAAGAGCCAGATGGTGCTGGCCCTGGGCCTGGCCCACACCGAGAACGCCATGAAGGCGCAGCGCGCGGTGACCGACCTGACCAACGACCTGCTCACCAAGAACGCCGAGAAGCTGCACATGGCGACCGTCGAGACCGCCAGGGAGGCCGAGCGCGGCATGGTGGACATCGAGACCCTGAAGCACACCAACAAGCTGCTCATCGACACCATGGATGAGGTGCTCGAGATCCAGCAGCAGGGCAAGGAGAAGCGCCGCGCCGCCGAGGCCGAGCTGGCCAGCATCGAGGGCGAGCTGCGGGCGAAGATCCTGGAGGTCCGTCCCTGATAGCCTGCCATTTGCGGTCGTCCCTTCCGCCGCGCCTTAAGGTGCGGCGGGGGACGGCCATCGTTGAATCTGTTCCGCATCGGAGGCGCGCAGGCGCTGCCGGGCGGCGAGAGGAGCGGTCGATATGCGTTTTTCGGAAAATCGAAAGGTGGCCGTCGTGGTGCTGGCGGTCTGCGTGCTGGTGAGCATCTTCGGGTTCGGCAGCATTGGGCTTGCCCGGGAGCGCGCCAAGGTGTTGACGGTCTATGATCGCGGCGCCGACACCAGCCTGTCCACCCGCCACAGCATGGACGCCTATCTGGACTCCGCCGCGGAGAACGCCCGGCTGATGGTTTCCGAGGCACGGCTGCACATGGAGGATTCCCCGGTGATCGACAAGGTGGAGGAGTTGGCCGACGCGCTGGCGTCGGAGGAATCCATCGACGCCCGCTATGAGGCCTACGTGGCGATGAAGACCGCCGTGGACAGCCTGTATGACGCCATGTACCGCGCCGTCCAGGGCAGTGATTTCACCAACTTCAAGGTCGCCTACGACGACTTCTGGGGCTGCGACGACCTGATCCGACACGACGAGTACCATGGGCTGGCGGCGCGCTTCAACCGCCTGGTCGCGGGCTTCCCCGGAAGCCTGGTGGCCGGCATCAGCGGCCAGGGCGCGCTGAACACCTTCGAGGGCTGAGAGCGCGCTCCGAAAGTCTGTTTGGAGGTTCAAAATGAAATTCAGAAGATCCCTGAGGGTGCTCATGTCGGCGGCGTTGCTGCTGGCGCTGCTGTGCGCCCCGGCGCTGGCGAAGGTGGTCTCCGCCGGCACGGATTTCTACTATCTGGACAACGCCAACGTGCTCAGCGAGGCGCTGGAGGGGGAGATCTACTTCTCCAACAAGCTGCTGTATGAGGCCTGCGGCGCGCAGATCGTCGTCGTCACGGTGGACAGCACGGGCCGCGAGAGCATCGACGACTATGCCTATGACCTGTTCAACGACTGGGGCATCGGCGACGCCTCCAAGAACAACGGCTTCCTGCTGCTGCTTGCCATCGGGGACGACGACTACTACGCGCTTCCCGGCTCCGGCCTGAACAGCAGGTTCTCCGCGGGCACCATCAAGGGCTACTATGACCAGTACCTGGAGGACGACTTCGCCGCCAAGAACTACGAGAGCGGCGTGAAGAAGTTCTTCGAGGCCGTGTTCACCCGCATCTCGGACACCTATAACGCCGATGTGACCACCGCCCAGGGTGTGGCCGACTACCGGGCCTACGTCTCTGCCAACAGCGCGGTGGAGAACTTCGGGGGCTACAACGGCTCCCGCAGGATCCAGGCCGACCAGAGCGGCCGCGACGACGGCGGATATTTCGACTTCATTTTGCTGATATTGTTCGTGGTGCTGATCATCACCGTGGTATCGCTCAGCAAGGGCAGACGCGCCAGGCGCACGGCGGTCATCATGCCGCCGCCTCCGCCGCCGCCCATGGGCATCGGTTACCGGCCCACCCGCACGGTGTACCACACCCCCTACAGGAGTTCCTCGAGCTGGTCCTCCGGGGGAGTGGGACATTCCTCCTTCGGCTCCTCCAGTGGACGTTCGTCGTCCTTCGGCTCCTCCAGCAGCCGTTCCTCCTTTGGCGGCTCCTCCAGCCGCTCCAGCAGC